>JBBQYR010000004.1:0-82375 GCA_038208565.1 Chthoniobacterales bacterium
AGGGGATATCGAGGTGGTGGGGATCAACGACTTGCTCGAGCCCGACTATCTGGCCTACATGCTGAAGTACGATTCCGTGCACGGCCGCTTCAAAGGCGAGGTCTCTGTCGAGGGCACCACGCTGGTGGTGAACGGGAAGAAGATCCGCCTCACCGCGGTGAAGGATCCTTCCACGCTGAAATGGGATGAAGTCGGCGCTGAGGTGGTTGTCGAATCGACCGGTCTTTTCCTCGATGAAGCGACCGCCAGCGCGCATCTCAGAGCCGGGGCGAAGAAAGTCGTGCTTTCCGCGCCTTCGAAAGACGCGACGCCGATGTTCGTCTATGGCGTGAATCACGAGACCTACGCCGGGCAGGCGATCATCTCGAATGCGAGCTGCACCACGAACTGTCTCGCCCCGCTGGCCAAAGTCATTCACGACGCGTTCGGCATTAAGCGCGGCCTCATGACCACGGTGCATGCGGCCACGGCCACGCAGAAGACCGTGGATGGCCCGAGCAACAAGGACTGGCGCGGCGGTCGCGGCATTCTCGAAAACATCATCCCGTCCTCCACCGGCGCCGCCAAGGCCGTCGGCGTGGTCATTCCCGAGCTGAACAAGAAGCTCACCGGCATGGCTTTCCGTGTTCCGACTTCGGACGTCTCCGTGGTCGATCTGACGGCGGAACTGGTCAAGTCCGCGACGTTCGATGAAATCAAGGCCGTCATCAAAGCGGCGTCCGAAGGCCCGCTCAAGGGCGTGCTCGGCTACACCGAGGACAAGGTGGTCTCCACCGATTTCCGCGGCGAGGCCATGACCTCTGTCTTCGACGCCGAGGCCTCCATCGCGCTCGACGGCACCTTTGTGAAACTCGTCTCCTGGTATGACAACGAGTGGGGCTATTCCAACAAGGTGTTGGAGATGGTCCGCGTCGTCGCCAAGTAACTCAGAAAATTCCAAATCCAGACGGAGCCTGCGGCCTCAGCGCCGCAGGCTCTTATCTTGAAAAAACATCACCTTTCCTATGGCCAAGCTTTCTATTCGCGACGTCGATGTCGCCGGCAAACGTGTCTTCGTTCGGGTGGACTTCAATGTCCCGCAGGACAAGAAGACCGGCGATATCACCAACACCGCCCGCATCACCGCGGCGCTTCCGACCATTCAATACATCCTGGAAAAAGGCGGCTCCGTCGTCATCGCCAGCCACCTTGGCCGTCCGGACGGTCAGGCCTCCGACAAGCTCTCGCTCAAGCCAGTCGCTGACAAACTCGCCGAACTGCTCGGCAAGCCCGTGCAGTTCCTCAATGACTGCGTCGGCGCCGAAGTCGAAGCCGCCGCGGCTGCGCTGAAGCCGGGCGAAGTGATCCTGCTCGAGAACCTGCGCTTTCACATCGAGGAAGAGGGCAAGGTGAAGCTCGAAGACGGCACCAAGAAATCCGCGGACCCCGCAGCGGTCGCCGCCTTCCGCGCTTCGCTGACCAAGCTCGGTGACATCTACGTCAACGACGCCTTCGGCACCGCCCACCGTGCGCACTCCTCAGTCGTCGGCGTCGATCTGCCGATCAAGGCCGCCGGCTTCCTCGTGGAAAAGGAACTCACCGCTTTCGCAGCCGTGCTCGATCACCCGGCCCGCCCGCTGCTCGCCATCCTCGGCGGCGCGAAAATCGCGGACAAAATCCCACTCATCAACAACCTGCTCGATAAAGCCGACGAGATCATCATCGGCGGCGGCATGGCCTTCACCTTCAAGAAAGTGCTCGAAGGCATGGAAATCGGGAACTCGCTCTTTGACGCCAATGGCGCAGAGATCGCCAAGGAACTCTTTGAGAAAGCTGCGGCCAAGGGCGTGAAGATTCATCTGCCCGTGGATTTCGTGATCGCCGACAAATTCGCGCCCGACGCGAACACCAAAGCGGCGACCGACAAGGAAGGCATCCCGGCTGGCTGGGAAGGCCTCGACTCCGGCCCCGCGAGCCGCGCGCTGTTTGCCGAAGTCATCGGTCGCGCGAAGACGATCATCTGGAACGGCCCTCCCGGCGTGTTCGAGTTCGACGCCTTCGCCGGCAGCACCAAATCCATGGCCGAAGCCATCGCTGCGGCGACCGAAGCGGGCGCGATCAGTGTCGTCGGCGGCGGCGACACCGCGACCGCGGCGAAGAAATTCGGCGTGATCAATAAAGTCACTCACGCCTCCACCGACGGCGGCGCTTCGCTCGAACTCCTCGAAGGTAAAACGCTGCCCGGCGTCGCCGCGCTTAACGAAAAGTAAGGACCACTCCACATGCGTAAGAAAATCATCGCCGCCAATTGGAAGATGAACCAGACGGTCGCCGACGCGACCAGCTACCTCGACACCTTCCTACTCGAAGTCGCCGAGGAGAAGCGCATCGACATCGTCATCGTCCCGCCCTTCACCGCGCTCGCCTACGTCTCCGAGCGGCTGAGCAAGGTGCAGAACGTGAAGAGCGGCGCGCAGAATATGCATTGGGAAAAGGGCGGCGCTTTCACCGGCGAAATCAGCGCCGCGATGATCCGCGAGCTTTTCGCCCGCTACGTGGTGGTGGGTCACAGCGAGCGCCGCACGCTTTTCGGTGAGACCGATGAAACCGTGAACAAGAAGACCAAGGCGGCCATCGCCGGCTCGCTCACGCCGATCGTCTGCATCGGCGAGACGCTCGCCGAGCGCGACGCGGGTCAGGTTGAGCAGGTCCTCGAAACGCAGCTCAAAGGCAGCCTCGCCGGTCTGTCCGCCAAGGAACTCGAAGACGTGGTCCTCGCTTATGAGCCCGTGTGGGCCATCGGCACCGGCCGCACCGCGACGCCCGCGCAGGCGCAGGAAGCGCACGCTTTCATCCGCAAGGTGCTCGCGGAGATTTCCGACGCGGCCACGGCGGAGAAAGTCCGCATCCAGTACGGTGGCAGTGTGAAGCCCGGCAATACCGCCGAGCTGCTCGGCCAGCCGGACATCGACGGCGCCCTCGTCGGCGGCGCGAGCCTCGTCGCGCGCGACTTCGCGGAGATCGTGAAGATCGCGGCGACGCTGTAGTCCGCTCGGCCAATCTGAATTCAACAAACCCGCGGAGGCTCGCCTTCGCGGGTTTTGTTTTGGATGCGGCGCGCGCTACTGGAGCCGCACGATCTGACCGGTCCGCGCGCTTTCGTAAACAGCCATGACCAGCGAAACGGCGCGCCGGGCTTCCGCGCCGGGGATCATCGGCGCGCGTCCCGCCTGTAACGCCTGGGCAAGATCGCCCACCAGCACGCGATGCTCGTGCCAGCTCATGCCGCGGGGATCGCCGCTGCCGACTTTCATCTGCGCGCCGTCGGCAAAACTCGCCCGCACCTTTTCGTCGTCCGGCTGCGGCTCGGCAAATTCCCAGCGCTCAATCCGGTCATTCACCAGCACGGCGCTGCCGCGCGAGCCCATGATCTCGATCCGTAGATCGCTGCCGGGCCACGATGACGACGACGCTTCGATCACCCCGAGCCCGCCGTGCGCGTAGCGCAGCGTCGCGGCGACCGTGTCTTCGGCTTCGATATTCGGATGAGCGAGTCGTCCGGTGAAGGCGCTCACTTCGTCCGGCAGCCCGGCGATCCACTGCAGCAGGTCCACGGCGTGGATGCCTTGATTGATCAGCGCGCCGCCTCCATCGAGCTTGTAGGTGCCCTTCCACGACGACGTCGCGTAATACTCCGGCGACCGCCACCACTTGATGTAGGCGCTGCACAGCGTGAGTCGGCCAAAGCGCCCGGCCTCGACCGCGTCCTTGATCAGCCGAGCACCACGCCCCAGACGCATCTGGAAAACCCCGGCGAGCACGCCGCCGCCGCGCTGCTCGGCCTCGAGGATGCGATCCACTGCGGCGAGCGAAACTTCGAGCGGCTTCTCGCAGAGCACCGCTTTTCCCGCTTCGAGAAACGGCACCGCGACATCCGCATGCGCACCGCTCGGCGTGGCGATGGTCACCGCGCGAATCTCCGGATCGGCGACCAGCGCTTCGAGACTCTCCGCGGCCCGGCAGCCGAATTGTTCGGCAAAGGCGCGGGCCTTGGGCGCATCGCGCGTCCAGACCGCCACGAGCCGAGCCTCCGGAGTGTCCTTGATAGCCTGGGCGTGAACTTCGGCAATCATGCCGGTGCCGACGACGGCGAATCCGATGGGTTGGGTCATGGGCGTGGGAGGGATGGATGCGAGATTGAGTCGGAGGTTCTCGCGGACGGTGAAACTTCGGCAAGCGGGAAGCGCATCGCTATCAGCGAAGTGTTGCGGTTTGCTCCAAATCGAGCGCAACAAGCGCATCGCGGAGTGCGGTCGAATCGCCGACCGGGATGGTCGTGACACCCGGCACATTCGCCAGGCCACAAGCTTCCGAGGCGATGACGGGGCGGCCTGCGGCGACGGCTTGGAGAAGTCGGCGCGGCTGATGCTCGACCCAAGCGGGTAGCACGACGGCCGCGGCATCGGCGAGCCAATCGTCGCCCGTACGCGAGACCTCGATGCCGTTCCAAAAATCCGCGCCTTCCAAAACGGGACCAGCAATCTGCAGCGGTAGTCGCACTTCGCGAAGTGCGTTGCGCAGTTCCCATGCGCCCTTGCGTCCGAGCGTACTGGCCGGGAAGACGAGTTTTGTCCCGCGAGGAAGCGTGCGGGTTGCGGGCAGATGCCATGGCAGTAGAACGGGGCGCTCACCGGCTAAAGCGGCGATGCGCGAATGCGGAGTGATCCATGAGCGCGCGGTGGCGAGGGCGGCAGTTTCGGCAGCGGCGAGAGCCGATGGCGCGCGGAAGTCGGCGAGAGTGGGACTTTCCGGATGAGCGGCCGCTGCGGCGTCGAGGGTGCGCTGCAGCTCGGCCATCGGGAGGCGGGTCATGAGCACGTCGAAGGTGCGTCCGCCGAGAACGCCGCGCCGCCAAAGAAAAGGCAGCAAATTTTGACTGACCACCAGATGTGTTGCGATTGCCGGCACTCGGCGTTCGTAGGCGGCAGCGAGTTTCTCGTCCATGCGCAGCAGCGCTTTTTGCCGCTCCGCGCCCTGAGCGGCGAGGCGGCGCGAGATCCATGAGCGCTGCAGCACCGTCCACGGTTCCTCGCGGACGCGGGCGAAGCCTCCACTGGGCCAGCGGTATGGGCCGAGTTTCCAGCGTTGGCTATCGAGCGGCAGGAAAAGGTGATCGGTGGGGCGATGCTCCGCTTCCACGTAAGCCGCAAATTCCGGCTGCCAGGCATCGAGAAGCCACGCGGTGATTGCGCTTTGCGGCAGGCTGGCGGCGGACGGATGCCGAAAGCAGGAGACCATGCCGCAGGTCTCGCAGCTCTCGGCTTTAGCGGGCGATTCGTCGTTCGGCGCGGTGGCTTTGCGCAGACCGGAGCGCGATCCAGAATCCGGCCGACCGCACAATTGGACGATCAGTTCATCAAGTGTGAGCGAGACTCGGATTTGCCACGGGAAAATCGCGCGGAGGCGCAGGTCGACGTAGTTCCAGAAAACCGTGGCGTCGCGCCCGACCTCCGCGCTGGAGCCGGGCAGTCGCCGGGAATGAGCGTGGCGCTCCACCACTTCGAGACCCGCCTGGAGTGCGCAGTCGTAGAGTGCATTCGAGAGCTGGCAGAGTCCGCCGCCGATGCTGGGAATAACGCAGCCCTCGCGCAGTTCGCGACCTTCCACGAAGGCTCGTCGCCGCGTGGTACGACCGACGTTGGCCCAAAAACTGAAGACAGTGCCGGACGGAATTTCGAGTCCGTGGAGGGCTCGGGCGGCGACGCGCAAGTTCTGCACTTTGCCGGCCTGAAGCGCGAACTCCGCCGCATCGCCCGAGGCGTAGAGCGGGCCGCGTGCGGTGGCGATGACTGGTCGCGCCGAGGCTGCATTGCCGAGGACGAGCCGTGGTGGTCGCCCTTGCAATCCGTCGCGCCAAAAGCGGCGATTTCGGAAGACGGCGGCTTTGCCGTGGAACGCGAGCGCCTGGAGGCGATTCGGGAGATCCTCGCGCGGAGGCTGGACTGCGGGCGTTGACCCGCCGGGATGCTGCGCGTGGGAACTCATGGCGGATTGGCGCCGTCGCTCGCCCGCGACGCTCGCCCGCGACGCTCGGTTAGCGATCGGCGATCGGGACGACTTTCTTTCCGACAGGTGCGCCGCTGTATTCGCTGAGCGGACGGAAGAGGCGGTTGTCGGCGTATTGCTCGAGGATGTGCGCTGTCCAACCGCTCATGCGCGAGATCGCGAAGATGGGCGTGAAGAGATCGGTCGGAATGCCAAGTGAGTAGTAAACGGTGGCCGAGTAGAAATCGACGTTTGCATTCAGGCCCTTGCGCTCCTTCATGATGGTCGCGATGCGCTCGCTCATCTGGATCCACTTCGCTTCGCCGAGTTGCTCGCTGAGCTTGATGGCCATGGCCTTGAGGTGCGGCGCCCGAGGGTCGAGCACTTTGTAAACGCGGTGGCCGATGCCCATGATTTTCTTTTTCTGCGCGAGCGCGTCTTCGATCCAGCCGTCCACTTTATCAAGGTCGCCGATTTCCTGGAGCATGTGGATCACGCCTTCGTTGGCGCCGCCGTGGAGCGGGCCTTTGAGCGCGCCGATGGCGGCGCTGATCGCGGAATACATGTCGCTGAGCGTGGAGGCGACGACGCGGCCGGTGAAGGTCGAGGCGTTGAAGCCGTGCTCAGCGTGGAGGACGTAGGCGACGTCGAGTGTCTGCGTGGCTTCGGCGGTCGGTTCTTCGCCGGTGATGAGCCACAGAAAATGCGCGGCTTCGCTGAGGTCCTTGCGGATCGGCGGCAGACTTTTGCCGGTGCGCGAGCGGTGAAAATACGCGGCGATGATGCCGATTTGCGCGACGAGCTTGATGGCAATCGCGTTGGCCTCCGGCATGTCGAGGTTGGGCCGGTTCGTAGGGTAACAGCCGAGCATGCTGATCGCGGTCCGCATGATGTCGATGGGCGCGGCGTCTTTCGGAGCGCTGGTGATCCACGCGATCACACCGTCGGGCAACTCACGCTCTGCGCGGAGGGCGGTGGTCAGGCGATCGAGTTCGTGGGCGGTCGGCAGGCGGTTGTGCCAGAGCAAGTGGACGACTTCCTCGTAACTGACTTTCCCCGCGAGTTCGTTGATGTCGTAACCGCAATAGATGAGCTGTCCGATATCGCCGCGCACATCCCCGATGCGAGTTTCTGCAGCGATAATTCCTTCAAGACCTCGTGAGATGACTGCCATAAATGTGGTGCGTAGTGGTTGGTTTAAAGCTGCTGCCGGCGAGCGTCGCGGACGCGAACACCGTCGAACGCAAAACAGATTCTCCGCGCCCCGCATGCGCTTCAAGCGCGAACGCGGGAAATCTTAGTTGGCGCCGATCCAGCGCAGCCCGAGTTGCAGCCAGAAGGGGATGGTGAGCAGCCCGATCGCGGAGGTCCACAGGATGATCCGGAGCGCCGCCGCCGGGTCGCCGCCGTAGTGTTTCGAGAGCAAAACCGGGATGACTGCGCAGGGCATCGCGGCCTGGATGACGATGACGCGGCGCAGTTCGATCGGGCAGGGGAGCCAGCGCGCGAGGGCGAGCATGAGGACGGGCAACACGGCGAGGCGCAGCACGCAAGCGCCGAAGGTCCCGAGCGGTTCGCTGCGAGCGGAAAGGGCGCGCATCTGGTCGGCGAAAGTGGCGCCGGTGAGAATGAGGCCGAGCGGCAGTGCGGTCGCGCCGAGGCTATGGACGGCGGTGAGCGCGACCGAAGGCATCCACGTTCGCGCGCCGGCGAAATGGAGCAATGCGGCGCAGAGAATCGCGATGACGGGACCGTTAAAAATTTGCCGCCAGCCGCCGCCACGCGCCACGCCGGAGATGATCATGATGCCGACCGTCCAAAGCGCGATTTCGACGCCGAGGTTGTGAATGAAAAGCACGCCGCTCGTCTCCGATCCGAACCGCGACTGCGCGATGGGCAACGCGAGGTAGCCGTAATTATAGATGCCAGTGGTGAAGGCAAAGGTGCGGCGCTGGCGCGACTCGCGGGCGCCGAAAAGCGGGGCGAGCGCGTAGCAGATGCCGTAGCCGAGCGCGACCGTGCCGAAGCCGACGACGGGCGCGAGCAGGACGTTGCCGACTTTCTCCAGGGCTTTATTCCCGAGGATCGTATCGAGGATCAGACACGGGTAGAGCAGGTTGACGATGACCCGCAGCAGGCTGGCATCCGCTTCTTCCGTGAGCCAGCCGATGCGCCGGATCAGCCATCCCGTGAGGATGATCAGGAAAACCGGCGCGACCGCAGCGAGGAGAGGAAGGTAGTCGGACAAGCGAGGAGCGGAGCGGTCGGGCTACTTCTTGCGTTTTTGCCCGATCACGGGCCAGGCCTTGGTGATCGCGGCGATCTCGAGTTCTGTGAGGCCGCTCGGGATGGAGATAATGCCGTCTTTGATCGGCTTATCGATGAGCAATTCGATGACCTGATGCACGCCGGTTTTTGTGCCCGCGAAGGCGACGAGGTAGGAGCCGCGCCGCTCGGTGCTGACGACTTCGAGCGCGAGCCGGCCATTGGCATCGAGCTGAAAGGCGCAGCCCCACGAGCCATCGGTGGCCTGAAAGGGATAGACGGATTTGATGTGCTGTTCATGCACGGACGGGATGCGCTCGATGTAGCCCTCGCGCGGCGGCGCGCGGAAGGTGATCGGTTGAGCGAAGCGCTCGGTGTCCATCGCCTTGGCCTCGGCAAAGAAACGCACGGTGATCTGCGGCTTCTTGCCCATGCCGAGGAAGCTGAGCGCGAGCAATCCGCAGAGGAGATGTAGGGCCGGTTTCCCGGCACCGCGCAGGAGGGAGAAGAGGGAAGCCATTTGCCAACCATGCCGCGCCCGGCTAAGAGAGCGCGATGAAATTCCGCCCCTTGTTTTGCCTCCTCATCCTGGCCGTGCCGATGGCCCTACTTGCTGCCGAGGAGGTCCCGCCCGCCGCGCCGAAGCCCAGCTTGTGGTATCGGCTGCTCCATCCTTTCGGTGGCGGAAAACCCAAGGAACCCAAAGGCACGAAGACGAATTTCAAGCAGCTCGAGATCGGGCTGCTGGTCGATCCGAATCCGGTGAAGGTTTCCGAAAATCGCATGCTGAAGGTGACGGTAACTTTGACCAATCGCGGCGGGAAACTGGCGCAGTTGGAATTCCCCACCTCGCAGCGCGTGGAGGTGCTGCTCAAGGCGAAGGATGGCAAGACGGTCGAGCAGTGGTCAGAGGATCAGGCGTTCACGAACGATCCGACGCTGGTCGCGATCAATCCGGGCGAGCGGCTGGAGTATTCGGTGAACGTCGCGACTCGCGATATGACCGCCGGTGAGACTTACACGGTGGAAGGTTTCTTCCCGAATTTCGAAGCGCTGCGGAAAAGCGTGCCGATCGTGGCGCAGTAACGCCGCGCCGACCTAGCGCGGCGAGATTTCGCTGGTCGGCTCCGCCTCTGGTGCGGCGGGTGCGGGCTCGGGCGTCTCTTCGATGATCGGCTCGGGCGCCGGTGCGGTCTCGGCTGCCGACGTTGTTTCCACCGCGGCCTCCGGAGTGACTGGGGCTTCCGCTGCGCTGTCGGTCGATGGTGCGGCCTGCGCTTCCGCTTCGGCTTCCAACTCTGCTTCAGTTTCCGGCTCGAGCTCTTCGGTCGCGGACGCCGCGGCCGGTACGTTCGATTTCGCGGAAGACTTGGCCGCAGGTTGTTGGGGCGGTTTGTCCAGCGGCGACAGGGGCAACTCAAGAGCACCGTCGGAGAATTCGATGACGTGTCCGGCGTGAGACAGATAGTGGAGGGCGGAGGCGAGCTGCTCCTTGCGCGGCGCGGTTTCGGGGCTTTCGTGGCCTTCACCGAGGATCTTGGCCGCGAGTTGCGGGCGCTTGACGCGCGGTGAGGCCTCGACGGTGCGGAGGATGGCGGTGATGTCGTCGGAGAAAACCTGACCGGCGGGATGGCGCTGCGGTTTGGTCGCCGAGACGAAGAGTACGCGCTTGCGGTGCTTGAAGAAATGCAGTCCGGCTTCCGTAAGGAAAGAGCGCAGGCCATTCACGATCTGTTGCGGGAAGCGGCTCTCCCGTTCCCAAGCCTCACGCACGGCGGCACCGACGTGACGATCCCCACCGGCCCGCGCGGCAGGTCCGCTGCATTCCAGCGTCTGGCCGCTCTTCACGATTTGCGGCAGGTAGGTTTTGCGGAAGTGCTGCTCGGCGTCGAAGAGCGTCTTGAAGACGATGGGCTCGGCCTCTTTCGTCGTTGTGTAGGTCGTGCTGGAACGCGCCTGCTCTTTCCAGTCGGCGATGGTCTGTTCGTCGGTCACGATCTCGATCTCGCTGTGCTGGAATTCGGGGAACGACATCCGGCGGCTGAAGCGCTCCTCGTAGAGCTTGCGGAGCGCGGGTTGATAGCCGTGGTGATTCGTCGGTCCGAGCAGCGCGCCGTTCGCTCGGGCGCGGGCCACGTTCGAGAAATTGCCCTTGATCGGTTCGCCCTGGATCGTCTCCTCGGTGTAAAATTCGTCCTTGGCGCTGAAAAACGCGTTTCGCTCGACCAGCGCGCGGTCGAAGGAAATCGGGCCATCGCCGACTTGGAAAAGGGGAACGGCGGCGTCCTGCGACGAGACGCGCACCCGATGGCGCTCGGGTCGCTCGAGGAAAAGTTTGCTCGTGCCGAAGACCGGGTAGGCGCGACCGCTGGCCTTGATCTGGCGCGCAATGCCGGTGGCGGCATTGGGCTCGGGCAAAAGGTCGGCGGTCAGTTGCGCAGGGGCCGGACGGGGCGCTTCGCGTGGCGGGCGATCATCCTGGCGACGGTCGTCGCGGCGCTGCGGTCCACGACCACGGTCTCCGCCGGGGTGAGGTCCGCGTCCGCGATCGCCGGGCGGGCGATTCGGGCCGCCTGGTCCGCGACGATCTCCACTGCCGCCGGGGCGAGGGCCACCGGGACGTTGGGGACGGGGGCCGCCAGGACCACGGTCATCGCGACCGCGCCGTGGGCGGTCTTCGCTTTCGCCTTGGAAATCGGCATAGCGATTCGTCGCCGGGCTTTCTTTCAGCCAGTCGGGCAAAAATTTCAGGTCAAATTCCTGGGGCGCATCGCTCATGATTCCCGTTAGTAACGGCATGCGCGGGCAGATACCAGCGCTGTTTTTCAGACGCGAAATTCCGGGGAAAAAGTCCGAATTAGTTGTTGCCATCGCCGGAGCCCGACTCTAAAGCATGCCCCCGAAACCAACCCAACCAACACAGCTCCAACCACCCCTTTTATGGCAGACAAAACGATCGAAGAAAAAGTGAAGGACATCATCGTCGAACAACTCGGCGTGAATCCGGAACAAGTTACCCCGAGTGCGTCCTTCATCGAGGACCTTGGCGCCGATTCGCTCGATACCGTGGAACTAGTGATGGCGTTTGAGGAAGAGTTTTCCGTGGAAGTCCCGGACGAGGACGCTGAGAAGCTCCAGACCGTCGGCGACGTCGTGAAATACATCGAGGAAAAGACCGCGAAATAAGCGCTCTCGATATTCAGTTTTTGCGAAAGGACACGGTTCACGCCGTGTCCTTTTTCATTTTATTAGGAAAAATTTCCGCGCCAGCCGCAACTCCCCCGGAAGGCGGGTGTTCCTGCGCCATTATGAAGAAGCACCTCGCCATTCTCTCCCTCGCTGTGGCCGGCCTCTGCGCCGTGCCTTCCTCGCTCCGCGCTGAAGACGCCGCCCCGCCCAAGCCGCCCGGCGGCGACAAAGCCCCGCCGCCCGCTGGCGAAAAGCCCGGCCCCAAACCTGAAGGCGAACGCCGCGGCCCCGGAGCTCAGGGCGCTCGGATGAATCCCGAAGAGCGTCTGAAAATGATGACCGAAAAGCTCGGCCTCACCCAGGATCAGCAGGACAAGATCAAGGCCATTCAGGAAAAGAGCGCCCCGCAATTCAAGGAACTCATGGCCAAGGGTCGCGAGAATCTCTCGGATGCCGATAAAGAGAAAGCGCGTGAACTCATGAAGAGCCAATTTGAAGAAATCGGCGCGGTCCTCACGCCTGAGCAGAAGGAAAAGATGAAGGATCTGCGCGGCCCCGGCGGCGACCGCAAGCCCGGCGAAGGCCGTGGTAAACCCGGCGAGGCGAAGTAACCTTCGCGCTCGATAAAAAGAATCAACCCCGAGCGGGAGGCGAAAACCTCCCGCTCGCTTTTTTTGGCGAGGTGGCTACTCGGCGGATTTCTTGATCGGCATGAAGCGGAACCGCTCGTCGTAGCGCCCACCGTTGTGCTTTTTGCAGCATGGGAAACATGCCGTCTTGCGTTTGAATGGGTGGACGCGCGGCATTTCCGTTTGACACACCGGGCAGCGGTAGAAGTGACGAGGAGGGACCTTGCGGCGAGGCAGGGGCAGCGTGTGGCAGCGCTTTTCGTCGAGCAGGCCGAGGTCGCGGCAGGCCTGCTGCCATTCCGGCCCGTGGGGTGAAATGCGGCGGCGTCCCGCGCGGTGATGGGCGAGGAGATGAGCGAGTTCGTGCCGCATCGTGCGATCTACTTCGTCGTCGCCAAAAGCGCAGAGCTTCGGGTTCAGCGCGATCAATGCCTTGCTCGCGTAAGCCATCCCGGCGGTGCTCCGCATCCGCGCATTCCAGCGAATCGTCACGCGCAGCGCGAGGGCGTCGCAACCCAGCGCGCGGAGAAGCTGCTGGGCTTGCTGGACCAGCGCGGCCTCGCTGCTCGTGCAGATTTTCTCCACCGGAGCCGGCGGGCGACGGGGAGTGACGAGGCGGGTGAGGAAGTCGAGTTGGCGGGCGAGAATCATGCGTGGGCGGCAGCGAGACGGGCGAAAATTTCGGGCAGGCGTTGGATGGTGGTTTCGATGTCTACGGGGAAAGTTTGTTTGCCGAGCGAGAAGCGCACCGTGGCCGCCGCCAGCGCGGGCTCTACACCCATCGCCAGTAAAACGTGCGATGGCTGTATCGAACCGACGAGGCAGGCGGAACCGCTCGAAGCGCAAATGCCAGCGAGATCAAGATTCATGAGAAGTCCCTCACCTTCAAGACCGGGAAAGCTGATATTCAGAGTGTTCGCGAGTGTATGATCGGGATGCCAGTTGCGCACCGCGGCGGGGAATGCTGCCTGGATTCCGCGCCACAATTCGTCGCGCAATGCCGCCTGTCGACCGCGCTCCGCATCCATCGTGGGCAGGGCGACTTCCGCGGCGCGCGCCATCCCGACGATGGCTGCGACGTTTTCGGTGCCGGGTCGTCGTTCATTCTCGTGGGAGCCGCCGTGCTGTAGGCGTTCGAGGTCGAGCCCGGCGCGCAGGTAGAGCAGACCCACGCCCTTCGGGCCGTGAAATTTGTGCGCCGCGAGCGAGAGCGCGTCGAACTGGCGGAGGTCGAGCGGCTCCTTGCCGAAGGCCTGAATCGCATCGCTGTGAAAGAGGACGCCGCGCGCGCGGCAGAGCGCAGAGATTTCGCTCACGGGCTGCATCGTGCCGGTCTCGTTGTTCGCGGTCATGATCGAGACGAGCGTTGTCCCGGGCGTGATCGCGTCGGCCAGCTGCTCCACATCTACGCGCCCGTGCGCGTCGACGGGCAGCCACGTCACGCGGAATCCCTCCTTCTTTTGCAAATGCTCGCACGCATGCAGCACCGCGTGATGCTCTGTCGCGCAGGTGATGACATGTCGGCCCTTGCCCGCCCGGGCTCGCGCCAAGCCGAGCACGGCGAGATTGTCCGATTCGGTGCCGCCGCCGGTGAAGATGATCTCGTGCGGTTTCGCGCCGAGCAGCCGCGCCAGTCGATCGCGCGCCTCGTCGATCGCCGCCCGGGTCTCGCGGCCAGCGGCGTGAATACTCGAGGGATTCCCAAAGTGCCGCTCGAAATAGGGCCGCATCGACGCCCACGCCTCCGGGGCGAGGGGCGTGGTCGCGTTGTAATCGAGGTAGATCATATCACCCAGTCGGCCACCCAATCCGCCGGGCCCTTGTTCTTATCAAGGATGCGGAGCTGATTTTCCTCGTACAAAACGAGCGATCGTGGGGGGACGCTGTGCGTCAGAAAAACATTGGCGCCGATGGTCGAGCCTTCGCCGATCACGGTATCGCCGCCGATGATCGTGGTGCCGGCGTAGATGGTGACGTGATCTTCGACGGTCGGGTGCCGCTTCTTGCCCTTGAGCTGCTGCCCGCCGGCGAGCGAACGCGCGACGAGCGACACGCCTTGATACATCTTCACGTGGCAGCCGATGACCGAGGTCTCGCCGATGACGACGCCGGTGCCGTGGTCGATGAAGAAGTGCGATTTGATGTGGGCGCCGGGATGGATGTCGATGCCGGTCCGCGAGTGCGCCCACTCCGTCATCATGCGCGGGATGAGCGGAAGCTGGTGGCAGTAAAGCAGGTGCGCGCAACGCTGGATGGCGATGGCTTCGAGGTAGGGATACGAAAGGATGATTTCATCGAATCCGCCCGCCGCCGGATCGCCGTGGAAAGCAGCCTCGATGTCCGTCTGGAGCTGCTGGCGGACAAACGGGATGGCGCTCAGAAAGTCGGCGACCAGTTTCTCGGCCCGCTCCAGCGGGCAGTTGGGTTCGCTCAGGCGCAGGCTCTTGCAGACCTCTGTGCCCAGTCGGTCGGCGATGGAGTAGAGCCGGTGATTGGTGACGCGCCGCAGGTCTTTCGAGTGGATCGGTTCGGAGTCGTGGAAGCCAGGAAACAGGAGCTGCAGCAGGTCTTCGCAGATCGTCGCGAGGGTGCGCTTCGACGGCAGGTTGGAGCCGTCGATGTTATTCATCCCGGCGCCCGCCTGGTACGAGGCGAGGACTTTTTCGGTGATGCTGGCGAGGTCTTGATCCATCGGTGTTTGAAGTATCGTCGATTGAATATCGACGCAATGCACGAGTCCAAGCTCGCGCCCTCCTCCGTATCAAAAATTGGTCTTCCATGTCTGCTCGCTCCCACCCCTTTTTGCGGTTCCTTTTCCCGCCTCGAGAGGAAGACTTGAAAGTCGGCCCGAAATCTCCAGACTGCGTCCCGAAGTCCAAAGCCTCCGCCCATCCCCCCACGGAAAGCATGAAATCCTCTCTACCGCTACCACCTACCCGTTTTTCGAGCGCCCACAGACATGAACATTCGGCGGAGGAACATCCCATGATGCATTACACCGTTCGTGGAGCATGGCTCTGCCACACGGGCAAAGTCCGGCGCGGAAACGAGGACGCCTGCCTCGCTGGCGGTGAGGCCTCGACGATAAGCTGCGACCGCCCGGTGCCGATCTCGTTGGAAAGTGGTCCGTGGGTCGTTGCGGTATCCGACGGCATCGGCGGTCATCGCGGAGGTGCGGAAGCCAGCCGGCGAGTCATCGCGGCGCTCGCCGAATGCAAGCGAGTCACGCCGCTGAGTATCAGCGATATTCTCCAGCGGCTAAACCGGAAGCTTTGTGAAATGGGGCAGGAAGATCCCGAATTAGCGGCCATGGGCGCGACGGTCGCCGGGATCGGTTGCGGCGGGCGTGGGCTGTTCGCTTTCAATGTCGGCGACTCCCGCGTTTATCGGCTCAATGGGAGGACGCTCGTCCAAGTCACGCGCGACGATTCGGAAGCGGAAGACCTGATCGATCAGGGTCTATTGACGCGCAACGACGGCGCGCGCCCCGGCTTCCTCCACGCTCTCACGCAAGCCATCGGGGGCCGCGACGAAGCAGTGGAGATCGAAACGCATATTCATCCGCTGCAGGTCGATCTCCCGGGGCGTTACCTCATTTGCAGCGACGGACTCACGGACATGCTCGTCCCAGCCGATATGCTGGAAGTGCTCCTCGCCGAGCCCGAGGCGGAGGCCGCGGTCAGTGCGCTTTTCGAGCGCGCGATGGCCGCCGGCGGGGTGGACAACATCACCCTCGCGGTGGTCGAGATCGCCAGGAGCTAGGCGGTTCCGTTCGCGAATGCCCTTTTTGGCCTTGGCCGTGACGCGCCTAGTTGCGGTGGGCTTTGTGGCAGGCGCCGCAGGTTTTGCCCATGCCGAGTAGGGCGGCATCGCGGGCGGGTAAGCTGCTGGCCGGTTCTTGCAGAAGCTGGCGCAGGGCCGCGGCGGAGCGTTCGCTTTCGGAGAGTTTGGCGGTGTAATCGGCGCCTCGCTTGATTGTTTCGGGATCGCGCGCGTGCTCGCGGAGCAATTCCCCAAGCAGCGTGGCCTGCTGCGCGGGCACCTCGCGCCAGCCAGCCGTCTGCGCGGCCTTGAGCGTGTCGAAATGCTCGTCGATCGCAACCATCACCTCGACGACATCCGGAATTTTGGCGACCTCGGGAAAATCGGCGGGAACTCGCGCGAGCTCCGCTGCTGTCGGCACGCGAAAAGCGCGCATGTCGCGATACAGGCCGGCGTAGTCGGGCGAAGTGCCGGCCTGTTTCAGAAACTCATCCGCCTTGTCCACGCTCCACCCCTGAGTTACCCGGCAGATTGCCGCCGCCGCCGCCGGGCTGCGATGTTTACCATGGTGACAGTGCAGGTAAATGGGCCCCGCAGCCGTCTGCGCCGCTTTGGTGAGTTCCACCGCCCGGGCCTGCGGCACGCCGTCGTAGCCGATCGGCAGGTGGACGTAGCGCATGCCGTATTTGTGGGCGAGTTCCACGTTCGGCTTCGATCCATCCACGCTGATGATGGTCTGCACGCCGAGCTTCCGCAGCTCGCGGAAGCCTTCATCGGAGTCGGGCGAATTGCCGGAGTAGAGCCCGTCGGTGAGCTGAAAGACGTTGTGCAATGCCACGGTCTCGACGGCTTGCGGTTGATCCGCCGCGGTCGCGCCGAAGACCCACGCCACAAGCGCGGCGAGGAGAAGAGGGAGGCGACTGAGCGGGAACACCACGCGACAGAATTAGCTCAGTGCCGGCGCAGCGTCGCGATGCGTCGGTGTCGGGCGCCCGGGGCGGAAGTGTTCGAGATGATCGAGTTGCGCGGTGAGGGTGGGCACCTGTGCGGGCAGTTCGGTCAATGCAGCGCGGACCGTTTCGGCCAGGACCTCCGGCGACTGCTCGGCGCGGAGATTGATGATGAGCTGGCCGCGGCTGGACGGCTCGGGGAGCTTGAGCGAAAGCTCGGGCACGAAGTCGTTGCGCACGAGGTTCACCGCCGCGATTTCTCCCGCGAGCGCTTCGTCGGGGCTGTAGGTCATCTTGAGATGCGCGATCTCAGCGTGCTGCGCGCGGAGCCGGTCCTGAATGTCGCGCGCGAGC
The DNA here is from genome assembly GCA_038208565.1 of Chthoniobacterales bacterium. GTDB lineage: Bacteria > Verrucomicrobiota > Verrucomicrobiia > Chthoniobacterales > Chthoniobacteraceae > Chthoniobacter. The sequence continues at coordinate 17,174 of JBBQYR010000004.1, forward strand.
GTGGAGATGGCCCGCTCGGCGTCGAAGGGCGTGGTCGCGGAAAATTGCACCGTGGCATTCAACCAGCCGAGCAGTGCCTCGCCGTCGGCGTAGATGTCGTAGTCCATCTGCATGGCGGGCGCCTCCACCTGCTCGCCGGTTTCGAGCTTGGAAAACCACGCGTCCAGGTCGGTGCCTTCGCGCGCTGAGAGGGTGAGAATTTCCGCGCGGGGAAACTGTGCGGCGAGCGCGGCGCGGAGTTGTTCGGCGCGCTCGGGCGAGAGCAGGTCGAGCTTGTTGATGACGATGATGTCCGCCTCTTCGAGCTGCTTGCGGTAGATGTAGATGACCTTCTCGGAAAAGCTCCCGCCGGTTTCCAAACCCAGCACCCGCGCGGCGCGGATGGGATCGACGAGCACGCTGACCGGCGCGATGAGGAAGCTGTCGCCGTAGATGCGCCGGAGCGGATACGTGACCGTGGCGACGAGGTCCGTGCAGCTCCCGACAGGCTCGGCGATGAAGACGTCGGGCTGCGTCGCGGTGGTTAGTCGATCCGCGGCCTCGACGAGCGAATTGAACCGGCAGCAAAAACACCCGCCGGGAATCTCCTCGGTCGCAAAGCCTTTCGAGCGCAGCATCTTCGTGTCCACGAGTTCGCGGCCCTGGTCATTGGTGATGAGGCCTACTTTTAAGCCACGCTCGCTGAGGCGTTGCGCGAGTTTGGCGACGGCGGTCGTTTTGCCGGCGCCGAGGAAGCCGCCGATCATGATGTAGCGGGCTCGGGTGGAAGATGGGGTGCTCATAAGGTTGGAGGGGTGAAAATATGCGCGCGCCGGCATCTGTCGGCGGGCGGCTGTGGTCTGTCGAGTGAATCGTGCGTGGACGATTCCTGAAAGATTCGGCGCTCGTCTTCGTATATACGGGCAATACCCTCGATGAAACTCGCTTCGCTTATGAAAATCCTCCGCTTGCTCGCCGCCGGGCTGTGCTTTCTCCCGCTGGTTTCCACTGCCGCTCCGAACGCTCCGAAAAAAGCCGAGCCGCCACCTGTCGAGATGATCGTCGATACCGAGCTGCTCCAGCCGTCCACGACGATCGAGTTCCGCTTGGCCCAGCCGATGGTAAGTCGCGACGAGATCGGGCTCACGGCCAAACAATCGCCGATCAGCATTCAGCCGAAAGTCGCGGGCACCTTCACGTGGCTGAGCACGAGCAGCGGTGTCTTCGTGCCGACGGAAGCGTGGCCACTCGGCGGGACGTTTGCCGTTTCGCTCGCGGGTGGGGTGAAAGCCGCAGACGGCAAGCCGCTTGCGGGAGTCTTCCGCATGACGCTGCGCGCGCCCGTCTTTGCCCGCACGCTGATCCGTGGCGAGAGCGAGGACGACGTCTCCGAACCGCGTCCAAAAATCGGCCTCGCCTACAACCTCGCCGTGGACCTGACGAAAGCGGAGGAGTTGTTCCAATTCATCGACACGACTGGCCGCAAGATCGCCGCCACGGTGCGTTACGGCACGCGGCGGGATTACATCCAACTCCAGCCCGAGCAGGACGACTGGGACGAGCGCTGGCTCAAGGCCAAGCAGGGCGCGATCCAAGCGGAGGAAGCCGAGGAAGAAGAGGAGATGGACGACGAGAGTGGCGATGCGCCGCCGCTGATGAACCGCATCGTCATCACGCCCGTCTCGCCGCTTCTGCCCGGCGGTTCGTGGCGCCTCGAGATGAAGCGCGGGCTGAAAGCAAAGAACGGCGCGCACAAGATCAACGAGCCGCTCGTCGTCGCACTCGGCAAGGTGCGGCCCTTCACCTTCGAGTCATTGAAGCCGGGGAACTACATCAACTCCGGGCGCAGCGTGACGATGGAGTTCACGCACGGCCTCGCGCCGGACATCACCCCGGAGACGGCGGCGAAATACTTCCGCTTCGAGCCGGCGGTGCCGAACTTGCGCTTCGACGGCTGGAGCACTTCGATGACGGCGCTGGGCGACTTCGAGCGCGGGCGCGAATACCAACTCACCATTGATCCCGCGGTCGTGTCCGAGGACGGACTGCCTTTTGCCGGCGAGCGGAAGCGCACCGTCCGTTTCGCGCCGATCGCGCCGCGCCTGTATCTGCCGGCGATCACCGCGCACCAGATCAGCAGCGGGCAGCGAAAGTTCGACGTGTTATCCGCAAACTTGAAATCGCTCCGCATCGTCGCCCAGGTCGTGGCGCCCGCCGACGCCGCGCCGAGCATCGTGGCCTTCAACAAATACTCGCGCGAGCAATCGGACGGGGATGAGATGTATCAGGCGCTGCCCGCGGGAACGATCCGCGGCAAGACGATCTTCGAGCGCACCATCGAGCTGCCGAAAGGCGCGATCGATGCCCGGCAGCAGACGCCGCTGGACTGGACAGAAATCCTCGGCGCGCAAAAAGCGGGCGTGATTTTTCTGACCGTGGAAGGCGAGCCGGTCGCCGAAGTCGCCGGCAAACGCCCGGCGGCGCAGGCGCTCGTGCAACTCACGGATCTCGGCGTGCTATGGAAGAAGCTCGATGCCGCTTTGCGGGTCACCGTTTTCTCGATGAACAGCGGCCAGCCGCTCGCGCGGACGAATGTAGCCATGCTCAACAAGGACTTCGCCGAGTTGCAGCGCGGCGTGACGGATGCGGAAGGCAACGTAGTGCTGCCGCTCGGCCCCGAACCCGCGTGGCTCGTCGCAGCGCAGGGTGAGGACGTGCACGCCTTGCGCATCGGGCCGGAGGGGCGCGATCTGCCGATGGCCGCTTTCCGACTGCCGCTCGAATACAGCACCTGGGAACCACCGGCGGAGAAGTCGCTCGTCGTCCGCACGCTCGTCTTCACCGATCGCCCGCTCTATCGGCCGAATGAAACCGTGCATGTGAAAGGCATCGTGCGGCAGGTCGCGAATGGGGCGCTCAAGGTGCGCGGCGGCCTCGAAGGCGTGCTTAAGCTGCGCGATCCGCGCGGCCGGGAAATCTCGCAGACGGACATCAAGACCGATGAACGCGGCGCCTTCGATGCCGAGTTGGAGCTCGGTTCCGGTGTGGGCAATTACTCGCTGGCGAGTGAGTTCCCGCAGGCTGCGGGTAGCCAGTGGCAACGTGGCGCGACCTGCCGCTTCGAGGTCGCGGACTTCCAGCCCAACGCCTTCGAACTCGAGGTGCCGCTCGCCGCCCGTTACGCGCCGGGCCAGGAAGTGAGCGCGAAGGTTTCCGCCAAGTATCTCTTCGGCGCGCCGCTGACCAAAGCCGATGTGCGCTGGACGCTCCAGCATGTGCGCGATGTCTTCGCGCCGGAGGGTTTCGAGAGCTGGCACTTCGGCGAGGAAGACAACTCCGAGGGTAAGATTCTCACGCTGCGCGGCGAAGGCGCCTTCCGTGCGACGGAAGGTTTCACGATCACGCCGCAACTCCCAGAGCCGAAGGACGCGCCGAGCCGTGGCGTGCTCACCGTGGAGGTCACCGACCTCAATCAGCAGACGGTTTCGGAAAGCCGGCAGTTCATTCGCGACGCCGCGGATTTCTATGTCGGTATTGCTTTTGAGGAAGGCGTGGTCTTCCACCCTGGCGACGAAATTCCGGTGCGCGCCGTGGCCGTGAGCGCCGACGGCAAACCGCTGCTCAAGCCCGTGGAGGTAAGCGCGGAGTTGATTCGCGTCGGCTTCGAAACCGTGCGCGTGCAAGGCGCGGGCAAGAGCGTGTCGTTTCGCAGCGAGAAGGTCGAGGAGGTCGTTGGCAAAGCGAACGGGCAGACCTTGCTGCCGGAGCTGGTGAATTCAAACTGGCAGGTGCGCGAAGGCGCGAGTGCGACCTTCAAAGCCGGGCGCGCGGGGCAGTACCGGGTGAAGGTGACGGCGAAGGATTCCGCGGGGCGCATGGTCACAAGCGTGCAGCCGCTCTACGTCAGCGGGCAGAGCGAAGTCTCGTGGGATTATCGCAACCCGGCGCAGCTCGATCTCGTCGCCGACAAGCCGGAGTATCGTCCCGGCGACACCGCGCGCGTGCTGGTGAAGGCGCCGATTTCGGGCGATGCGCTCGTCACGATCGAACGCGAGGGCGAGATCCTGCGGACGATGCGCGTGAAGCTGGAAGGCAACGCGCCCGCGATCGAAGTGCCGCTCGGCCCGACCGATGCGCCGAACGTCTTTGTCTCGATGGTGCTGATCCGCGGGCGTGAGCAGAGCACGCGGAAATTCAAGACGCCGGAGTATCGTTACGGCGTCGCGATGTTGCGCGTGAATGCCCCGGACGAGCGGCTGCAAGTCGCCGTCGCGCCCACGCGCAAGGAAGTGCAGCCGGGTGACGAAGTGGACTCCGAGGTGAGCGTGCGCGATGGCGCCGGAGCGGCGGTGGCCGATGCGGAGGTTACGTTCTTCGCCGTGGACGACGGCATCCTCGCGGTCACCGGCTACGAGCGGCCGGCGCCGGCGCCGATCTTCGGCGCGCCGTTCGCGCTCTCGATTCGCACCGGTCTCACGCTCTTCGAATTGCTCCCCGAAGATCCGGGCGCGCTCGAGTTTGCCAACAAAGGCTACCTCATCGGCGGCGGCGGATTGGAAGGGCCGGGACTCAAGCTGCGGCAGGATTTCCCGGGCACGGCTGCGTGGTTCCCGTCGCTGAAGACCGACGCGCAAGGCAAGGTGCGCGTGCGCTTCAACGCGCCCGACGCCATCACCCGCTACCGCCTCGTCGCGGTGGCGCACGCGGGCGCAAAGCTCTTTGGTTCCGCCGAGTCGGCGTTCGCGATTCGCAAGCCGCTGATGATCCTCTCCGCGCTCGGCCAGATTGCCAATGTCGGCGATCAACTCATCGCCCGCGCCGTGGTTCGCAACGACAGCGGCGCCGACGCTGTGGCCGATGTCGCGCTACAGCTCGACGCCACCGCCGTACCCGCGAAGCCGGGCGCCGACGCGATCAGCGCGCGGATCGAGGTGAAGAATGGCGAATCGCGCGCCGTGGATTTTCCCGTGAAGTTGACCGCGATGGGCCGGGCGGAGTGGAAGTGGAGCGCGAAGATGGCGGTCGGCGGCAAGTCGCTGGAGGATCATGTGCTCGCTTCGCTGACCGTCGGCTCCGCCGCACCGATCCTGCGCGAGACTTACGTCACCGAACTCAGCGCGCCCGCGAGCGATCTGCTGCAAGGCGTGAACCCGCAATTGAAAGAAGGCACCGGCGTCGTCTCCGTGACCGTCGCGAACACGCGCCTCGCCACCTTGCGCGAGAGCGCGAGCCACGTGCTCGAATATCCCTACGGCTGCGCCGAGCAGGCCACGTCGTCGCTCATCCCCTGGGCGTTGCTGCCGGAACTGCGCCCTGTTTTGCCCGATCTCGATAAACCTGCGGATGAAGTGCGGTCCGTCATCGCCAAGGGCCTTGATCGCCTTTTTGCGATGCAGACCTCCGGGGGAGGGCTTTCATATTGGCCGGGCGGGCGCCACGCCACGCTCTTTCCGAGTGCCTATGCGGCGCTCGTCTGCGCGCTTTTGGAGAAGCAGAAAGTCGAACTGCCAGCGGGGCATGAGGCCTTGCTCAAATACCTCAGCGAAGAGCTGCGCGGCTCGGGCAGCGTGCGCTACGAAGCGCAGCTCTCCGATCGCGTGCTGGCGCTCTACGCGCTTGCGCTTTCGGGTAAAGCCGAGCCGGCGTATCACGAAGAATTCTTCCGCCGTCGCAAGGAGTTGTCCCGCGAAAGCCGCGCATTGCTCGCGCTGACGATCATGGAATCCGGCGGCCCGGTTTCGATGGTGCCGCCGCTGCTCGATGCCAAGGCACCCGCGCCGGATGGCTATTCGTGGTTTGGAGGCGCCGCGCGCGAACGAGCGATTCAGCTCCTCGCGTGGAGCCGCTACCAGCCGAAGAACGCCGAAGTCGGCCGGCTGACCAAAGAACTGCTCGGCTATCGTGCGAACGGCCACTGGGGCACGACGCAGCAGAATGCGTGGGCGCTTTTCGCGCTCGCGCGCTACTACGCCGCCGCCGAGTCGGGCGACAAAAACGTGAAGGGCACGCTCGTTGCGGGCGGAAAGGATGAGCCCTTCCAGCTCAGCGAGAAGACGCTCGCGAAGACCGAGGCCGTGGCCTTTGCGCCGCAGCAACCGCTCGGTCCGCTCGCAGTGAAGAATCCGGCGAAAGGTCAGCTCTTTGGCGAGACGCGTTTCATCGTGCGTCCGCCCGCCGAGGTGCAGCCGCGGCAGGATCGCGGATACGCCGTCTCGCGCACCTACCGCAAGCTCGCGGAAGACGGATCGCTGGCCGAGGCGAAGGATCTCAAGGTGGGCGACCGCGTGCTCGTGACCTTGCGGGTCGAGACCACGCGGCCTGGCCATTTCGTGGCGATCGATGATCCGCTCCCGGCGATCTTCGAGGCGGTGAATCCGGCGTTCCAAAGCCGTGAGGTCGCGGGCGGTGATGCGCTGGCGCGCGATGGCGTGAGCGACTACCGCGAGATGCGCGCCGATCGGGTGCTCTACTTCTGCGATCATCTGCCCGCGGGCGCTTTCACCTTCCGCTATCTCGCGCGAGTGCGCTCCGCCGGCACCACGCTCGCCGGGCCGACGAAGGTCGAAGAGATGTATCGCCCCGAGCGTTTCGGCCTCGGGGAAGCGACGCCGGTTGTGAGTCAGTTGGCCGAGAGCAGGTAAAGGAGCCGAAGCGATGAAGAGCAGTCCGTTCCACTATCTCCGGAGGTGGGTGCGTGGTTTTTGGAAGACGCGTGGCCCGTCCACCCCTCGTCATTCTGAGCGGTGCGAAGAATCTCTGACCTCTGCCTTTCCTCTAGAGCACGATGTTCAGGCCCGGGGGGCGATCGTTGGTCACGCTGGTGAAGCAAAACCGAGATCAGAGGTTCTTCGCTTCGCTCAGAATGACGGAGGGGAGCGAAAGCGCCGTCTGTGGCGCAGGATCAGCATGGGTGCGGCAATTTTGGTGGTGGCGTTGCTGGTGGCCGAATTGGCTCTGCGGCTCACGCCGATGCCGGCGGCGCTGGAGGCGGGTGTGATCGAAAGCACGGAATTCCTCGATCGCGACGGTCGCCCGCTGCGCACGATGCTCGTGGATGAGCGGCGCTACTCGCGGCGCTGCACGCTTGCGGAGGTGTCGCCGCAATTGCTCGCCGCGACGATCAGCGCCGAGGATCAGCGCTTCCGCCGTCATGGTGGCGTGGACCTGCGGGCGATGGGGCGGGCGCTGCTTGCCGCGGCGCGCCACGGTGAACCGCAGTCGGGCGCGTCCACGATCACGCAGCAGCTCGTGAAGCTGGCGAATCCGGGGCCGCGCACCGTGGCGCGCAAGCTCTCTGAGATGTGGCTGGCGCTGCGCGTCGAGCGGGCGTGGAGCAAGGACCGCATCCTCGAGGAGTATCTCAACCGGCTCGACTACGGGAACCTGCAGGTCGGCATCGCCGCGGCGAGCCGCTACTATTTTTCCAAGCCCGCGTCCGACCTCAGCACGGCGGAATCGGCCTTTCTCGCGGCGCTGCCCAAGGCGCCGACGCGGCTCGATCCGCACGTTAATTTTGCCGGAGCCCAAGCGCGGCAGCGTTGGATTCTCGGACGCATGCTCGCGGACGGCGCGCTGGATCGCGCCGGCCACTCGCGTGCGCTCGCCGAGCGGCTGCAACTTGCGCCTGCGCACAGCGATTTCGCGGCGCCGCACTTCGTCGATCTGCTGCTGCAGCGGCGTGGCGTGATGCCCGAGCGCGGCGGCCCGCTGCGCACCACGCTTGATCTCGAACTGAACCGCTTCGTCGAGCGCAGCATGGCCGATCAACTCGCCCGCATCGCAGACAAACACGCGACGAGCGCGGCGGTCGTAGTGATCCACAACCCGACCGGCGAGGTGCTCGCGCTTGCGAGTTCGGGTGACTACTTCCGCCCCGGCACCGGGCACGTGAACGGCGCGTGGATGATCCGCTCGCCGGGCTCGGCGGTGAAGCCGTTCACGTATTTGCTCGCGCTCGAAAGCGGTGCGAATCCCGGGACGATCGTGCCCGATGTGCCGACGGACTTCGCCACGGACTCCGGCCTCTACCGGCCGAACAATTACAATCACCGTTTCTACGGCCCGGTGAGCCTGCGCTTCGCGCTCGGCAATTCGCTGAACATCGGCGCCATCCGCGCGCTGCAACTCGGCGGTGGCCCGGAGGTGCTGCGCCGACGGCTGACCGATCTCGGCATCACCACGCTGCATCACGAGACGGGCTACTACGGCCTCGGGCTCACGCTCGGCAACGGCGAGGTGCGGCTGCTCGAACTCGCGAACGCCTTTGCCACGCTCGGGCGCGGCGGCATTCATCGACCATATCGCCTGCTGCTCCGCGACTCGGCGGGCGTCGAGGAGGGGAGTCGCGTGTGCGATCCGCGGGCGACGTATCTCGTGACCGACATGCTCTCGGACAACTCCGCGCGCGCCGCATCGTTCGGCCTGCACTCGTATCTCGCCTTCGATTTCCCCGTCGCCTGCAAGACTGGCACCAGCTCCGACTATCGCGACAACTGGGCGATGGGCTGCACGCCGGAGTTCACCGTCGGTGTGTGGGTGGGCAACATGGACGGTTCGGTCATGCGCGGGATCACCGGCGTCACTGGCGCGGCGCCGATCATGCACGATGTCTTCATGCATCTGCGCGAGCAGCGCGGCACGACGGCGTTCGTGCGGCCCGAGGGGATTCGCGATGAAACGGTGCATGCGCTCACCGGGCGGCGCGTCGCGGCTGGTCGGCCGGGCGCGGTCGTGGAGAAATGCTGGTGGGAACCCGAGGACTCGCGCGTGACGGATTTCGATGCCGAGGGGCGCGTCGTGCTTTCCGCGGAATACGGCCCGTGGCTGGCGTCGCCGCAGAATAGCCTCGGCTCGCTCGCGGTCTGCGCGAACGGCGGGAGCGATCTGCGGATCGTCAGTCCGCAGGCGGGGACGATCTATTTCCTCGATCCCGACCTGCCCGCGGATGCGCAGTGGATTCCACTCCGCGCCCTGGCCACGGGTGACGTGACCTGGTCGTGCGCTTCGCTGCTCTGCGAAACGAGCGGGCCGCGACGTCGCGCGCAGCTTCGCGAAGGGAAACACGTGATCTCGGCGCGGGACCCCGCGACAGGCCTGAGCGCGGAGACGTGGATCGAGGTGCGCGCTCTTTGAGTCGCGGCCTTACTCGTATCTGAACATCGCCGTTGCCGCGCAGGCCTGATCTGCCTTGAGACGGACCCAGCGCGCGGGGTGGCCGGGCGGGAAGGTCTGCTGCGGAGTTTCGCCGGGCGCGATTTCGATTGTCTTGTAAAGCAGCCACTGGCCAATGCCGAGCACGTCCACCTCGATGGTGAACTTCACCGGCGTCCTGGCGTTGTGGGAAAGCGCTAACGTGCGCTTTTCGTAGCCGTGCATGAGATAGGCGTCGCTCGGCTGGCCGGGCTCGACGCTCGTGTCCTTCCACGGGCCGCCGATGCCGACGGGGCGGCCAAACTTCCACAGGTCATCCACCGCGCCGACCCACAGCGCGCAGGCGCCGTCGTCGGAGCGGACGATGTGGGCGTTGTCCCGCGGCGCATCGGCGGCGACGCCCGCCATGACGAACAGCCCGCGCCACGTGCAGTAGTCGGTGATGCGGCGGCCGTGTGTGGTGATCGGGCGGATCTTGGCGAAGCCGTCGGCGTTTTCCGCGGGCAACTCGAAGAACGTGCCGTGCGTCTGGAAAAGATCGCGCTCGGTGCAGACTTCGCGATCGACGCGGAGCGGCAGCGCGCCTTCCTGGTCGAAGCGCGCATCGCCTTTCGGCAGGCGCCAGCGGCGACCGCGGTCGTCCACGACGAGCACGCTCGCGGCGTCGGAGGAGATCACGCCTTTCGGTACGGCGAGCTTGTCCTTCATGGTTTTTAACTCCGCGGGGTTTTCCACGCGGTGCAGCTTCAGCGTCGGGTCGAGTTCGTAATAACCTTCGCTCGCGACTCTGCCGTCCTTCACCGTCGCGGCGGCGAAGCTGAGGTGGCCGGGTTTTTCACCGCCCGCGCGGATGAGTCCGCCGGAGTAATTGGCCGCATCCACCGGCGCCGTGCCGGCAAAGATCGGCGCGGTTTCGCGCGGGCGTTCATCGGCGGCGGAGAGATGAAAATCCGCGGTCACTTTCACCGCGTCGCGATCCGGCGTGAGGCGCACCCAGGCCCCGGCCTGCGTCGGCGGGAAGAGCGTCCAGCGCGCGCCGTGTGCCGGCACCGTGAGCTTGCGGAAGGACTTCCACACCCCGTCGCCCGCGTGGGCTTCGAAGAGGAACGTCACCGGCTCGGCGGAATCATGCGCGATGCTCACGCTGCGGCGCGGCACGCCCGCGAAGAGGAACGGGTCGCTCGGCGTGCCGGCTTTCACGTCCTCATTCAGCCAGACCGCGCCGTGGCCGGTCACCGGGCCGAGTTGATCGATCTGCTCCGGCTTCACGAACCACAGGTTCGATTGCGATTGTCCCGGCGCGGCGAGTTCGCCCTTCACTTTGCGTTTGTTGAGGAACTCGCTCTTCGCCGTGTCGTCGGTGCCGAAGACCACGCGATCGCCCCAGCGCGCGAAGTCGCCGATCACCTTGAGATAAGTCGAGCGCGCCGCGATGCCGGCGGAGTTTTTCGCCGAGAACGTCTTCGGAAATTTCCAGAAAGTGCCGTGCATCGTCATCAGTAAATCCGTCTCGCCAATGTCGCGGATGCGCGGCCACTCGGTGTTCCAGCCGTGCGCGCCGTCATAGCTGTGGCTCGCTTTCGGCAGGCGAAAGGATTGCCACTTTCCATCATCGAGCAGCATGAGGATGAGCGATTTTGCGTCCCAGCCGATGCTCCAGATCGGGTCGCTCTCCGGCTTCTCGTTGCCGTAGATGCCGCCGGGGCCGGTGACTTCGGTGAATTGATTGCGCCGCACAAGCTGCCAGTCGTCGCCGGGTCTCCGCCACTCGCCGAGCGCGCCGCTGGGCGTCGTCGGGTCGGTGAGCGCGGACTGGCCGTGCTCGCCGTTGTTCGCGTAGACGACGCGGCCTTGTCCGCTGTAGAGGCCCTTGCCGTGATACCCGGGGAGCTGCGAGTCGATCTTCGCCGGGCTTACTTCCGCGGTCTGGCCAGGCTTGGGTTTGTTGCCGTCCTTGATCAGGCCGGTGACCGCGAGCGTCTTCACGTCCACCTCGTAGAGCCCTTCCTCCATCGTGGCGTGATAGATCTTGCCCACGGGATCGGTGAGATGCCGCGCCGTGCCGGTCAGCCGGCCGGGCATAAGCTTCGGCGGGATCACGCGCACGCCGCCCTTCGCATCGATGATGTAAGGCCCGATGAAAAGCTGGTTGGACTCGCGATGGATCAGGCGATTCGCCGGAGTGCCGCCGACGCTTTCCGGGCGGATGATCTGCTGCAAGTCCGGCGTGATTTCATGCAGCCGGTCGCTCGACCCAAACGGCAGATGCGGCCCGTAGGTGATGACCCAGAGCCGATCCGCCCATGGCACGACCGCACCCGTGCCGCACTCGCCCTCCTTGTTGAACATGGCGAGATGCGGATAGATGCCGCTGATCTGCACAGGCTCGGCGGCAAGAGCGGTGAAGGGAAGCGCGAGTCCGAGAAGGAAGGGGAGGGGTTTCATGCGGGGAAAGAGGACATCCCAGATAGTCCGCCGCGCGCCGCTTTGGACAGGAAAACTGCCGCCCTCGCCGATCCGCCTCAGTCCCGGAAGTTCTTAAACCCCAGCACCACCTCGAAGTCCTGGCCCCGCAGGAAGGCGATGACCTCCTGCAATTGGTCGCGGCTCTTCCCCGTCACCCGGATTTGCCGCTCCTGCAGCGCGCTCTGCACCTTGAGGCCCTGCTCCTTGATCGCCTTCACCACCTCCTTGGCCTTGTCGCCATCGAGCCCCTGCTTGATCACAAAATCCTGCGTGGCATGGCCGAGCGGCGAGATCGCCGGGTCCTTCCGCTCCACATTGCGCAGGTCGATGTTCCGCTTGGCCAGCTTGCCGGTCACGATGTCGTGCAAGGCCTTGAGCCGCGTGCCGTCCTCGGCCTTCAGCTCGATCTTCGACTCCTTCTCGCTCCACTCGATCGTGGCCTTGCTGTTTTTAAAGTCGAACCGCGTGGCCAGCTCTTTCACGGCTTGGTTGATGGCGTTGTCGATTTCCTGTTTGTCGATTTCCGAGACGATGTCGAAGGAGGGCATGGTGAAGGATATTTAATAGCGGGGCTGATCAGTTTTGTTCGTCAAGCTCTTTGAGCGACTTGCCGTCCTTGGTCTTCCACGCGGTAAGTCCGTTTGCACTTCCGCCGTGAATGACAACCGCGGCCGCTGAAGGACTAGAAAATTCTGCATCTGTGGTGAAGATGAAGAAGCCGCTTTTCTCGATGAGGATTCCACCGCCGATGAGTTCTTTGCGACGAGCAACGACGTAGGGGTATTTCTCGGCGCCCGGGCGCTCCTCTAGGACCGCTGTTGAGCCTCGGAATATGACAAAGCCATTGGCTGTGCGCTGTCCGCGCGCCTCCGCACCCTTGTTGCGGCAAAAAAGCACGCCACCGGGCTGGGCCTTTGCGGTGGGTTGGGTGATCGGTGTGAGAATATCTGATCCAAGAACGGGGAGGAGTTGGCGGATGCGGGACAGAAAAACCTCCATGTCCTCGCGGTCTGACTCGGGAAGCCTCGAACCACCCGCTTGGTTTTGTTCGAGAGTGAACCGGTTCACCTGAGAGGCTTCAGCGAGGAGACGATTCTCCAGATATCTCACATGGGCTTTGGTCAAGTTCTCGTCCTTGCTGACGAAGACGATGGCCGAGATCCAGAACTCCTTCGTCTTGTGTTGCTTCAGCCTCTCTCGAATGACTTCGGCCTCACCGATATAAGCTCGGGGTGCGTTCGTGAGAGGGTCATTGCCGATGAGGATATAGACACCAGCTTTATCGAGTTCTTCGCGCGCCAGAAGCTCGCCTAGTTCGGTTCGCGGCGCAGCGACTGCCTTGCCGGTCCAGTTAGAGATTTCGGCGGTGCGCAGACTTTTCGCGTCTCCGCGTGGGAGGAAGAGTTTGATCGTGGCCGAGGTCATGATTGCTTAACGCACCGGCTCGGAGTTAGACGAAAGGCCGGTGGGAGCAAAGACAATCCCTGCGGCGGTCGGGTCAAAACTCCACCGCTTTCGTATCCGGGAACTTCTTCGGTTCGCCCGGCAGCATCAGGCGACTCGCTTCTTCCAGTATCCCGGTTGGCGGCTACCGTGCATGATGGCGATGATCAGGAGATAGTCTTCCTCGATGGTGTAGAGCACGGCGTAGGGAAAGCGGCGGGTGAGGCAGCGCCGCACATCCTGCTTGAAGAACCGCCAACGGTCGGGGGCCGCGCAGATTTGTTCAATGACGGCTTCGATCTCCAACGTGAACGCGGCGCCTAATCCGGGCCGAGCTGCTTCGTAGAAAGCAGCGGCGTCGCGATATTCGAGGCGAGACTCGGGGTGAAACGCATATTTCACCGACCGACGATGCGGCGGACTTCGGCCAGAACCTGCTCGCCGGGAATCGGCTGCACTTGGCCGGAACGAACCTCGTCGCGGCGTTGAATGGCTTCTGCTGCCCAGAGCTTTTGCACTGCGCTGTCTTCCGTGAAGTCCAGGCTTCCGACAAGTTTTTCGGCAAGTTCGGCGCGAGACGCGGCGGGGAGATGCATCGCCTCTTCGGCCAATTGTTCGAGCGTGAATGGCATCTCGCAGGTTAGGCGTGAGCGGTGCCCGGCTCAAGGAATCAAAACTCCACCGTTTTCGTATCCGGGAATTTCTCGAGTTCGCACGGCAGGAAATCGATGACCTGCTTTTGCGCGCGGAGTTTTTCCTGCAACGTCGGCACGTCGATGGACTGCACGCTTGTGCCTTCCTTCGCCGCGAGCGCGGCGGTGGTGCCGGCCGCGTGGCCAGCCATCATCCAGGTGCTCTCGAGGCGGTAGGTGCAGAAGGCGACGTGGGTGTAGCTGGCGGCGCCGGGGACGAGCAGGTTGGTGCATTCGTCGGCCTTGGGTGTGAGTGCGCGGTAGGGGATTTGGTAGGCGTAGCCGCCGCGCCAGATGCGGCCTTCGTTGAGAAATTCGGTGGGTGAGACGGCGAGGCGCTGGATGTGGTGGGAGTCGATCCAGTGGCGCCGACGGCTGCACGCTGAACAAACCGATCGTGCTCGCCAATGGCGACTGGCTTTTGCCCGTCATCGCGGACACGCCGGCCTTTTGGGCGATGGCTTGGAGGCTGACGCGGGCGGGAGGTTCGGCCATGGTGTTAGCATAACGCGAAGAAGCTGTTGCCTAGTCAATCCGCCGCATGGCACTTAAACGCCGCACTTTCCTCCCCGCCATGAAACGATCCCTCCTCTTCCGTGTCTGCTCGCTGTTCGTCTTCGCGACCGGATTCGCCGCCGAGCCACCACTTCCCAAGGAACTACTCGACCTCACGCTCGAACCGCCGCTGATTAACACCAACCCCGGCCCGGAATACGACGCGGAGAAACGGCCGGGGAATATGATCATCGGGATCGACCGCACGCCGAAGGGCCGGCTCTGGGCGGCATGGGTCGGGAATGGCGATTCGCCGAATGGGTTCTTCATGCTCGCGACGAGCGATGACGACGGCAAGACGTGGTCGAAGCCGCGCGTGGTGATCGATCCGCAGGACGGCGTTTTCAAGGCGGGCGACAAGGAGATTCGCTATGAGCGGCGGGCGCTGGTCGGGAATGTGTGGACCGATCCGCTCGGGCGGCTGTGGTGTTTTTTCGACCAGAGCCTCGGCTACTTCGATGGGCGCTGCGGCGACTGGTATATCCGCTGCGATGATCCCGATGCAGCGGAGCCAAAGTGGACGGCGCCGGTGCGTTTCGCCGACGGCTGCACGCTGAACAAACCGACCGTGCTCGCCAATGGCGACTGGCTTTTGCCGGTGTCGCTCTGGACGCGCGACCGAATCGGCGGCCCCGGCACGAACAAGGAAGCGCATCAGGATCTCGACGTGATCCGCATGGCAAACGTGTTCGCTTCGACCGATCAGGGCAAAACGTGGACACGGCGCGGCGGCGTGGCGTTTCCCGGCACGGACTTCGACGAACACATGATCGTCGAGCGCAAGGAGGGCTCGCTCTGGATGCTGGCGCGGACGAACAAGGGAATCAGCGAGAGCGTCTCGACGGACAAGGGCGCGACGTGGAGCGAGCCGCAGTGGTCATCGATCGCGAACCTGAGTGCGCGCTTTTTCATCCGCCGACTCGCGAGCGGCAAGCTGCTGCTGGTGAAGAATGGGCCGATCAACGTGCGCCTGCCGCGCCGCTCGAATCTGAAAGCGTTCCTTTCGGACGACGACGGGAAGACGTGGGGCAAGGGGTTGCTCATCGATGATCGCGCGGAGGTGTCGTATCCCGATGGTTTCCAGGCGCCGGATGGCACGATCCACATTCTCTATGACTGGAACCGCCACAGCGACGCGGAAATCCTGCATGTGAAATTCAGCGAGGCGGATTTCAGAACGGACAAAAAGCTCGCGAAGGTGCTCGTGAACAAGGCGCTCGCGCCCAAGCTGCCGAAGGCGATCACGCCCGATCCGAAGTGGACGGCGCAGGCGGAAGAAGACGCGAATCAGGATTTCAAGAGCATCCCTTACGACGGCGTGACGCCCAATAAGATGGTCTGCGACACCACGCTGCGCGAACTGCCGAATGGCTCGTGGATTCTGTTTATCCTCGCGGGTGGCGACACCGAACCTTCGCCGCTCAACTACACCGGCATCACCCGCAGCACTGACAAGGGCAAGACGTGGACGCCGCTGGAACGCTTCGACGTCGGCTTCCCACGCGGAGGCAAAACCATCGGCCAGGGCCCGACGGAACTGATGATCCGCGGTCAGCGCGCGACGCTCTTTTTCTCCACGCACTCGAAGCACTGGGCGAACGACTGGCGCTCGTGGTTCCTAACCAGCGACGATTCGTTCAAGACGTGGAGCCAGCCGCATGAGGTGCCTGGTCGGCTGAAGGAGCGCACGTTCATCCGCAAACACATCGTCACCAAAGACGGGCGGATCATGATCCCGTTTCAGCACTACATCGGGCCGGACGACGAGCGGGACAAAGCTCCGCTGGACCGCGCTTTCACCAACCCTCGGAACGGCGTGCTCATCAGCAAGGACAACGGCGCGACGTGGACCGAGCACGGCAACATCCGCCTCACACCCAACAGCCGCTATTTCGGCTGGGCGAAGAACGATCTCTTCGAGCACCCGGACGGTCGCATCACGATGGTCATCCGGGCCGACGGCCTCGGCGGCATGCTCTACAAAGCGGAGTCGAAGGACGGCGGGCAAACATGGCCGGAATTTGCCAGCCTCACGCCAATCCCGAATCCGGGTAGTAAAACCACGCTCTACAATCTCGGCGGCGACAACGTCGCGATCCTGCACAACCCGAACTCCAGGCAGCGCACGCCGATGGCGCTGTGGATCAGCTTCGATGGCATGAAGACGTGGCCGTATCAGCGGGTGCTCCAGGCGGAGTCGGTCGATGGTCCGATGGGGCGGATGAATTATCCCGACGGCTTCGTCAGCGCCGACAAGCAGTGGCTCCACTTCGCCTTCGACGACAATCGCCACCGCGCCGTGCATTACAGCGCCAAGCTGCCGCCCTTGCCTTGAATCGTGGCCCGCGATTTGATTCCTGGATGAACCGTCGAACCTTCCTCCAGCAGACCGGTGCCGCGCTCGCGACCGCCGCTCTCACCTCCCGCGCTTTTGCCGATTCGAAAGCCAAAACCGTGGTGCTCCAGTCGGCCTGGGCCACGCACAACATCGGCGACATCGGCCACACGCCCGGAACGCTGCGGGTGCTGGAAGAGCACCTGCCTCAGGTCAAATTCGTGCTCTGGGCGATGAAACTCGACGAGCGCGTGGAAGCGATGTTGCGCACGCGTTTTCCGAAAGTGGAAATCGTCCAGGGCAGCCTCGTGAAAGACAATCCGAGTAACGAGAAGCTGCTCGGCGCGATCGAGGGCTGCGACCTTTTCATCCGCAACTCCGGCATGGGGCAGGACACGAGTTTCATGAAGTTCTGCCGGGAAAACGGCGGCCGTTACGGGCTCTTCGGGCAATCGTATTTTTCCGACATGGTGGAAGGGGAGGGCTCGGAGGAGCGCATCGCGCTGCTCAACGGCGCGTCGTTCATCTACACCCGCGAGAAGAAGACGCTGGGCATTCTCCAGAACGCCGGGGTGAAGCCTCCGGTGCTGGAGTTTGGGCCGGACGGATGTTTCGGCATCGACGTGCGCGACGACGCGCGCGGGGTGGCCACGATGAAAAAGCTCGGCCTCGAAGAGCGGAAATTCATCACCATCCAACTGCGCACCCACACGCCGTCATTTCCCGGCTTGGACGACAAACGCCCACAGAAGCTGAATCCGCTGCATCCCACGCCGCAGATGATCGCCGACGACGAGCGCCGCGCGGCGAAGTATCGCGACCTGATCACGCGCTGGGTGAAAAAAACCGGGCACAAGGTGCTGATCGCGCCGGAGGTGCATAAGGAAATGGAGCACAACAAACGCTTCATCTACGACCGACTGCCGCCGGAGATTCAGAAGCACGTCGTGAATCTCGAATATTTCTGGAATGCCGACGAAGCCGCGTCCGTCTTCGCGCGCGCACACACCGTGGTTTGCCACGAACCGCATTCGCCGATCATCGCGCTCGCGAACGGCACGCCGATCATCCACACCTACTCGGAGTTTCACTCCCCGAAATGCTGGATGTTCCGGGACATCGGCCTGCCGGAGTGGCTGCTGGAGATGGATGAGACGCCGGTTGAGAAAATGGCGGAGACGCTTTTTGCGATCAATGCCGACTACGCGGGTGCGCAGGCCAAGGTGAAGAAGGCGATGGCGTATGTCCACGAGTGCTTCGGTCGCTCGATGCAGCACGTGAAACAAATCATCGGCGCGTGACCATGAAAACGATGCACACCTTGCTGGCCGCTTTCATTTTCGGCAGCGGGGTCGCCTGCGCGGCGGAGTCGGTGCCCGAGCCCCTCGCCAAACTGGGTGGCCTCGTGGCGTTCTGGGATTTCCACGAGTCCTCCGGTCAGCCCCGCGGCTCGCGCGGGCCGCACGCGCTGGCCTTGCAGGAAAAGAACGGACCGATCGAGCGCGTGGACGCGGGCGTGTTCGGCCCGCATGCGGCGCGGATCAAGCGCGGGCAATGGTTCATCATCGAACGCCGGGACGTCGGCCCGCTGGATCTTGTTTACACGCGGTGCCGCCCGGCTTTCGCCGATGGACTCGACTGGCGGGGCGGCGGCAAACCGCCGTATCCGATGCACCAGGCAATGTCCGAGGACGACGGCCAGACTTGGACGCCGATGGCGCCCAACGGCATCGAAGGCGAAGTGCCGCCGAAGACGGTGCTGAGCTTCGACGACGGACGGCGGCTGGTGCTTTGGCCGGACCTGCCGGAATACGTTGTGCAGAGCGAATCGAGTGACGGCGGGGTCACTTGGAGTAAGGAACGGCGCATCCTGAAGATTCCCGCCCGGTGGGGGCAGCCCGCGGTCGTCCGTTCGCCCGATGGTCGGCAGCTTCTCATGCTGCTCCGCGAAAACAGCCGCGAACATCAATCGCTCTATTCGCTGAGCGATGATGGGGCGCCGACCTGGAGCGAGCCGAGGGAACTGCCCGTGTATTGCGTGCTGTCGGTGGTGAATCTCAAGACGCTGACGATCGAAAAGGTCATCCCGATGGCGAAGTCGGAACAGGTATTTGCGAACGTGACGCTGCCACGCGGGGTCTGCTTTGTACCTCGGATACTGAAGCTCAACGAGAAGACGCTGCGTTGCTTCTTTACCTATGAGGATCAGGGCGGCAAAGGCGGGGCGCAGATGTGGTATCGAGACCTCGATCTGGCCAGCCTGAGTTTCGAGTCGGGCATTCACAAAGAGCAGCTCAAGATGGCGTCCGGAACCCACGACATGCGGCCGGAGCTGGGCTGCTACGGCAACAAGATCATCAAGACGCCGAACATTACGGCGGGGCGAAGGTGCGGCATCGCCGCGCGGAAGTGCGCTCGGCCACGGTTTCGCCGGACCGCCGTCGTGTCTTCCTCGAGTTGCCCGGCCTCACTGCGGGCGAAGTCCTCTACCTGCGTCTGCCGCCAGCGCTGCCCTCGGCCACCGGCCAGCCACTTTTGGGCGGGCGAACTTTGGTCCACGATCAACCGCATTCCCCAAGACCAGCCGGGCAATGTGCGGCCCACTCCCGCACCAATCCTCGTGGCCACCACACCCTACTTCCGCTTTTCCAGCGGCGAGGCCGGGCGCGTGCTTTTCCAAAACACCTGTTCCGCCTGCCACAGTCTCGACGACACCAAACTTGTCGGCCCGAGTCTCCACAAGTTCGCGGGATCGAAGCGCACCGTGCGGGATGCGAGCGGCAAACTCCGCGAGGTGAAAGCGGACGCGACTTACCTCCGCCAGTCGATCCTCGAACCCCACGCGCTGCTCGTGGACGGCGACCCGAAAACCTCATGCCGCCAGTCGGCGCGACGCTCACCGAGGACCAGATCGAGGCGCTGGTGAAATACATCCTCAAAGCTTCCAATCCGAAATAAGCAGCCGTTCAATTCTCCACCACATGAACCTTCGCATCTTCCTCGTCGCTCTCGCTGTCTTGTCCCCGCTGCTCGCCCGCGCCCTCGATCCCGCGGAGGAGCGCCTCGGCTTCGTTGCGTTGTCCGATGGCCAGAGCTTCGTGGGTTGGAAGCATGGCGGAAACTGGGAAGTCCGCGATGGCGCCTTCTTCTGCGTGCCCGGCAAGGGCTCGCTGACTTACGAGACGCAGTTGGTGCCCGACGACTTCGAACTGCGCTTCGAGTGGCAGGTGTCGGCGCTCTGCAACAGCGGCGTCTATTACCGGCCGGGGCAGGTTGAGTATCAGGTGCTCGACGACGCGCATCCCGTGTATGGCGAGAATCCGCGGCAGTCGGCGGCTTCGATCTTTTTTTGCATGGGCCCGAGCAAGCGCGCGACTCGTCTGGTCGGCGAGTGGAATACCGCACGCATCATCTGCAAAGGCACGGTGATCGAGCATTGGCTCAATGAGGAGCGCGTCATTTCCTTCGACTACTCCGACCCGAAGTGGGCGAAAGAAGTCGAGTTGCTACGCATTCGTGGCGGCAATCTCGCCGGTCGCGGAGGCAAACTCTCGCTTCAGGATCACGGGCAGGACGTGGCGTTTCGCCACCTGCGGATGCGCACGATTCCGGCGGATGAGCCGCTCAAGCCTGATCCCACGTTTGAGCCGCTGCCGGTCCCGCCGACCGCTCTCGCCAAGGAAGAAGCTCGCGTGCGCGGCATGCTGGAAAAGGCCAAACCAAAGCCCGCGCCAACTCCGCCGAAACGTTGCTCACTCGATAAGGCCGATGCCGCGATCAAGGTCCACGGAGCCGCGACCGTCGCCGCCGGTGCTGAGGGCCAGAGCCTCGTGCTCGATGGCGGCGCGGTGATCGAGCTGAAAGAATCGCCGGCGTTATTTTTGAATGGATTCGTCAGCGCCGACCAGCAAGGGCGGCACTTCGCCTTCGACGACAACCGCCATCGCTGCGTGCAATACTCGGCGAAACTGCCGCCGCTGCCATGAGTCGTCTTCTTCTGCTCACGCTCATCGTCGCGCTGGCCGCGCCCGTCTTCGCCGAGCCCGGCGCGCGCGAAAAGGAGCTGACCTATCTGCGCACCATCCTCAGCGAAGACTTGCTGCCCTACGCGAATCTGGAAGTGCCGGCGGCGGAGAATCTCGCCATCGCCGGAGCGGGCGCGGACCAGCATCTGGGGCTGCACATTTTTCCGGGGCAAAAGAAACGCAACGGCGGGATCCGCGCCGAGGTGTCGGTGGACTTCCCTTTCACCGCAGGCGAGACGGTGCGCTACGAGTGGAAGCTGATGGTGCCGCCGGGCTTCAAAACCGACGCGCCGCGCAATCGCTGGTGGATCATCGCGCAATGGCACGACCAGCCGGACAAGAGCCGCGGCGAGACGTGGAGCGGCTTTCCGTCGCGCAGTCCGCCCGTGCTGCTCGGGCTGGGCGAAGTCGGTGGCCGGATCGGTTTCGGCTTCGAGTATGGGATCGACCACGCGCAGAAGAAGGGACCGTTTTTTCTCGAGCCGGGTAAGTGGCACACGCTCGCGATGGTCGTGCGCTGGTCGCAACAGGCCGATGGCCGCGCGGCGCTTTACCTCGATGAGATGGCGAAGCCCGTGGCCGTCGCCGAGGGGGCCAATATGCACAACGGCTACCAGCATTTCCTCAAGCTCGGCATGTATCGCCACCTCGAAATCCAGAACGACAACTGGATCTACCTCGACGCTGTCCGCATCACCCGCGAAGCGGGGCATCGGTAGCTCATCGTGCCGCGCTTTATTCGCACCTTCGTGAAACACCTCCTCAATGTTTCCCTCTTATTCATCCTCACGCTAACCGCTCTCGGCGAAGACCAATCGGCGACCTGAAGAGCGCGGCAGGGCATCCCTGGCCTCGAGCGCACCGCCAAGGGCCGCGTGTTTGCTTCGTGGTTTTCCGGCGGGCCGAAGGAACCCGCACCTGAGAACGAAGTGTATCTCTGCCAGAGCGAGGATGGCGGGAAGACCTTCACGCCGCCGCGAGTGATGGCGGGACCGCAGGATGGCGCGCGTTGCTACGACCCGACGCTGCGGATCGATCCGAAAGGACGGCTCTGTTAAGTCTTCAATCGCAGCGACAAGGACACCGCGAAGCACGACGTGTGGGCGCGCATCTGCGACGAACCGGACGCCGCAGTGCCGGTCTTCGGCGCGGAGTTCCGCGTGGGCTACGATGCACCGTTCTCCTTTCGCATGAACAAACCGACGGTCCTCTTGATTGGCGAGTGGCTCATGCCGGTGACCCACGCGGCGAAGCCGATTCACACATGGTCCGCCGGCTACAACGAGTCGCAGGAACCGGCGCTGCATGGCGTGGGCATCTCGGCCGATGAAGGCAAAACGTGGAAGCTCCACGGCGCGGTGAAATCAAAGCCGTGGGCGCTGGAGAACATGATCGTCGAGCAGACGGACGGCCGCCTTTGGATGCTCATCCGCACCGACAGTGGAGTGCTCTGGGAAAGCCATTCTCCTCACCGCCCTGCTGAACAGCTCCGAGTTCCTCTTCAACCGCTGACCGTGATGCATCGCCTCTTCTTCATCGCCACACTTTGCCTGGCCGCGCCACTGTTCGCCGCCGATGGTCCGAACTTTGCCGACGACGTCCTGCCCATCCTGCGCACGCATTGCGTGAACTGCCACCGACCCGGCAAGACCCGCGCCGGACTCGATCTCACCACCGTGGACATGATTGAAAAAGGCGGCTCGTCCGGTGCTTCCGTGCAGCCCTGTATCGCGGAGAACAGCATCCTTTTCCGCGCCGTATCACACATTGGCAATGAGGAACCCATGCCGCCGGAGAAGGACAAGCTGCCCGCCGCCACGCTCGCCGTTATCAAGCAATGGATCGAAGTCGGACTCAAAGCCAGCGCCAGCGGAATCGCCAAGAAAGCCGCCTCGTCGCTCGACATCGCAATCGACCCCGCCACGCTCGGCGCACCGACGGAACCCATCGCCTTCACCAAGACACTGCCGCCCATCGCCGCCCCGGCGAAGCTCGTCCAGACAAAGCGACCCGCGATTTCGTCGGATGCCTAGCCCGCGTCGCGGAAGCAGCGGCTGCTGCGGGAAAGGCGAGCGGGCTGCTTTTGCGCAATCCCGCGGATCCGTCGCGGATGGGCGAACTCGGCTTCACGCACCTCGCCATCGATTCCGATCTTGGCCTCCTGCGCGCCGGGTATCAGAACGTTCTCTCGCTCACCTCCCAAAAACCATGACCACCATCGCCCTTCGCTTCCTCACCATCTTCTCACTCGCGTTCAGCGCGCTCCACGCCGCCGACGATCCCATCACCAAACTCCGCGCTGCCGACGACGAGCGCGTCGCCGCCATCATCGCGGGCGATCGCGCGAAGCTCACGGCGATCTTTGCCGACGACCTCCGCTACGCCCACTCCAATGGCCTCGTGGACGACAAGGCCTCCTATACCGAAGCCCTCACGAGCGGTCGCACGAAGTATCTGCTCATGGACTACGCGGAGCGAAACTTCACCTTCCCCGCGCCCGGCGTGGCGCTGATGACCGGGCGGGCGCACGTGCAGGTCGCCAAGGTCGACGGCAAGGTGGACATGGTCCTCAGCTTCCTCGCGGCGTGGCGGGAAGAAAAAGGCCAATGGCGTTTCCTCGCCTGGCAGTCCTGCAAGTTGCCCGACGCCCCGGCGGCGAAATAGCACCGCGTAAAAGACCCCCGGGCGCCGGCGCAGCGCCGATCATGGACGGCGCGGACTGTGGTGAATTGTTTTTTGCAACTTGCGTCGAAGCCCGGCGTTAGCAAACCCGCAGCTTAGTGGCGACACCCTTGTGATTAGCCGGCTGCGAATTCATCAAACGAAAAAACCAAACCCAGAAATCAAAGAAATGAAATCCATCACCACCATCCTCAGCGTGCTCGCCATCGGCGCGACCGTGGCCATTGCCGCCGACGAAAAACCGGCCGCCCCAGCGGCTCCCGCAGCTCCGGCCGCGGCCAAGGCTGACAAGCCGAAGAAAGATCCGGCCGAGGCCTTCAAGAAGCTCGATGCGAACAACGACGGCAAGGTCAGCGCCGAAGAGTTCGCGGCAAGCCCGATGGCCAAGAAGGACGCGGCCAAGGCGACCGAAATGTTCGGCAAGAAGGATAAGGACGGCGATAAGAACCTCTCGCTCGAAGAGTTCTCCGCTCAGGGCAAAAAGAAGGACAAGTAAGTCCGGCCTGCGGGCTTGAACCGCAGAATTTCAGCGCCGCATCCGCCTAGCGTGGGTGCGGCGCTTTTTTGTGCCGACGCAAAAGCGGGCGGACGAGCAGCCAGAGGATCGGCGGGACGACGATGCTGAGCCCGAGGGCGAGGCGGGGATGGTCCTGCCCGGCGGCGCCGATCCCGGCATAGACGAAGCCGAGCGGCAGCGAGCCGCAGGCGAGGGCGGTCGCGAAAAGGCGGAACGGCATCCGCGTCAGGCCGGCGAGGCAGGAGACGACTTCCGGCAGGAGCGGCAGCCAGCGCGAGGCCGCGACCAGCCACGGGCCGTTTCGCTGGAAAAGCGTTTCGTGTTCCTCGAGTTCGCCTTCACCCGCCAGGCGCCGCGCGATGTTTTTCCCGAAGGCGCGGCACAGCCCGTAGCCGAGCAAGCCGGCAAGGAAGGAGCCGGTCGCGCTGATCAACCCGCCGACGATCGGCCCGTAGAGGTAACCGGCGGCGGCCATCACCGGCGTCGCCGGGACCGGCAGCACGAGGTCAGACATGAGCAGCAGGATGATCGCCAGCCAGCCCCACGCGCCCCACGCGCGGATCCACTCGATCGCCGCTTCGCCGGTGAACCAGCGCATGAAGTCCTCGCCCCAGATCCCAAACGAGACGAAGAAAAGCGTCCCGAGGACGAGTGCGGTGACGAGCAGGCGCATCGGGCGGCGCCGCTATTTCGCGAACGCCTTATCCTTCGCGTTGCCGCCGGTCTGGATGTAGGCGAGCAGGTCGAGCAGTTCGTCGGTGTTCAGCGAATTGATCAAGCCCGTCGGCATCATCGAGACGGGATAGGGCGCGCGCGCTTTCACGTTTGCCTCATCGAGCGGCGTGAGGCTGTCCGGCGCGAGCGCGCTCGTCATCACGAAGAACTTGCCGTTCTCCTCCACGACGAGGCGGCCGACGACGAGGCCGCCGTCCTTCAGCTTGAACTGCTCGGTCGGATACTGGTCGCTGATCACCTTCGAGGGCTCGATGATGTTCTCCAGCAAGTCGCGCAGCGTGTAGCGATTGCCGGCGCCGGTGATGTCCGGGCCGACGTTGCCGCCGTCGCCGTTGAACTTGTGGCAATTCACGCACAGCGTGCTGGCATACATCGCCTTGCCCTGCTCGAAGCTCCGACCCTTCAGCCCGCTCTGCGCGAGTGCGACTACTTCGTCCACGGAGTAATTTTTCCCCGGTCCCTTCGGCGCCACATAGTTCGCGGGCGCGGCGGGCGGCGCTTTCTTCGAGAGCTCGTCGAGCTTGGCGCGCTCGGCCTCGGGCGCGAAATGCACGAGAGATTCGGCGCGCATGTTCTCGATGAATTTCGTGAAGCTGTTTCCGCCCTTCCAGTTTTTCGTCCGCGGGAACCAGCCGAAGTAAGCCTCGCGCAGCGCGGGCGTCCATCCGGCGGTCGCGTGGCGCAGCGCATAGACGTAGGCGATGGCCTGGCGGTTCGGGCGGCTCTCGCGCATCGCTTCCGCCGCGCGGGCGTAACCTTCGTTGCGGGCGAGCACCGATTGGCTGGCCAGTTCGCCGCCTTCATCCGGCGTGGTGTCGAGTAGCGCCACGGTCTTGGCCACGATGTTTGTCGAATCGACGAAGACGAGCAGCGAAACCAGCTCACGATTGAGGTAGGGATCTTGCGTCGGGAACAGCGGGTCGAGCTTCGCGGCGACGATCGAGCAGACGACCGGCGACGGTTTGCCGAAGCGCGTGAAGCACACCTGAATGGCGCGCAGCAGGGCGAGTTGCTGCTCCCGGTCGAGTGCTTTGTAGTCGATGCGGCTCAGCGCGCCGAGCACCTGCTCCTGCAGTGCGGCGTCCGCGGGCAGCGTGGCGGGCACGGCGTTGGAAGAAGTGCCCGACCGGCCCTGCGCGGCGGTCAGCGAAGTCTCCGTCGCCTTGGCACTGCGGCCCAGGCGGGAGAGCGCGAGCAGCGCTTCGATCGAGGCCAGCGGATTCTTCTCGGCCAGCGCGCGGTCTTTCCACTGGGCCACTGGCTGACGCTCGATCGCCACGCGGGCGGCGTAGCGCACGAAGCGGTCCTGGCTCGCGAGATGCGGCCACGCTTTTCCAATCGCCTCGGGGCCGACGCCAGCTTCGTGCAGCTTCTCCAGATCGCGGCGCAGCTGGGCCTCCGCCGTCGGCGCAACTGGAGCCGCGAGCGCGGTGCTGTCCTTGCCCGTGTAAGTCACGCGATAGAGCGCGGACTGCGTGCGCCGACCGCCGACGGTGAAATACATCGCGCCATCCTGCGGATGAATCACCGCATCAGTCAGCGGCAACGGCTTGCCGGCGACAAACTCTTCCTTTTCGCCCTTGAAGCTCGCGCCGTCGGGCGTGAGGTGGATCGCCCACATCGTGCCGTAGGTCCAGTCGAGCGCATACATGGCGCGCTGATACTTCGCCGGGAACTTCGCCCCCGTGCCGAAGACCGTGCCCGTCGGCGACGCGGGGCCGATATCGACCGCGCCGGGCAGGCTGTCCGGATAATACGCGGGCCACTTGCCGGAGCCGCTCCGCCAGCCGACATCCGCGCCGCTCGTCGCATGATTGATACGCGTCGGGCGATACCACGGCGAGCCGATGTCCCACTCCATGTCCGCATCGTAGCTGAAGACCTCGCCGTTCGGATCGATGGCCACGTCGAACTGATTGCGGAAACCGATCGTGAAGAGATCAAAGGTTTTGCCCTCCAGGTCCGTCTTCAAAATGTAACCGCCCGGCGCGAGGATGCCTTTGGCGTGGCCGTTGCCGTCCCACAGGCGGGGGATGAGCTGGTCCTCGTCCCACGCGACGGGGCGCGAATGTTCGAGGATTTCGGGCAGCTTGGTGTGGTTGCCGTTCACGATGTAGATCGACTTCCCATCGGGCGAGAGCACCGCACTGTGCGGGCCGTGTTCGCCGCTGCCCTTGAAGGCGCGCAGCAGCACCGGCGCCTCGAAGCTGTCGTCGCTCGCGCGATACTTCAGCCGGTAAAGACCCTGATCGAGAGGCTTCTCGACCTTGCCTTCATCCACGACCACATAGAGGCTCTCGTTGGCAAAGAGCACGCCGTGCGCGCCCTGGATGTTCGCCGCGAGCAGTTCCACCTTCGTGCCCTCGCTCGTCCCGAGCTTCGGCACCGTCACGCGATAGAGCGAACCATACTGGTCGCAGGTGATCAGCCGCCCCTTCGAGTCCACGGTGATGCCCACCCACGAACCTTGGTCGGCCTTCGGCACCGTATAAAGCAGCTCCACCTGAAAGCCCGCCGGAACCTGCAATGTCGCCGGGTCCGCCGCGGCCTGCGCTTGCGCTGCCGCCGCCGCGCGCGCTCCACCCGCCGCAGGCTTTTTCCCGATCCTGGCAAAGATCGGCCCCCACGGCTGGTCGCCGTATTTCGCGATCACCACCGCGGGTTTAAACTCGGTGCTCCCCGGCTTCGCCACCTGCCACTCCGGCCCCGATTCCACGAGCTGCTTCTGCCCGTCTACCGTCTCGATCGCCAGCGAGGCGAGCAGCGCCGCGACGCCGTCGGCGTTGCGTCCCTCGATCACCAGCTCGTTGTCGCCCGCCTTGAGCTGTTTGGTCACATCGACGCGCTCGGGTTGATTCCAATCCTTGTTCTGCAACACCGCTTGCCCATTGAGCTTCGCCGTCGCGAAGTTGTCGCAGGTCAGCGAAAGCGTCGCCGACTTCACCGCGCCCGCCACCTTGAAGCTGTGGCGAAAGACCTGCTGCTCCTGGGCCGCGGCGCCCTTCTGGCTCCAGATCCATTGAGGTTCCGCGCGGAGTGCAAGCGGGATGGAAAGACCGACGAGGAGAAAAGCGCCAAGGCGCAGAGCGGGGAGATTCTTCATATGCGTGAGGAGGATTCGTGAGCGGGTTTGTTCTTTAGCGGGAAGTTACGCCCGTCGCCAACTGCAAGTTGCCATCCGGCACGCAAACGAAGGTCTTTACGCCAGCACGTCCTTGATCACCGCGCCGTGGACGTCCGTGAGCCGGAAGTCGCGGCCGCCGAAGCGGTAGGTGAGCTTTTCGTGATCCACACCGAGGAGATGCAGGATCGTGGCGTAGAAGTCGTAGAAGGTGGCGACATTTTCCACGGCGTAGTAGCCGAGGTCGTCGGTCGCGCCGTAGGCCGTGCCACCGCGCACCCCGCCGCCGGCGATCCAAGCGCTGAAGCCTGTGGGATTGTGGTCGCGCCCGTCGCTGCCTTGGGAAAAGGGCGTGCGGCCGAATTCGCCGGTGAAGATGATGAGCGTGTCGTCGAAAAGCCCGCGCGCCTTGAGGTCGGTGATGAGCCCGGCGATCGGCTGATCGACCTGTCGCGCCATGGCGCCGTGGCCTTCCTTGATCTTGCCGTGCTGGTCCCAGGGGTTCGGCGAATTGCCAGCGCCGATGCCGGCATTGAGGCAACTGAGTTCCACGAAGCGCACTCCGCGCTCGATGAGCCGCCGCGCGACCAGCGCCTGGCGTCCGTAGCCGGCGACGAGCGGGTCTTTCGAGTCGATCCCGTAGAGCGTTTTGGTCGCGTCGCTTTCACCCTTGATGTCGCAAAGCTCCGGCACGGCGGTCTGCATGCGGTAGGCCGTCTCGTAGTTCTTGATCGCGGCCTCGACCTGCGGCTCGGAGGCTTCGCGGAGAAAGCGGTCGTCCATGCTGCGGATGAAGCCCAGTCGCTGACGCTGCACCGCATCGCTCTCGCGCGGCTTAATGTTGGGCAGCGCTTCATCGCCATCCGCCCTGATGATCGAAGCCTGATGCTGGCCGGGGAGGTAGCCATTGCTGAAGACCCCGACGCCGCCGTGCGGTGGCGTCGCACCTCCGCTTTGCAGCACGATGAAACCCGGAAGATCCTGGTTCTCCGTGCCCAGCCCGTAGCTCACCCACGCGCCGGCGCTCGGATGGCCCATGAACGGAAATCCCGTGTGCGCGTAGTAATTGCCCTGCGCGTGTTCATTCACCTTGCTCGTCATCGAACGGACCACCGCGAGGCTGTCCGCATGCTGCGCGATGTGCGGGAAAAGTTTACTCACCTCGAGCCCGCTCTGCCCGCGCTTTTTGAACTCCCATGGCGAGGCCATGATGTTGCCGTTGTTGTTGAACATCGTCGGCTTCACGGGCACGGGCATCGGTTGACCGTGACGCTTCGCGAGCTCGGGCTTCGGGTCGAACGAATCGACGTGCGACACGCCGCCACTCATGTAGCAAAAGATCACACGCTTCGCCCGCGGCTTGAAGTGCGGCCCCGAGGGCTTCGCGTCGGCGGAAATCGCGCCGTAGCTTTTGTCGGCGAGGAGTCCGGCGAGCGCGAGAGAGCCGAAGCCGAGCGAACATTTCTGGAGCATCGCGCGGCGGGAGAGTGGGGGATGGAAGAACGAGTTCATGGCGGCGTGTCAGCGGAGGTAGATGAATTCTTTGAGATTGAAGAGCGACTGCGCGAAGTCCTGCCAAACCGGCTCGCTGGCGAGGATTTGCTCAGGTCGCAGTTGCCGGTCGGTGGCGAGGGCGGCGAGATAGAGGCGGGCGGCTTCGAGTTCGTCATCGCCGGGCGTGCGCGCAAAGGCCGTGGTAAACATCGCGCGGATGCGTTCGTCGGCAGTATTGCGTCCATCGCGCACGAGCTGGCGCGACCACTTCTGCGCCTGCTCGATGACAAATGGCGAGTTGAGCATCGTCAGGGACTGGCCGGGCACGTTCGTCGCATCGCGGCGGCCGAGTGTGGTGAAAGGCTTCGGCGCGTCGAAGGTTTGCAGGAAGGGATTCAGGCTCGTGCGCCGCACCCGCAGATAGATGCTGCGGCGCGGCTGATCGGTATCGGCGGAAGGGCCGAACATTTCCTCGTCGAGCGTGCCGGCCACGGCGAGCAGCGAATCGCGGATCGGCTCCGCCTCGAGCCGCCGCACGCGGAAGTGCGACAGCAGATCATTGGCGGGATCGACGTCGCGCGCCCGCGCGGAGGTTTCGCTGTTCATTTGAAAAGCGCGAGTCGTGGCGATTTCGCGGATCAGCTTCTTGAAAGACCAGCCGTCTTCCACGAGTCGCTGAGCGAGGAAATCGAGCAGCTCCGGGTGCGTCGGCTTTTCGCCGAGGCGTCCGAGATTATCCACCGTCGGCGCGATGCCGCGGCCAAACATCCAATGCCACACGCGATTCGCCATCACTCGCGCGGTCAGCGGATTCTTGGTCGCCGCGATATCCTCGGCGAGTTCGAGGCGACCGCTGATCGGGGTCCGATACGGCTGGCTGTCGAGCACGGCGATGTAACCGCGAGGCACGGGCTCGCCGGGTTTGAGGTGATCGCCACGCGGAAGAAACGGTGAGTCAAACCCGACGGTCTCCAGCACGCCGGGCGCGCGCCGCGGCACCGGCACGGCTTTGTCGAGCTGGCGGTACTCGGCGATGAGCGGCTCCGCTTTTGGTAACTCCGCGAGAGTCACCGGCAGCACGGATTGACGGACGAGAAAGTCGAGCAGCGCGGTCTGTGGATCGCGGAGCTGGCCATCGCGCCAGGCGCGCACGGCTGCCGCAGCGATCTGTCCGTAGCGCGTCGCGAGTTCCTCGGCGTTGCGTGGTGCTGGGCCATCGAGGAGCGCCAAGGTCGCGAGCGGAAGTTCACGCGGCTTGTCGTTGAGATTGTGGCTGACGATTTCACTCGCAAAGAAGTGCGAGCGCTCGCTGCCCTTTGGTTTGCCCTTGGCGTCCTTGGCCGGCGCGAGCGGTCGGGTGAGATCGTCGCGCGTGCCAAACTCGATGTAGGCCCAACTGCCCTTGCGATACGCGGTGTCGATCCGGACCCAGCCCGGGCGCTCATTTTCCAGCAGTGCTTTCGGGAAGATCGGGTTGCTCGGCAGAGGGTAGTTATCGACGATGACGCGCACCGTCGCGCCGCCGCCGCCGCCCGCCCGCACGCTGATGCTGTCGGTCTCGATCTTGAACCGCGGCGAGGTGAGTAAACCATTGTTCTTGTCGCTCAGGCGATGCGTGAGCACGCCGCCCGCGGAGATGCCGCTGATGACGCGTTCGGCGCTGGGATCGATGGAAAACGCGCCCGCCGCGAGCGGTTGCTGCGCCAATCCACTGCCGTAGGGAAACCACTTCGCGTAGTCCGCGCCCGCGAGATTCCACATCGGCTGGAAGTTTTGCCGGTTGAAGGCGTCCGCTTCGTTTTTCTGCGCGATGATGGCGCTGCTCAGGCGCGACCACTCGGTCGCAAAACGATCCGCCGGCAAAGCGCCGAGCTTCGACCAAAGGTGAAGCGGATTCGCGGGATTCGTGGCGGCGTCCTTGATCGCCTCAGCCCAGCCTTCCCGTTGCGAAGCCACCGCGGAATGGCGCGAGCGCAGGCTTTCAAGCCGGGTCAGCAACTCCGAGCGCTGTGTGCGCTGTTCGGGAGTGAGTGCGGCGGCGATCTGCCCGACGGAGACAAATGGCGGCGTGCCTGCGCGATGGGAGGCGGCGATCTCTTCTTCCGTCAGCGCGCGATCGTAAAGGCGCGCTTCTTCGATCTCCCCCGCGAAATATCCGCCACCCGCGCCCTTGTGGCGCAGGCCGAGGAGCACGCGCGCGCCGTCCGCGGGAAATTCCAGCAGCGGCGGCTTCGCATAGCTCGCGCCGTACCGTTGGCCGTTGCGGTAGAAAGTGATCGCGCCATCTGCGGCGTAAGTCACCGCGACGTGGACGAACTCGCCCGGCTTCGCCGCTTCCTCCGGCGCGTTCAGCCGTTCGCTGCGCTTGAAGAAATTGCTGCCCGCGACCCATTGCCGGGTGTCTTTCTCGGCGAAGACGATGGCGTCGAAGCCATGCTCGCGCGTGGTTTCGAGGGCGATGACTCCTCCGCCACGCTGGTCGAGCGTTGCGGGTGAAACCCATGCTTCCAGCGTCTTCGCGAGAAGCGTTTTCGGCAGCCCGTCAGTCCGGAGGAACGCACCTTTCCCATCGAGCACGAGGCGCCCATTGCGCACTTCAGCGCTACCTTCGAGATGACCGGGCGTCCGTCCCAGCGAATCGCGCCCGTCTTTCTCAAAGGCCCAGACGGCGATCGGGGCCGCGGTGGACGGTGCGGGTTGATTGGCCGCTGTCCCGGCCTTGATCGTCCGGCGCGCCGTCCACTCGAGCGCGGCGATTTTTTGCACCAAGACGCCGATTTCTTCCGCCGCTCGCCGCGATTCCTCCGCGCGAGTTGCCTCCCCCCGCAGCCGTTCGCCGAGCTTTTCCGCCGCTGGCAGCCAGGCTTCGGCGAGCGCGGTTTTGATGCGCCCGTGCAGTTGCTCGAGTTCGGCGCGGTTCTTCGTCTGGAGCTCCGGCGCGTCGATCGTGACCTGCGCCGGGCGCACGCTGGCGAAGATGCTGTAGAGCGCGTGGTAGTCGTGCTGGCTCACGGCGTCGAATTTGTGATCGTGGCAGCGCGCGCAGGAGACGGTGAGGCCCTGGAAGGCCTTGGTGACGACGTCGATCTGGTTGTCGATCGCCTTCACCTGGTCGTCGAGCGTGTCCACGGGCTGGAAGCCGTGTTCGACGAGGCGGAGATTCGCGGTGCCGAGGATCGATTCGCTGAAGCCGTCGGGGTTCATACGCGGCTTCGGCAGCAGGTCGCCGGCGACGTGTTCGCGGATGAGTTGATCGATCGGCACGTCGGTATTGAGCGCGCGAATGATGTAGTCGCGGTAGCGCCAGGCTTCGCGAATCTCCGGGTCGCCCTCGCTGCCGTAGGTCTCGGCATAGCGCATGAGATCGAGCCAGTGCCGGCCCCAATGTTCGCCGAAGTGCGGCGAGGCGAGGAGTCGTTCGGTGGCGGCAGCGATGGCAGCGGAGAAGTCGCCGGCTGCGGCTTTCGTAAACGCTTCCACTTCCTCGGGCGTCGGCGGGAGTCCAGTGAGGGTAAAAGTGAGGCGTCGAATGAAAGTGCGCGGGTCGGCAGCGGCGGCAGGCTGCAAGCCTTTCGGCTCCATCTTCGCGAGGAGAAAGCGATCGATCGGATTCGCGGACCAGGCGCTGTTTTCGACGGCGGGAACGCCCGGCTTCTTCACGGGTTGCAATGACCACCAGCCGCGCCGGATGGCCAGCAGATCGGCCCAGGTCGGCTTGCTGGCTTGCTCGGAAGGCGGTTCGTCGCGCGGATCGGGTGCGCCCATCGCGATCCATTTCTCAAAATCCGCGATGATCGCATCGTCGAGCTTCGGCGCCTTATTCGGCATCTTCAGGTCCGGGTCGGTGTGTTTGATCGAGTCAATGAGCAGGCTCTTTTTCGGATCGCCGGGCACGATGGCGTCGCCGGTGTCGCCGCCTTTTTGCCAGCCCGCGCGATAGTCGAGGCGCAGCCCGCCTTTGGTCTTTTTGGCGTTGTGGCACTCGTAGCATTCCGCCGCGAGGACCGGACGGATTTTGCTTTCGAAAAAGTCGTGCGCCTCGGGTGTGATCGGCGTGTTGGCAGCGTGCGCAGGTAGACTCATCGCGAGTGAAGCGACGCCGAGCGCGAGTAGAGTGGGGGAGGTCTTCACGGCTATTCCTGAAAGCGCCGGGCGGCGGCGTTGGCGGCGGCGATGATCGTCTGGCCAATGCTGGCGAACTGGCTCGCGGGAATGCGCGTCGCCGGGCCGGCGATGGTGATCGCGGCGATGGTGTGTCCGTGGCGATCGAGCAGCGGCGCGGCCACGCAGTGGATGCCGTCGAAGTGTTCCCCGCGATCGAGCGCGTAACCGCAGGCCCGGATGCGCTCGAACTCCACGAGCAGCGCCTTGCGGCTGGTGATGGTGCGCTCGGTGTGCTTTTCGAACTTCAGCCGCGGCAGGATCGCATCAAGCGCGTCGTCGGGCAGGAAAGCGAGGATCGCTTTGCCCGGCGCGCAGCAGTGAATCGGCACGCGCGAGCCGAGATCGACGATGTACTTGAACGGATGGAGCGACGGCAGTTGTTCGAGGATCACGCAATCTGCTTCCGCGAGCACGCAGAGCTGGGTGGTCTCGCCGGTCGCGGCGAGGACGCGGCGCATCGGCTCCAGTGCGGACTCCGCGAGGCTGCGGCGGCCGGAGTGTGGCTGGCCGAGCAAGAGCAGCTTGCGCGTCACGGCGTAGCGTTTGGTTTTGTCGTCGCGGCGGATATAGCCGAGTTCTTCGAGGCCGCCGGCGAGGCGGAAGACCGAGGCGATGGAGATGCCGAGTTGCGCGGCGAGTTCGGAAAGCGTCGCGCCTTCCGGCAATCCGGCGAGGAATTCCAGCATCGCGAGGCCGCGCTGGAGCGCGGGCACCTGGAGGGCGCCGTCATGGCTGACGGTTTCGGTTCGTGGGGGAGCGCCGGAGGCGGTTTTCATAAGCGGAAAGGTTTCTGCATACGGAAACCGGCCGCAGCGAGGTTTCTTAGCAGCGATTCGCGCCCGGCAAGGTTCCTCACGATCGCGGCGGGACAAGTTGCTTTTTCCCGACCAACCCGACTAAGGGGAACGCCAGCTTTCGGTTCACCCCTTCAACTTCCCTCATGACTTCCTTTCCCTTGCTTGCTCGTCGGTTTCTCGCCCTCTCGCTTTTCTCGTTGCTCGCGCTGCCGGGTCGAGTCCGTGCCGAGACGATCGAGGCTGATTTGCTCGTCGTCGGCGGCAGCGAATCGGCGTGCGCGGCGGTGGTGCAGGCGGCGCGTTCCGGGGTGAAGAAGATCGTGCTCGTGAATGACATCGACTGGCTCGGCGGGCAGTTCAGCGCGGAAGGCGTGGGCTGCCCCGATGAGTGGACGATGGTCCGCGGGAAGAAGGCGAATTTTCCGCGCTCGGGCCTGTTCCTCGAAACGATCCAGCGCATCCGCGCATACAACAGTCAGACTTACGGCACGCCCACGCCGGGCAATTCGTGGTGCGGCACGGAGACGATCGAGCCCGCGGCGGCAGCGGCGATTTTCGAGCAGTTCGTCGCGCCGTACACTGCCAAGGGCACCGGGCAGCTTCGGATCGAACGCGGCTGGCAGCCGGCGAAAGTGGAAGTCGCCGGGAAGCGCGTGAGCGGCGTCAGCTTCGAGCGCGCCGATGGTTCGCCGGGCCAGCTCACCATTCGCGCGCGGCTGACGATCGACTCTTCCGACTGGGGTGATGTGATCCGGCTCAGCGGCGCGAAATACGGCGCCGGTCCCGATCTGCGTGCGCGCTTCGGCGAACCGAGTGCGCCCGAGGTTTTCGACGAGCACGGCCAGCAGGAGATGAATCCGCTCACATGGTGCCTCGTGCTCCGCGAGGCCGGACGCGACGCCACGATCCCGAAGCCGCCGACCTATGACGCGCGCACGTTTGGCGAGCTCGACAAGACGCCGCCGTGGGTGGACTGGGCCGGCACCGAAGGCATCTACGCGCAGCCGGGTTGGAGCATCTACACGCACCGCCGGCTCGTGGACCGCTGGCACTTCGGTTTTGCGCCGGGCACCGAGGCGACGTTCCTCAACTGGCCCGTGCAGGATTACCCGCTCTGCCAGCTCCCTCAGCACGTCCGCGACGCGCTCGAAGCCACCGAGCCGGGAGCTTCGCGAAAGAACATCGTGGATCTCGCGCCGCGCCAGCGCCGGATCATTTTCGACGACGTGAAGCAACACGCGCTCGGCATGCTTTTCCATCTGCAGACCAAGGTGCATGACCGCGTGGGCGATTACCCGCAGAGCTTTCGCTACATGAAGCTGACGGAGGAATTCGGCACGCCCGACCGGCTGCCGTTCAAGCCCTACGTGCGCGAGGGTCTGCGACTCGAAGCGCTCTACATGCTGCACGAGCAGGACATCCGCGCCGCCACGCGCGATCCGAAGTGGGCAAAGGTCATGGTGCCCGATGCGGTCTTCGGCTTTCAGTTCAATATCGACTTCCACCCCACGCGCCGGAAGTTCCTCGACGACGGCAACCCCGCTGGGCCGTGGCGCTACATCCACACACCGACGCGCAACTGGCACACCGACACCGACCGCGCGATGTTCCCGCTGCGCGGCCTCGTGCCGGTCGAGCGCGATGGCTTGCTCGGTGCGGGCAAAAACATCGGCGTGAGCAGCGTGGTGCAATCGGCGCTGCGCCTGCATGGGCAGATGATGCTCGTCGGTCAGGCGTCGGGGATGCTCGCCGCGC
Organism: Chthoniobacterales bacterium; assembly: GCA_038208565.1. Taxonomy (GTDB): domain Bacteria; phylum Verrucomicrobiota; class Verrucomicrobiia; order Chthoniobacterales; family Chthoniobacteraceae; genus Chthoniobacter. The sequence continues at coordinate 53,084 of JBBQYR010000004.1, forward strand.
TGAGCTTGCGCGACGGGATCGAGCCACGTGCGGTGGCGGCGGATTTTGGCAAAGTGCGCGAGTTGCAGCAGCGGCTGGTGCGTGGGGCGGGTGGGCCGGGCGTGCTGCTCTGGCCGTGGCACGATCTGGCGCCGGACGAGGTGCATTTTGAAGCCGCGAACCTCCTCACTGTGCGCGGCATCTGGCAGCCCGATGCCGATAGCCTCGACTTCGCTCCGTGGAAAGTGGTGACGCAGCCCGAACTCGCGGGCGCTCTCACGCGCCTGAACCGCGCGCTCGCCGCACCAAAGCCGTGGACGCCGCCCGCCGACTTGCCGCGCGACGCCGAGGCGAAGTGGGGCAAGCTGCACGAGTGGCTGACCGCGCTCGGCTTGCCCGCAAGCAAGTTTCTCGTGCAGCAGAAAGACTCGCCACTCACGCGTAGCGAAGCGGTCCGCTACCTGTGGGCTGCGCTCCAGCAGGCTGGCGAGTGGCAGGCCTCGACGCCCACCTATCTCACGCCCGCCCACGACAGCGACGGCGACGGCATCGCCGATCTCGACGACGCCCTGCCCTTCGACCAGAACAACGACAACCTCCCCGACCGCCTCACCCAATGAACCGATTCCTCACCACTCTCACCGCCTCCTTGATCCTCGCCACCGCCGCGCTCGCCGGTCCGCGCTTTCTCTGCTGCGACTACGGCGGCGGCAAGGTCTGCATCGTCGCCGCCGATGGCAGCATCGAGTGGCGCGTGGACGCCAAGAACCCGCAGGACTGCTGGATGCTGCCGAACGGCAACATCCTTTTCGCCTACCTCAATGGCGCGAAGGAAATGACCAAGGACAACCAAGTCGTCTGGGAATACCGCCAGGACTTGAAGCTAAAGAGCCGCGTGAAGGTGAAGCAGAAGGACGGCACCGAAGTGGAAAAGGACATCGAGGAAGGCGTCGAGTGCCACGCGTGCCAGCCGTTGCCGAATGGCCATGTGCTCATCGTCGAATGCGGCACGAGTCGCATCATCGAGGTCGATCGGGCCGGAAAAATCGCAAAGGAGATCAAGCTGGTGACCAAGCCAGAGATCCGCCTGCACAATCAATTTCGCGGCGCGCGCAAACTCGCCAACGGCCACTACGTCGTGTGCTTCAAGGGCGAGGGGAAAGTCGTGGAACTCGACGGCGACGGCAAGGTGGTGCGCGAGGTCGCCGTCCCCGGCGACCCGCATGAAGTCGTGCCGCTCCCGAACAAAAACTGGCTCATCACCTGCGGCGACGGGCACAAGGTTATCGAGATCGATCCCGCCGGGAAAACTGTCTGGGAGCTGAACGAGAACGACCTCCCCGGCAATACGCTCCGACTCATGGCCGGCTGCCAGCGCCTGCCCAACGGCAACACGCTCTTCGCCGTCTATCTCGGCCACGGCCACATCGGCAAACAGCCCCAAGTCATCGAAGTGACCCGCGACAAAAAGGTCATCTGGGAATTTACCGACCACGCGAATTTCAAAACGATCAACCAGATCCAGGCGCTGGAATTTCCCGGCGATGCGAGCAAGGGCGAAATTTTGCGCTGAACCGCTCGGAGCCAAATCCCATGAACAACTTTCTCTCGCGGTTGGTCGCCGCTCTTTTCGTGGTGGGATCGGCGTTCGCCGGTTCCGCCGATCGCACGCTCGATATTTATTGGGTGGATGTGGAGGGCGGCGGCGCGACGCTCATCGTCACGCCCGCGGGTGAGTCGGTGCTGATCGATTCGGGAAATCCGTTCGAGCGTGATCCGGGCCGTATTCACAAGGTCGCCACGGAAGTCGCGGGCCTGAAGAAGATCGATCACCTCGTGACGACACACTTTCACGTCGATCATTTCGGCGGCGCGGCGGAACTCGCGGCCCTCATCCCGATCGGGCAGGTGCATGACAACGGCATACCGGAAGCGAATCCCGATAACCGTCCGAACGACACCCGCTGGCCGATCACCATCGCGCCTTATCGCAACTTCCAGGCCGACGGACGCAGTGTGCTGAAGCCCGGCGGCAGGATCGCGCTGCGGCAGCCGGATGGCGCGCCGCCGCTGGAATTGATCTGCGTGGCCGCGAAGCAGGAATTCATCGCCGCACCGGCTGACGTGAAACCGAATCCGCTCAGCGCAAACCACGTCGAGAAGCCGAAAGACATGAGCGATAACGCGAACAGCATCGCAGTGCGGCTGAGCTTCGGCGGGTTCCGTTTTTTCGATGGCGGCGATCTGACTTGGAACGTGGAAGCCGGGCTAGTCTCGCCGGCCAATCGCGTCGGCACCGTCGATGTCTATCAGGTTAATCATCACGGCCTCGACGTGAGCAACAATCCGGTCCTCGTGCATAGCCTCGCGCCGACCGTGTCGGTGATGAACAACGGTCCGAAGAAAGGCACTGGCGCCTCGACTATCGCCACGTTGAAAAGCTCGCCCGGTTTGCAGGCCATGTATCAGGTCCACAAAAACGTGCGCGCCGATGCCGAGAACAACACCGCGGACGAGTTCATCGCCAACCTCGGGGAGAAATGCGAAGCCCACTACCTCAAGCTTTCCGTTGCGCCGGACGGGAAGACTTACACCGTCTCGATCCCCGCGACGGGCCACACACGCACCTTCCAGACCCGCACGAAATAACCCCCCCACGTTTTCCTTCAATGAACCGTCGCCGCTTTCTCACGATCTCGCTCCTCATCCTCGCTGGCAGCTCGGTGCTGCACGCTCAGACTCCGCTGCCGCCCGCGGCGCCGCCCTACTACCGCGTCCGCTACGAGCCTTCCAAGCAACCGGGCGAACTCGTCTTCGGCGTGAGTTACACGGTGTGGATTCCGCCGGGCGTGAAGACGCTGCGCGGGGTGATCGTGCATCAGCACGGCTGCGGCGAAGGCGCGTGCAAGGCGGGGCAGACCGCGGCGTTTGACCTGCACTGGCAGGCGCTGGCGCAAAAGCACGGGTGCGCGCTGCTCGGGCCGTCCTACGAGCAGCCGGAAAAGGAGAACTGCGGGTTGTGGTGCGACCCGCGGAATGGTTCGGGGAAAAAATTTCTGCAGGCGCTCGGGGAACTCGCGACGCAGTCGGGTCATCTGGAACTCGCGACGGTGCCGTGGGCGCTGTGGGGACACTCCGGCGGCGCGGCCTGGGTGGGCACGATGTGGCCGCTGCACGCGGAGCGGATCGCGGCGGTGTGGCTGCGTTCGGGCACGCCGCGACTCGTCTCGAAGGAAAATCCGGCATTGCCGAAGCTGGAGATCTCCGGTGCGGCGCTCGCGGTGCCAGCGATGTGCAATCTGGGGACGAAGGAAGGCGTGACCGAGATGACCGGTCGCTTCGCCAAGGTGTGGGAGAATGTGCAACCGTTCTTCGCGGACGTGCGGTCCAGGGGCGGCCTGATCGGCGTCGCCATCGATCCGAACAGCAGCCACGACTGTGGCAACCAGCGCTATCTCGCGATTCCATGGTTCGACGCGATCCTCGCCGCGCGACTGCCAGAAAAAGCGGGTGACCCAAAGCTGAAGCCGATGCCGACCACCGGCGCCTGGCTGGCTCCGGTGACTGGCGAGTCGCCGCAGCCCGCAGCGAAGTTTTCCGGCGACGCGAAATCTGCCGTGTGGCTGTCCGACGAGCGCATCGCCAAGGCGTGGGCCGAGTACGTGAAGGACGGCAACGTCAGCGACACCACGCCACCGCCCGCGCCGACCGGCGTGAAACTCGCGGGCCAAGAACTGACTTGGAGCGCCGCTGCGGATCTGGAGAGCGGCACCGCGTCGTTCATCATCGAGCGTGACGGCGTTGAGTTTGCCCGCGTGCCCGAGAAACCCTCTGGCTCCATCGGTCGGCAGGTGTTTCAAAAAAACGGCTACAGCGACACGCCCACGCCGCCGCTCGCGGAGATGCGCTTCACCGACGCGACCGCCAAGGCCGGCGAGAAGCACGACTACCGGGTCATCGCCGTGAACAGCGTTGGTCTGAAATCCACTCCCGCGGGCCTCGGCCGCTGAGATTAGCGATGACCAACCGCCGCGCTTTCCTCCGGACCTCGCTCACTGCCACTGCCGGTGCCGCCTTTCTTTCGAGCCGTAGCTTCGCGGCAGACGCCGCTGCTGCGGCGGAACAAGCCCACGCGGAGATCTGGCGGCGGTTCATCGACAAGTACGGCATCATGATCGACTTCACCGATCTGGATGGTTCGGTGAGTCTGCCGACGCCGGAGGAGTGCCGGTTGGGCAAACCCAACGCGCTCGGCTGGTGGGCGCCGATCGAGAACGGCTCGATGTTCAATGGCCTCTACATGGACGCCGCGGTGAATCGCTGGCGGCAGACGAAGTCGGCGGATGACGCGGCCAAGGCGCGTCGTCTGATGGAGGGCCTGCTGCGGCTGAACTCGATCAGCGAGGTCAAGGGCTTCATCGGGCGTGGAGTTTCCACGGACGGAAAATCGCACTATCCGATGGGCTCGAACGACCAGGCGTCGCCGTGGTTCCTCGGGCTGTGGCGCTATCTCGATTCCGGACTGGCGACGAAAGAAGAGCGGGCGCGGATCGTGGCGAAGGTCGTCGAGACCGCCGAGGCCATCGTGAATCTGAAATGGGCGATCCCCGCCGAGCCTCCATTTAACAGGCGCGGATCGTTTGCCGGGTTTTCGTTCGACGATGCGCCGCGCCTGCTTTTTGTGTGCAAGATGCTGCACGGCATCACGGGCGACGCGAAGTGGGACACGCTCTACAAGGCGGCGCTCGCTGAGCGCGGTGGCCCGGAAAACCTCACGCGCCTCGAAACTTGTGAGCGCGGGATGGTTTTCCACTACGCCAAGTATCACTCGTGGACTTCCTGCACCTGCGTCGGAGCCGTGCGCGGGCTTTGGGAGATGGAGAAGGATGAGACCATCCGCGCGGCGTATGCGCGGGGTTTGCAGGCGAGCGCCGACCTCGCGTTCAAGAGCCTGCCGATGGCGGAGAGATTCGACAACGCGGACACGAGTCGCTTCGAGATGGACTGGCGCGTGATGAATGCGCACTGGAAGCCGCAGCAGAACGAAAAGGAAGCGCAGGACCTCGCGCATCTGCAGTTGAAGGACTTTCTGAAAGTCGCCCCGCGCCGTGCCAAGGAGACGGAGTTCATCCGCGAGCCCACATCGGCCGCCTGGATCGTCACGCTCGCGCCGGACGCCGCGATCTTGAAACAGCGCGCCGCCGACGTGGAGCGCGTGATCGCGCGCTACGACTACACGCGGCTCTACTACTCGCAGTTTTTCTGGGTCGAAGCCGCGTGGTGGCGGTTGCAAGGCGTGCGCTAATTACCAGGGCTCGTCGCGAAAGGTGCGCGGCGTTTTCCCGAGAAGACGCCGGAAGTGCAGAGTGAACGAACTCTGGTCGCTGAAGCCGCATTCGGCGGCGATTTCGCTGAGTGGACGTGCCGTGGTGCGCAACAGGCGGCAGGCCGCGGCGACGCGTGTCTTCATGAGAAATTCCTGCGGCGTCAGACCGAAGACGCGGCGGAATTGCCGTTGCAACGCGCGCAGCGAAAGGCCGCATTCCGTGGCGAGCGTTTCGATGGTCAGGCGCCCACCGAAATCGCGGCGCATGCGCAGCACGGCTTGCGACAGGACAGCGAAGGCCGGGAACTGCCGTTCGCGCGCGTCGGGCGGACGCAGCACGCCCATCACGCCAACGATGCGTCCGGCGTTGTTCTTCAGCGGGAGCTTCGTCACGTGCGCCCAATCGGGCAGGCCCTGCTGATCGAACCACAACTCGAACCGCTCGATGACCTCGACTTTGCCCGAGAGCAAGCGCTCGTCGTCGCCGGTATAGGCCCGCGCCATCACGTCGGGATTCAGGTCGTAGTCCGTGAGCCCCACGAGTTCGCGATCGTCGCTCAGTCCATAGAGCTCGTGGATACGTCGACTCGCCAGCATCAGGCGGCCGCGGGCGTCCTTAGCGAAAAAAGTGAGATCGGGCAGGTAGTCGAAAATGCGATGAAATAGCGACTCCGGCGCGAGTTGTCGTAGCCACGCGGCGCGCTCTGAGGCCAGCCTCGCCACATCCCGAGCCGGAGGACGGCGCGGTTTGCGGTTGGGTCGAAGCGGTGTCGCATTTCTCATAAAGATTGCCGTCGCCTATCAAGACAGGGCGAACGGCTTGTGCAAGACTCCGCGGTCAACTTCCCCCATGCCCTTCTCGCCATCCCGTCATTTCACCGACCGACCGATCCCCAGCGAGCCGCGCTCAGCCCTGACTCCACCGGATGCTCCGGCGTGGCCCGACGACGTGAAAATGGGCGTCGCAGTCCTGGATGAAACCTTGGCGGTCGATCTTCAGGCCTTCGGCTCGCAGTCGCGCGCGTTGTTTGCGCGAGAGAGCGGCGCCCATGTTCGGACTGATCCGCGCATCGGCACTGACGACGCGATGCCATGGAAGCGCGGCAGACTCTTCTTCGGTGAGCCTGCTCAGCACGGTCGCGACATGGCGGGCCACGACGTTCATGTGAATGGCGATGCTGCCATAGGTTGTGAACTCGCCCTCGGGAATGAGCGCGACGAGTCGGATCACTTCCGCGCGGATGCGGGCAAAGGCGACGGACTTGGGCTTCGGCATGGTGGTTTCGATTGCGGCCGGCATGCAGCCTCGGGAGTGCGCTCGGTGAGCTTCGCTGGGCGGGCTCGAAATGCTGGTCTTTACCGCCCTTTCTTCCAATCATGATCAGTCGTTTCCTTTGCAATTTTGCCTGCGCATTCGCCGCCTGCCGTAGCGGTTTCTTACCCACGCCATGAATCACCGAGCATCTCAAACCCGCCGTGCTTTTATCCAGACGGCTGCGGCTGCGACGGCGGCCGCTTCTCTCACCGCCGCTGAGCCCCGGTCAATGTCCCGGACCTCGCGCGTCATTGAAACCGACGTTCTCGTCTGTGGTGGTGGCTGCGCAGGGAGTGCGGCTGCGCTCGCGGCGGCGCGCGCGGGGGCGAAGGTGTTGCTCGTGGAAAAGGCTCCATTCGCCGGCGGCATCATCACGAGCGTGGGGCTGCCTTACTTCGATGGCATCGCGCACATCTCGACGAATCGCGTCGTCGTGCGCGGCATCGCGTTGGAGTTGCTCGCAAAAACCGGGGTCTGCGCTCCCGACGCAAAAACGGTGGCGAAACACAACCCGACGATTCCAAACACGTTCGAGTTTAAGCTGCTGCTTGACCGTCTTTTCCAGGAGCAAAAAGGCCGGCTCAGCGTGCTCTTCAACAGCTTCGTCTGCGATGCGCACGCCAGCAGTGGTCGCGTCGAGTCGGTGACCATCGCCAACAAGGACGGCCTCGTGACCGTGAAACCGAAGGTCGTCATCGACTGCTCCGGCGATGCCGATGTGGCCGCGTGGGCCGGGGCGCCGTTTGAGCAGAACGCCGAGGTGCAGCCGCTCACGCTGCACTTCCGCGTCGCGAATGTACAGCCGACCCCAGGCATCAGCGCGCTCTGCCGGACGGCGCTCGCCGCCGCGCAACAGCGGGGCGAATTGCCGTTCTACTACGGGCCCGGGGTCATGTTCCTGTTCGGGAAAAACGAAGTCTACGTGCACGGCATTCGCGTCCCTGCCGACCCGACGAACGCCGCCGATCTCTCCCGTGCCGAGATGCAGGGCCGCGCGGATGCGCACGCGATGTTTCGCGCCTGGAAACAGGATGTGCCCGCTTTCGCTGACTCGTATTTCATGGAGGCGTATCCGTGGATCGGCGTGCGCGAATCGCGCCGCATCATCGGTCAGCACGTGCTCAGCGAGGATGATTTGATGAAGGCGCGCCGCTTCGACGATGCGATCGCCACCGGTTGCTGGTATCTCGATCTGCACCCGAACAAGACGGTCGTCGGCAGCGCCAACGACTTCGATCCGAAAAAGGTCCAGCCCGAGCCCTACGACATCCCGTATCGCTCGCTCGTGCCCCGGAAGCTGAGCAACTTGCTCGTCGCCGGTCGTTGCCACTCGGCGACCCGCGGTGCGCATGCCTCCACGCGTGTCACCGTCACCGCGATGGCGATGGGCGAGGCGGCTGGTGTGGCCGCCGCGCTGGCCTTGAAAACCGGGAAGGAAGTTGCGCTCTTGGATGGCGTGAAAGTGCGTGAGACGCTCGCTGCGCAAAACGCCGGACCCTTTACTGACGCCTAAGCGCATCCGCCTGACTCCGCCTCACACCATGACCGAACATAAAGCCACCATCTCTTGGGCCCGCTCCGGCCCCGATTTCTTGAAGGGCCAATACACCCGCGAACACACGTGGAGCTTCGACGGCGGCGCGACCATCCCGGCTTCGCCGTCGCCCTCGGTGGTGCCGGCGCCTTGGTCGAATCCGGCGCTGGTGGATCCGGAGGAAGCGTTCATCGCTTCGATCGCGAGCTGCCACATGCTGACTTTCCTGTGGGTGGCTGGGCGCGAGGGTTTTCAAGTGGATGGCTACGAGGATGCAGCGATCGGGACGATGGCGAAAAACGAGCGTGGCGTGCCCTGGGTCAGCCGCGTGACCTTGCGTCCGCGCATCGTGTGGAGCGGCGCGAAGCAGCCCACGCCGGCCGATCTGGAACGCCTGCATCACCTCGCGCACGAAGGTTGTTTCATCGCCAATTCCGTCAAGACGGAGGTGACCGTCGCACCAACTCTGGAGCAACCGTGAATCGCCTGACTTCCAATCTCGGCGCGGCGCTGTGCATCTTCGTCGGTCTGACGACGATTCCCGCGCGGGCGGATGACACTGCGAAGATCGCCGCGCTGCTGGCGCCAGCGCTGGAACGGGGAGCAGTCGTGACGATTCCTCCCGGCGACTACGCGCTCGATGGTGCGCAGCCGCTGCCGATCCCTTCACGCACGACAGTTTACGCATACGGTGCCCGCTTTCATTTGCCGCGGGAACTCGGCGACAAGGCGCGAGTCATCCTCTTTGCCGGTCGGGATGTGGAGCACTTTACCTGGCAAGGCGGAGAATTTGTGGGGCATGTTTTCGATCCGGCGCGGCGAGAAAATACCTGGGAGCCCAATGCAAATACGCGGGTCTTCGTCATCAGCTCATCGGGCGCAGGCAGGACGCACGACATTCTGTTCCGCGACGTGCAGGCGCGCGACGTGGCGGGTGCGGTGATCAATGTCGAGGGCGTGACGAAGGCCGCGAGCGAGTCGGAGATCGCGGGTTTTGCGGAGCGCGTGACGCTGGAAAATTGCACGCTCTTGCGTAGCGGGAAGTTCATGTGGGACTACGGCTATCTGTGGCAGCAGGTCGTCTGGCCAGAGGATTACGAACCGTGGGAGGTCGAGCGGGCGCAGCGGTATGCGCGCACGGATCTCGTGCGGGAAGGCGTGCGCATGAGCGATGGCGACGACCGCGTCTTTTTCGACAATCGTGTCAAACCCATCGGCGTCGCGACAAATGCCGAATCGCAGCAGGCGTTGTGTTTCTTCGGCGGTGCGCTGCCGAAAAACATTGTCCGCGGGAAGCAATACTTCGTCGTCGAGAGTGCGGCTGATTTTGTGAAAGTGGCCGACAAACCTGGCGCGCCAGCGCTGCGCTTTGCGGGGGCGAGCGGCGATGGAGTGAAGCTGATCGAGAAATTGCACGCCGCGTTCCTCGCCCTCTACGCGCCGACCGGCAGCGGCCCGGGCAAGGGGGCCTTCGATCTCGTGGCGTGTCGCGATGTGCGTGTCACCGGTTGCCGCCTGAGCGCGCTCGGCGACACCATGCATATCCAGCGCAGCCACAACGTGATCTTTGCCAACAACCAGATCACCGGCTCACGGATGGGCGCCTTCTTTCTCGCCGAGTACTGCAAGAATGCCACCGTCACCGGCAACACCGTGGACGGCACGAACGGCTCGCGCGTGATGAGCATCGAGAAGTCCTGCGAGGACGTGACGATCATTGGCAACACCTTCCGCAACGGCGGGCGCGGGTCGTGGATCAATCAGCCGCGCAATTTCGTCATGACCGGCAATGTCTTCGTGAACAACACGACGAAGAACGAGCGCGATCCGCGGCGGGGGCGGCGCAGTTTTGCCACCGGAGAGTATGAGCAAAAACCGGAGCTCTACTTCACGCTGCACGAGGAGAATGGCAGCTACGGGCCGGTGATCGTGCGCGACAATATCTTCTCACTCGGCCCGGATTGCGGGGCGCCGGCGGTGACATTTGCGCCGAATGGCAAGGACGTGGAGTTCACGGGCAATATCTTCCGTGGAGCCAACGCGCTGATCCATGTCGATCCGAGCTGCGCGACCAGCGACATCAGCAACAACCGCGGCGCGGAGGTGCGGCGGGAAGCCGTCGATTTCAATCATGGCCGCCAATAAGACATACCTCGCGATCGAGATTGGCGGCAGCAAGCTGCTGCTCTGCATCGGAGACGAGGCGGGCCGGATTCTGGAGCGCCGCCGCTTTGCCGTGGAGCGCGAACGCGGAGCGGAAGGAATTCGCGCGCGGATCGCCGAGGTGCTGCCGGAACTCATCGCGCTCGGGCGGCCTGCGGCGATCGGCGTGGGTTATGGCGGGCCGGTGAATTGGCGGACGGGGCGGATCTGGAAGTCCTATCACATCGCCGGTTGGTCGGACTTTCCACTCGGCGACTGGCTGCGCGAGCAGACGGGTCTTCGGACCTTCGTCGAGAACGACAGCAATCTCGCGACGCTCGGCGAAGCGCGTTGCGGCGCGGGCCGGGGCGCGAGCCCGGTTTTCTACACGAATATGGGCAGCGGCGTCGGCGGAGGACTAGTGATCGACGGGCGGCTCTACCACGGCGCGGCTCCGGGCGAGATGGAGTTTGGCCATCTGCGGCTGAATGCGCCCGAGCGGATCCTCGAGGACGATTGCGCGGGCTGGAGCCTCGATCGGCAGATTCGCGCTGCGGCGGAAAGCGCGCCCGATTCGCCGCTGGCCAAACTCATCGCGGCGGATCCCGGCGGCGAGGCTCGGCACCTTTCAGCGGCACTGGCTGCGGGCGATCCGCTCGCGCAAGCGTTGCTCGAAACGCTCGCGGGCCATCTCGCCAAGGCGCTCGGAGTCGTCACGCAGCTTCTCCATCCGGAAGTCATCGTCATCGGTGGCGGCGTCTCGCTCATCGGGGAACCGCTGCGCGCGGTGGTCGCCACGCGTCTTCCCGGCTACATCATGGACGTCTTCCATCCCGGCCCGCCGATCCGCCTCGCGGGCTTGCGCGAGGATTCCGTCCCCGTCGGCGCGCTGCTCATGGCGGCCGATCGCCTTTCCGAACTCCCATCATGAAAACCTGGCTTCAAAACTACATCGCCGCGCAACATCGCGCCCTCGACTCCGTGCCGCTCGACGCCATCGCGCAGGCCACCGCAACCCTCCGCACCGCTTGGGAGCAGGATCGGCAGATCTTCGCCATCGGCAATGGTGGCAGCGCGGCGAACGCCTCGCACTTCGCCACCGACCTCGGCAAGGGTTCGTCGGATGCTGTGGGCCAGCGCTTTCGCGTGCTCTCGCTCACGGATAACGTCGCGTGGATCACCGCGCTCGGGAACGACTACAGCTACGACGATATCTTCCTGCGCCAGTTGCAAAACTTCGCGCGCCCGGGCGATGTGCTCATCACCGCGAGCGTCAGCGGCAACTCGCCGAATCTTGTCAGAGCCTTTACATGGGCGAAGGAGCAGGGTCTGCACACCATCGCGCTCGTTGGAGCAAAACGCGGTACGCTCGCCGGGATCGCCGGGCAGACCATTGTGGTGGACGACACTCACTACGGGCGCGTCGAGGATGTCCACATGCACATCCTGCACATGCTTTGCTACGCCTTCATGGAGAAGCCCACGGCATGAGTGCGCCGGCTCTGCCTCAGTTTACCGGCGCCGTTGAATTGCGCCCGAGTTTCGTTCCGCGCCCGCAGATCACGCATGTCGTCTTCGATTTCGACGGCACGCTCTCGTGGGTGCGCCACGGCTGGCCGGATTTGATGTTCGCGGTCTTCCGCAAGTATCTGCCGCCGGTGCCCGGTGAGTCGGAAGCGGAAACGCAGGCGCTGCTCGACAGCATCGTCTTCGGCATGAACGGGCGCCCGAGCGTGGTGCAAATGCAGCGCTTCTCGGAGGTCGTGCTCGAGCGTGGTGGGCCGACGCTCGATGCGATGGCGTTGCGCGAGGAGTTTCAGGACCAACTCGACAAGGACATTGCGGCTCGGCTTGCGCTGATTCGCAGCGGCGAGGCGGCGCCGGATGCCTTTGTGGTCCATGGCGCACGGGCATTGCTGGAGCGGCTGCGCGACGACGGCCTCACGCTGGTCATCCTCAGCAGCACGGTCGAACACCGGGTCAAAGAAGAGGCCGAAGCGCTCGGGCTGGCGCAGTATTTCGGGCGCCACATTTACGGCAGTCCGGTGAACCCGGTGGGCTTCTTGAAAAAGGACGTCTTCGAACGACTGCTGCGCGAAGACGGCGCCGCTGCTGGGAACCTTTTGTCGTTCGGCGATGGGCCGGTGGAGATCGTCGCGACCAAGGAACTCGGCGGTCTCGCCATCGCGGTGTGCAGCGACGAACACCACAACGGCTCGGGCATCATGGACGCCTACAAGCTCCGACAATTGCTCGAGGCGGGTGCGGATGCGGCGACGCCCGATTTCCGCGATGCGATCGCGCTCGTGGATTATCTGCGGTCGAAATGAATCCACCGATCCAGCCTCTCGACTTGGGAAAGCTGAAGGTTTTCCCGCTGGCGGAGCGGCGCAGCCTCACGCGAGCCGACGACATCCTGATCGCGCCGGATGCACCTGCGGCGGCGGTGCCGGAGGAGATCGGGCGTTCGATTCGCGCCTGTGCCGATCGTCTTCGCGCAGCGCATGATCGCGGGGCGAGCGTGATGCTCATCTACGGCGCGCATCTGCTGCGAAATGGCGCGGCCTTGCTGCTCGATCGCCTGATGGAGCACGGCTGGCTCACGCACCTCGCCACGAATGGCGCGGGCACGATTCACGATTGGGAATACGCGTGGTTTGGCGCCTCGACCGAGAGCGTGGAGATGAACGTGGCCAGCGGCACCTTCGGCACATGGCATGAGACGGCGACGAACATCCACCTCGCGCTCATGGCTGGTGCGCTCGACGGGCTCGGCTACGGGCGGGCGCTCGGGCGCTTCATCGCGGAAGACGGAGCGACGATTCCGAGTGCGGAAAAACTCTCCGCAGCGATTACGGCGGAGCCGGGACATCCTCTCACAGCCGCGCGCGCCGACCTGCTGCAAGCACTGCGCGAGAAGCGGGTGACGGCAGGGCGCGTGGCGATCGAGCATCGTTGGAAACACGCGTCGATACTGGCGTCCGCGTGGAAGCGCGGGGTGCCGGTGACGGTTCATCCCGGGATCGGCTATGACATCATTTCCAATCACCCGATTTTCAGCGGCAGCGTGATCGGGCGGGCGGCGGAGCTTGATTTCAAACTCTTCGGCGGTTCGGTCGAGCGCCTCGATGGCGGCGTCGTCTTGTCGGTCGGCTCGGCGATCATGGGGCCGCAGGTTTTTGAGAAGTCGCTGAGTTGCGTGAACAATCTGCGCCTGCAAGAAGGTCGTGAAATCGTGCGGGATCACTCGATCCATGTGGTCGATCTCCAAGATGGCGGCGGGTGGGATTGGACCCATGGCGAACCGCCCAAAACGAATCCCGCTTACTACCTGCGCTTTTGCAAAAGCTTCTCCCGGATGGGTGCGCCGATGCACTACCTGCAGTGCGACAACGCGCTCTTCATCCACCGCTTGCTGCACGAGCTTTCGCCGCCATGACCCCGGAGCGCCTTCAGGAAATCGCCGCACGAGTTCGGGAACTGCGGCTCGCGGTCGTCGGGGATTTTTGCCTGGATCGATACCTCGAAATCGATCCGGTGCGGGCGGAAGTCTCGATCGAAACGGGGCTGGCGGTGCATAACGTCGTCAACGTCCGCGCCCAACCCGGTGCGGCGGGGACGATTCTCAACAACCTCGTCGCGCTCGGCGTGGGCGCGATTTTTCCCGTCGGCTTCTGCGGCGAGGATGGCGAGGGCTACGAATTGCTGCGCGCGTTGCGCGGGCTCCGTGGCGTGAACGTGGAGCATTTTCTGCAGACGCCGCAGCGGCGCACTTTCACCTACTGCAAGCCGCTGATCCTCGAGCCCGGTCAGCCGCCGCGAGAATTGAGCCGGCTCGATTCCAAGAACTGGACGCCTACGCCGGCGGAGGTCACCGAGGTTTTGGCGCGCTCACTGGCAGTGCTGCGTCCGCAGGTCGATGCGGTCATCCTCATGGATCAGGTGGACGTGCCGGAGACTGGAGTCGTGACCTCGGGGTTACTTGCCGAGTTTTCTGAAGGCGCTGGCGAACAACCGGTAATCGCCGACAGCCGTCGTGGGTTGCGCGAATTCCCGCCGGTAATCTTCAAGATGAATGCACCGGAACTTTCGGCGCTGACGGGAATGCCGGCGGATGCTCCGGTGCTGGAGATTTGTCGCGCCGCTGCGGAGCTGGCTGCGCGAAATGGCCGAGCGGTTTTTGTGACGATGGCCGAGCGGGGACTGTTCGGCGCGCTGCCCGACGGGCAGATCGAACACGTTCCGGCGCTGCCGCTGCGTGGTCCGATCGACGTCGTCGGGGCGGGCGATTCGGTGACGGCCAACCTCACGGCGGCGCTGGCCGCAGGCGCGACTTTGCGCGAGGCGCTGGAACTAGCGGCGCTGGCGTCGTCGATCGTCATTCACCAACTCGGCACCTCGGGCACGGCTTCGTTTGCCGAGATGTCTGCCCTGCTGGCCAGCGCTTCGGCGGACTGATCCCCGGCCGGAGCACTTTTGGGTTTGCCTCTCGGAGTGCGCTCCGCATGCTGCCCCGGCGTTCGCTTTTCTCTCCCCATGAAACAACCGCTCCTCCTGCTTGCCCTGCTGTGTGCCCTCGTCGTCGGCTGCGACAAAAAACCGGCGACAACTCCCGGTGATGCTCCGCCGTCGGCGGCGAAGGGTGTCATCGGCGTCTCGCTGCTCACCCTCGACAACCCGTTCTTTAAGGTCATCGGCGACCACATCGCTTCCGAAGGAAAGAAGCACGGCTACGAAACGATCGTCGTCAGCGGCGAAAAGGATGTCGCGCGGCAGAGCAATCAGGTGAAGGACTTCATTGTGAAAAAGGTCTCCGCGATCGTGCTCAGTCCGTGTGATTCGAAGGCCATCGGGCCGGTCATCCGCGAGGCCAACGCCGCGGGCATCCCGGTGCTGACCGTCGATATTCCGTATCGCGGCGGGGATGCGAAAATCGTGACGCAGGTCGCGACGGATAATTTCGGCGGAGGCAAGGAAGCGGCGCAGGCGATGATCGAAGCGCTGGGCGAGGCTGGCGGAAAAATCGCGGTGCTGCATTTCAAGCAAGCCGAGTCTTGCCAGTTGCGTGTGGCGGGATTTCGCGAGGTCATCGACGCGCACAATGCGAAGGGTGGCGCGAAGATCGAGATCGTGACGGAGCTGGAAAGCGGCGGCGCGAAGGACGTGGGTTACAAGGCGGCTGAGGATGCGTTGCAGGCCCATCAGGATTTGCGCGGCATTTTTGCGATCAATGATCCGGCGGCGCTTGGGGCCCGCGCAGCCTTGGAGAAAGCGGGCAAAACGCAGATCGTGATCGTCGGTTTCGACGGCCAACCCGAAGGCAAGCAGGCGATCAAGGAAGGGAAGATTTACGCCGATCCGATTCAGTTTCCGGACAAGATGGGCGTCGAGATCGTGAAGGCGATCATGAGGCATTCGAAGGGCGAGGAATTGCCGCCGGAGATGCTGATTCCGACGAGCCTGTATCGCAAGGCAGACGCGGAGAAGGATCCGGAGCTGAAGTGAGCGAGGTATGAGCGAAGGTAAATTTCTTCCGCAACTCGTGGGTTCGATGTCGCAGGGCGCGGCGGGCAATCCGACCGTGGCGGTGATCGAGGCAGCGTTCCTTCATCACGGTCTGCACTGGCGCTATATCAATATGGAGGTGCTGCCCGCGGATCTGGCGACCGCGGTGCATGGGGCGCGGGCGATGGGTTTCCGCGGCTTCAATCTCAGCATGCCGCACAAGGTGAGCGTCATCCCGATGCTCGCCGGACTCGGCCAGTCGGCGGCTCTCATCGGCGCGGTGAATTGTGTGGTGCTGCGCGACGGTCAGCTCATCGGTGAAAACACCGACGGCAAAGGCTTCCTGACGGCGCTCCAGAGCGCGACGGATCCGCGCGGAAAACGCGTGGTTCTGTTTGGCGCTGGCGGTGCGGCGAGGGCGGTATCTGTGGAGTTGGCGCTGGCGGGTGCGCAGGCGATCTCGATTGTGAATCGCGACGAAACACGCGGTCGCGAATTGGTGGAAACGCTCCGGACGAAGACCGAGGTCGCGGCGGATTTCGTGACGTGGAAGGGCGAACACCGCATCCCCGAGGGCACCGATGTCGTCATCAACGCGACTTCCATCGGCCTCTACGATCCCGAGGCGCGTCTGGCACTCGATCTCGATTCGCTGCACCCCGGCATGATCGTCGCCGACGTGGTTTTCAATCCGCCGCGCACCCGCCTGCTCCGCGATGCCGAGGCTCGCGGCTGCACCGTGCTCGATGGCCTCGGGATGCTCGTGAACCAAGGCGTGATTGGCGTGGAATACTGGACCGGTCTTCGCCCCGATGCTGCGGTGATGCGCCGCGCGCTGGAACAGGCGCTCGATCTTTGCCCTCCATGAAAATCACTGCCCTCCTCCTCGCGACCGCGGCGCTGGCTTCGGCGGCCGAACAGCGCGTCATCCACTCGCAACCCTCGTGGGTCATCGCCACGTCGCAGGTCGAACTCGCCGTGACCGAGCGCGGCGGTCACATGGCGCCCGTCACCTTTTTCCGCGACACGGCGAAGCCGGTGCAGCCGTATCACATCAGCCCGTGGCAGGATGAAGGGCTGAAAGATTTGCCCGCGCCGGTGCTTGGCTCGTTGCGCGGGGATTGGTTCTGCGTGCCGTTCGGCGGAAACGATGCCGCCTTTCGCGGGGAGAAACATCCGCCGCACGGCGAGATCGCGGGCGATGCCTGGAAACTGCTCGGCGATTCACGGAAGGATGGCGTGACGACCCTGCGCCTGGCTTTCGAGACCAAGGCGCGCCGCGGCACGATCACGAAGGAACTCTCACTCATCGACGGCCAGAACGTCGTCTATTCGCGGAATGTCATCGAAGGTTTCGCCGGGCCGGCGCCGCTCGGGCATCATGCGACGCTGGCCATGCCGGAGGCGGAGGGCGTGTTCCGGCTGGCCACGAGCGCGATCCGCTTTGGTCTGACCGCGCCGTCGCTCTTCAGCGATCCGGCGAAGCGCGAGTATCAGTCTTTCGCCATCGGCGCCCAGTTCACGGACTTGGCGAAAGTGCCGCTGCAATTCAAAGGCGCGCCCGATGCCGACGTGACGCGCCTGCCGGCGCGGCGCGGTTTTGCCGACCTGCTCCAGCTCTGCAACGCCCCCGGCGAAATCGCGTGGACCGCGGCGACGCGCACGGACGAAGGCTGGCTCTGGTTTTCGCTGAAGGATCCCGCCGTGCTCAATTCGACGGTGATGTGGATCGAGAATCGCGGGCGTCACGGCGTGCCATGGAATGGCCGGAACAACTGCCTCGGCCTCGAGGACGTGACGGCCTTCTTTGCCGACGGACTTCCCGCATCCGCGCAGCCGAATGTCCTGACGAAAGAAGGCGTCGCGACGGCGGTCGAACTGCGCGCCGATCGACCGACCGCGGTGAACTATATTCAAGGCGCGGCCAAGGTGCCGGCTGGCTTCGATGTGGTGAAGACGGCGGAATTCAAACCAGGCGAGGTGACCTTCATCTCCGAGAGCGGTCAGCGGGTCACGGTGCCGGTGCGGCACGAGTTTCTGAAGAGCGGCAAGCTCTGAGCGGAGCTGGCGATGACCGATCACTCCGCGCCGCTGCTCGAGATGCGGGCCATCGTGAAATCGTTCCCGGGCGTGCGGGCGTTGCGGGGTGTCGATCTCACGCTGGCGGCGGGCGAAGTGCTGGCCTTGCTCGGGGAAAACGGCGCGGGCAAAAGCACGCTCATGAAAATCCTCGGCGGCGCGCAACGGCCCGACTCCGGAACGATCCGCATCGCCGGGCGCGCCACCGACCTTCGCGACCCGAACGAAGCGCAGCGCGCGGGCGTGGCGGTGATTTATCAGGAGTTCAATCTCATCCCGGGCCTGACGGCGGCGGAGAACATTTTCCTCGGTCGCGAGAGGTCGCGTTTCGGCTTCGTCGCGCAACGTGAGCAGCGCCAGCGGGCTGCAGATTTGTTCCGCCGGATCGGTGTGGAGATCGACCCAGATGCACTCTGTCGCGATCTCACCGTCGCCCAGCAGCAGGTCGTCGAAATTGCCAAGGCGCTGGCCATCGAAGCGCGCATCCTCGTCATGGACGAGCCGAGCGCAGCGCTGACCGTCCACGAAGTCGCGCGGCTCTACGGCATCATTCGCGATCTCAAGGCGCAGGGGATCGGGGTCATCTACATCAGCCATCGGCTGGAGGAGATTTTCGAGGTGTGCGATCGAGTTGTGGTCTTGCGCGATGGGGCCAATGCTGGTGAAAGCCACGTGGCCGCGATTTCCCGAGCAGGGTTGATCCGCCTGATGGTCGGGCGCGAATTGACCGACGAGTTTCCGAAACGCGATGTTTCTGTTGGTGCGGCGCGTTTGATCATTCGCGGGCTAAAGCGCGGCCGGGCGGTGCGCGATGTTTCTTTTGAAGTGCGGCGCGGCGAAGTCCTCGCGCTGACCGGCCTCATCGGTGCTGGTCGCACGGAAACGGCGCGCCTCATTTTCGGCGCGGATATGCGCGATGCCGGCGAGATCGTGCTCGATGGGCAGACGCTCGCCATTCGCACGCCACGCGACGCGATCCGCGCGGGGATTGGTTTGCTCACGGAAGATCGCAAGGGCCAGGGCCTCGTGCTCTCGCATTCCGTGCGCGACAATTTCGCCCTGCCGAATCTCAACTGGCTGGCGCGGGGCGGCTTCGTGCGGCGCGATGCGGAGCGCGAGGCGTTCGGCCGGCACATCGAGAGTTTGCAGATCAAGGTGCCGACGCAGGAAACGGCGGCGCGGAATCTCTCAGGCGGCAATCAGCAAAAGGTGGTGCTCGCCAAGTGGTTGGCCCGGCAGTGCGAAGTGCTGATCTTCGATGAACCGACGCGTGGCGTGGATGTCGGGGCGAAGTTTGAGATCTACCAGCTCATCAACGAACTCGCCGCGCAGGGCAAAGCGATCGTGCTGATCAGCTCGGAATTGCCGGAGGTGCTGGGCATGGCTGACCGCATTCTGGTGATGCATGAGGGTCGGGTGACGGGTGAAATCGCCGACGCGCGCGGGGCGACGCAGGAAGAAATCATGGAACTGGCCGTCGCATGATCGCGGCACTACGCCGCCACCTTTCCGACTACGGCATGGTGCTCGTGCTCCTGCTGCTGTGCGCGTTCTTTAGCGTCGTCACCTGGAGCGAGCAGCACCCGACCGGCGACGCCGCAGCGCAGCAGCTCGCGCGGGAGATTGTCCGGCAACATGGTGCGGGCGCGCGTGTGCTGATCGCGGTGCGTTCCCAACCCGAGGAACTCGCCTTCGCGACCGCGCTCCAGGCGCAGATTGCCAGCGCTGGCGGAGTAGTGGTGGAAGTCGTAAAGGGAGAGCCGAAGGACGCGCGTACGGCGTTGCAGCGGCTCGCGAGTGGCGGTCGGTTGCACGCGATCGCGGCGACGCAGGCGACCGCGGGATGGCTGGTCTTCAGCGATCTCGCGACCGATTTCCCGAACCTCGGCGCACCTCAGATCGTGACCGCGCGCAGCTACTCGTGGCCGAATTTTCTCAAGACGGAAAACCTGCTGAATATCGCCAATCAGATCGCGGTGATTGCCATCATCGCGGTCGGGATGACGATGGTCATCATCGCCGCGGGGATCGACCTGAGCGTCGGGAGCCTGATCGCTTTTTCCGCGGTGCTGGCGGCGCTGCTGATCCGTGACTACGCGGGCGGCATCGAAGCCGGTGGGCCGGGCATGATTCTCTGCTGCCTCGCGGCGATTCTCGCCTGCGGATTCATCGGCGCATTTTCGGGGACGATGATCACTTTCTTCGGCATCCCACCCTTCATCGCCACGCTCGGCATGATGCTCGTGGCCAATGGCCTCGCTTACATCCTCGCGAAAGGGCAGTCGGTCTATCAGTTGCCCGATTCCTTCGTCTGGCTGGGACGCGGGACGGGTATCTTCGGCCTGCCGAATGCCGTGATCCTCATGCTCGTGCTCTACGCGGTAGCGCACATCCTGATGTCGAGGATGAAGCTTGGGCGTTACCTTTATGCGGTAGGCGGGAATCGTGAGGCGGCGCGGTTGTCCGGCGTGCCAGTGCTGGGCGTGCTGCTTTTTGCCTACACGGTGTCGGGGCTGCTCGCGGGGCTCGGCGGCGTGGTGATGGCGTCGCAACTCAAGAGCGGCTCCCCGACTTACGGGCAGATGTATGAACTCTACGTGATCGCGGCGGTGGTCGTGGGCGGCACGAGTTTGAGCGGTGGTGAAGGGCGGATGTTTGGGACGCTGATCGGCGCGTTCATCATCGCGGTGATCCAAAACGGGATGAACCTGACGAACGTGGAAAGCTACACGCAGAAGGTGGTGCTGGGGTTGGTGATCCTCGTGGCGGTGCTGCTCGATCGTTTGAAACATCGGGGCTGGCGGCGTGCGCCGGGTGGCGGATCGTGATGCCGCCCCGGATCGTGGCGATTGGCGAAGTGCTGTGGGACCTGCTCCCCCGCGGTGCGATCCTCGGCGGGGCGCCGGCAAATTTCGCGTTTCACGCTCGCGCCCTCGGCGCTGAGGTGAGCCTGATTTCGCGAGTCGGAAATGACGATCTCGGGCGTGCAATCCGGCAGCGTTGCGAAGCTGCGGGTGTGGCGAACGAGACGATGCAAATCGATCCCGCTGCGCCGACCGGCACGGTGTCGGTGGAACTCAGCGCCGACGGGCAGCCGCACTACACCATCCACGAACACGTCGCGTGGGATGCGCTGGCAGCGGATGACGCCGCGCTGGCTGCCGTCACGAAAGCGGACGCGGTCTGTTTCGGTTCGCTGGCGCAGCGCTCCGCCGTTTCTCGTGAAAGCATCGGCGTTTTGCTAGAAGCGACAACCCCGGTGGCGCTGCGAATCTTCGACATCAATCTCCGTCAGTCGTTCTATTCCCGGGCGGTTTTGGAAGAGTCGCTGCGGCTCGCGAACGTGCTCAAACTCAATGATGCCGAGTTGCCGGTGCTCGCGGAGATGTTCGGCTTGAAGGGCGATGATCGTGCGCAGTTGGCGACGCTGGCTGAGCATTGGGAGCTTCGCGCCGTGGCGCTCACGCGGGGAGCGCGGGGCGCTCTGCTCCTCGCGCCGGATGGCTTCAGCGAACACCCCGGAAAAGCGCCGCCGTCGGTGCGCGATACCATCGGCGCGGGCGACGCCTTCACCGCCGTGCTCGCTCTCGGTCTCCTGGCGCACTGGCCGCTCGACGTCATCAATGATCGCGCCAACACCGTGGCCGCTTACGTCTGCTCGCAGTCCGGGGCCACGCCCAAACTCCCGCCCAGCTTCTCCTCATTCCTCAAATGAGATCCGCAGAATCTCAAGGGTTCGTTCCCCGGCAGGAGTCTGGAGGGCCACGCGAGCGCCGACGCGCCTGCCCATGAGACAGCGGGCGAGCGGCGACTGCCAACTGATCCAGCCGCGGTCGAAGTCCGCCTCATCCACGCCGACGATGCGGTAGCTCAGCTCGTTTCCAGTTCCGTCGCGCACGGCGACCCTCGCGCCGAATTGCACTTCGCCGGTTGGCTCTGCGGGAGTCGGGACGACTTGGGCCGAGTCGAGGCGTTCGGCCAGTTCGCGCAGTCGAAACTCCAAACGCCGGAGGCGATGCGCACTTTCGTCGTCCTCCGCACGGCCTCGCAGGTGCGAGCGTTCCTCTTGCAGCCGAGTCAGTTCTTCGCGGAGTCGCCGGGCGCCGCCTCCGGTGAGGTAATTGGCGACGCCGGGAGGCCGGACCGGGCGTGAAAGCGGCAGGTGGTTTTCATTGGCATCGTCCTCCTTGGTGAATGCTTTGCTCATAGTCGGGAGTGTTGAACGATCTACCGGTATAGTTCGCGAATGGGTAACGTGCTGGACGGGTGTCTCTCTGTGTCCGGAGTGCTCGAATTGTCAGGTTTGTCTGTAGTTTTTAACACTCTTGACGACCCGGGGTTGTCTACGAGAGTTCACGTAGTTCGCCGTCTCCCCGTCGGCAAATGCCCCCAATGCAGTCACCATCCCGACGATTCATTTCCTTTCACTGTGATCGCTGCGGCTTCGTCCGCAACTTCACCAAGCGCGCGCTCGAACATCGCCGGCACCTGGCGGCGACGATCCTGACGTGCGGCCTCTGGGGAATTCCTTGGGCGTTCCTGACTGGCAAGGATTCGCGGCGCCCTTGGAGGTGCTGCGTGTGCGGTTCGCGGCAGATGCCGAAAGCGGGAACCTTCGAGTCCGATCCGACGGTGGCCGATCAACCCATCCGCATTTCCCCGCGCAAATCGGTCCGCTAAGGGCGCGAACCCGGCAGCATCGGTCGTGGTGTCAATCGTCGTGCGAAAAAGCCGGTTCGTTTTGCCCGCGGCGTTTTCGTGCAAGCGCGTCCACGCTACCGGTTGCAACGGGTCGTTCTTTTTGCCGGCGACGGGTGCGCTCGCGGAATCGGGCGCTTCTGGATTAGTGAACGTCTCGCCTTTTGGAGGCAGGATAACGCCTTCCGCGGCCGCGGAAAAATCACGGTGGCTATGAAGCCGTGGCGCTGGCCGAGGATTTTCGCGAGCATCGGCAGGCCTTCCTCGCAGCAATATTCCTCGTCGTCGGCGACGCAGACGACGTGTTTGCCCGCGCCGGCTCCGACTACCGACGGGTGAGTGATTGAGGGTATCGGTGCGGCGTCTGCAGCGGAGGCGTGCGGGGAAAGAAAAACTGCACAGGCGATGAGGGCGTTGAGAAAGAGGAGTTTTTTCGTGGTGAGCAGGGGAGGAGACGTGCCGGATCGACTTCGCCCGCAGCTTTCCTCAATATGCCGCGCGTCGCCAAACCTGAGCGCGACAACTTCTCCCCCCCAATGCCCGCCCGCCCCGATCAAGCCTACGCCCTCGCCCGCGAACGATACGCTGAACTGAGTGTCGATACCGAAGCAGTGCTGGAACGGCTCGCGAAGATCCCGATCTCGCTGCACTGCTGGCAGGGTGACGATGTGGGCGGCTTTGAGGGCGCGTTCGGAGAAATCGGTGGCGGATTGGCGGTCACGGGAGGTCATCCGGGCAAGGCTCGGACGCCAGAGCAGTTGCGCGGCGATCTCGAAAAGGCGCTTTCATTGATTCCCGGTCAGCATCGGCTGAACCTGCACGCCAGTTACGCCGAACTAGGCGGGCGCCGGATCGAGCGCAGCGAATACACCGTCGAGCTTTTCCAAGGCTGGATCGACTGGTGCCACGCCCACGGGCTTGGCTTCGATTTCAATCCGACCTACTTCGCGCATCCGCTCGCCGCCGACGGGTTCACGCTCTCGCATCGCGACGGAGCGATCCGGCGTTATTGGATCGAGCACGGTCAGGCATGCCGGCGCATCGCGGCGGAAGCGGGTCGCCAACTCGGCAGCGCCGCGGTGACGAATTTTTGGATCCCCGATGGCTACAAGGATCTGCCCGTGGATCGCAAAGCCCCGCGTGAACGCCTGGCCGCCGCGCTCGATGAAATCTTCGCCGAACCGCTCGACCCGCAGCACCAACTCGACGCGGTTGAGTCGAAGCTCTTCGGCCTCGGCAGCGAGAGCTACGTCGTCGGTTCGCATGAATTTTACCTCGGCTATGCCACCACTCGGCGGAAGCTCTACTGCCTCGACGCGGGCCATTTTCACCCGACCGAATCGCTCGCTGACAAGATCTCCTCGATCCTCCAATTCATTCCCGGCCTGCTCCTGCACCTGAGTCGCGGCGTGCGCTGGGATAGCGATCATGTGGTGCTGCTCGACGATCCGACGCGGGCGATCATGGAGGAAGTCGTGCGCGGCAGTTTCCTCGACCGCACCCGGATCGGGCTCGATTTTTTCGACGCCAGCATCAATCGCGTCGCTGCCTGGGTCATCGGCACACGCAGCGTCCAGAAAGCGCTGCTCATTGCCCTTCTCGAACCCACGGCGCAGCTCCGCGAATTGGAAAGCGCGAGCGACTTCACCGGCCGGCTCGCCTTACTCGAAGAGCTGAAGACGCATCCCATCGGCGCGGTGTGGGATGAATACTGCCGCCGGGCAGACGTGCCGATCGGCGCCGCGTGGCTCGATGAAGTGCGCGCTTACGAACGGCAAGTTCTGGCGCATCGCGCGTAAGTGCCGGATCGAATCGCCATCGTGAAAACGATGGCGGAGCCTACGGGACTCGAACCCGCAACCATCACCCTGGAAGCCGCATGAATACAGGATAGTTGTTTTCAATTGCTGCGACTTTCAGCTTGTTGCGTGTCATAAAGTGTCATAGGATTTGAGCCATGAAACGAGAACAGTTCCCGCTGACAATGAGCGAGGGTGCGCTTTCAGTGAAGATTTACAAGGTTCACGCCAAGGCGACCGGCTACACCTTTTTCCAACTCTGTTATTCGCTGGCGGGCCAGCGCGTGCGGAAGAGTCTCGCCGATCTCGACAAGGCGAAGCGCGAGGCGCGGCTGGCGCTCGGCCGGATTGCCAGTGGCAAGGCGACCGTCACGGCGATGGGCAACACCGACCGCGAGAGTTTTGCCGAGTCCAAACGGCTGCTGCGGGCGATGGACGGAAAGCCGGTGCATCTCGCCGTTGCGGAATTCGTGGAGGCGGCACGGATGCTCCCGAATGGTGCAACGCTCGTGCAGGCCGCGCGGGAGTATGCCTCGCGGCATCGTGAGCAGCTCAAGCCGAGGTTGCTCGCCGAGGTCGTCGAGGAGTTCCTGGATCGCAAGACGAAGGACGGCGCGAGCATCCGCTACATCCAGACGCTTCGCTCGGCGCTTCACCGGCTCGCCGGAAATTTCCGAAAGCCTATCGCGAGCATCGGCACTCGCGACCTGGAGCATTGGCTGGACTCGCACAAGGCAAGTGGACGCACGCGGAACAACCTGCGGGTTTCCATCGTGACCGTGTGGCGATGGGCGCGCGCACAAGGCTACATTGCCCGCGACGTGGAGACGGAAGCCGACCGCATCGGGACCGCGAAAGATCGGGGAGGGGAAATCGGAGTGCTGTCACCGGCGCAGCTCGCCTTGCTGCTCTGCGGGGGGCGTGACGCGAGCGGGGGGAAGGCAACGCCGACGCCCGAGGCGGAGCTTTTCATCGCAATCGGTGCGTTCTCAGGAATCCGCACCGCGGAGCTTTTGCGGCTTGAATGGAGTGACATTCACGAAGCTCGCGGCGTGATCGAAGTCGGCGCGCACAAGTCGAAGACGGCGACGCGCCGACTCGTGCCGATTCACGCCGCCCTTGCGGCATGGCTGGCCCGCGCACCACGCCGCGCGGGAAAAGTATTCTCATCGGAAAAGGCCGCGGTGCGCGTGATCGGCTACGGCAAGCAGATGCTCGGCGAGTGGCCCGACAATGCCTTGCGGCACAGCTACGCCACCTACCGGCTGGCGCAGACGCAGGACGCCGCCAAGACGGCGTTGGAGCTGGGAAACAGCCCGACCATGCTCTTTCGGAACTACCGCCTGCTTGCCGACGAAACGCAGGCGAGCGGGTGGTTCGCCATCGCACCGACACAGCTCGCGAATGTGGTGCAGATGAAGGGAGCGGCATGAAGAAAGGGGACGTTGGCATCGCTCACGGAGCAAATTGGTTTGGAGTTGTTCAAGTTACTAAGGTCGCGCTCTCGAAGCCGGGGGAGCTAGTGTTCAGCCTCGCTCAAAAGCCGGACCATTGGGAATACTGGGAGTATTACGAACCCGACGATGGGAAGCCCATCGGGCCAAACATTTTCGAGGAATGCTTTGAGACGGGATCAGAGGAAGCCGCATGGCAGATATTCGCTGCAATAAAGAACCGCCGCCACCCACTGCCGGAACAGAACTGCCGCCACCCATTGCCGGAAACGGTGCGAATAGCATCCCCAGAGGCCGTGCGTGTGCGTGAGGCTGAACTCGCCAAAACCGATTTCGGGAAAGTGCTGGAAGCAATCAAGGCGAACGACCCTGTGCGCGCTGCCAAGGTGTATGCCGACATCGCCACGGCCCTCTCGAACGAGCCCCACGAGGACGATAAGGCTTCCGTAGTCCGACTGCGCAAGCTGTTCAAGCAACGTAAGACCGGGCATCGTAGCTGGCACCTTTTGCTGGTAGCAAATTGGGACGAACTACAGTCGCTGCAATACGGGGAAATCTCCCAGTGGCTGGAACGGAACGGCGAGCGCGGAATCACTACTGATGCCGTCGCCAAATTTATGCAGCTCATTCGGAAATCCGTGTAGTCAAGCTCGAATAAACGACGAACTCGGAACGGATTCGTCGCCCCTCCGCTTTAGCCAAGGGGCGAAAAGTGGAAACATTAGGCAGCATGGCAAACCAACACGCTCCCACCGACACCGGCACGCTTGAACCGTGGCAACCGATCGCCGAACGGCTCCAACTCAAGGAACGCGCGTTCTGGAAACTCGTCCACGAACAAGGGCTGCCTCACTACCGACTGAACGGCAGAGTCATTCGCTTCCGTTGGTCGGAGTGCGAGCAATGGCTGGAGGGCGTCAGGAAAGGGGCAGCATGATTCCCGGTCCCGGTCGCTCAGATCACCGGACACGCGCACGGGGAGCCTGCGTTGGAAGAGTTGCGGCGACGGCTTGGCCCTTGCGCTATCCCGGAGAATCGGAAGCCCACTTCGCCCGCCGCACAGCGCACGCGTATCGAGACATGCCGGAAGCTTACCATTTGTTCCGGATGCGCTGGCAAATCATGGGGCATCTCACGTTTGAGCGGTTGCGCCTTCCCGCAAAGGTCCGCCGGGAAATGTTCACCGCGACCATGCGGAAGCTTTGCAAATCACACCGGGCATTTTTTCCGAAACTCATGTGGGCAATTCGCCCCGAGCTTGGCAACCGGAAAGACCTCTGCCCTCACTTTCATTTCCTACTCGCAGCGTTACCCGGACACATTGACCTCAAACGATTCTCCCGCGACTGCAACGCCACATGGCGCGCATCTGGTGGCGGAATCTCAGTCGTCGAGCCTTACACCCGCCAACTAGATGGAGCGGGCTATATCGCGAAGTGTCCCGACAAAGACAACGGCCCAGCGGGCGACGACTGCGGACTCATGTTCTCGGATGCAGCGCGGGCTTACCTGCGCCGCGTCATTAAGCGAGAAAGAGGCATCTAGCACCCGGACTCGGCAATTCCGAGCGCGTGACATTTCCCAACTTGGCAGCTTCCGACATACCGGTGCGCGAGCCTTGTAGTTATACCGTGCGCCGAATGGCACTTAAATAGCGGAGATTTGTGAGGTAGTTAGGCACGGTGAGGGACTTCGTGGAAGAGATGGCGTGGGCGGGTGAGGAGTTGGTAGGATTTGGGGCGTCTTTTGACGGCGCGCGGTTCGCGGCGGCCGGGGCGGTGGGGGACTTCGGCGGCGGCGATGGGGTCGAGCAGATGCCGGAGGCAGCGGGTGGCGTGGCGGGCGGTGGAGGCGCCCCAGATGACCCAGGTCCAGGTTTGGAGGCGATCGACGGTGCCTTTGAAGCTGGCGCGTGCGGCGTGGCCGCCCCCGCGCGCGATGAGGCGGCGCAGGAGGTTGTAGGCGATCATGTGGAGAAGGAGTTCGCGCTGCACCATGGCGGGGCTTTTGGTGCGCAGGCGGTCCATTTGCAGGGTGGTTTTGAGGTCGTCGAAGAAGAGTTCGACGCGCCAGCGCCGGGCGTAGAGGTCGGTGACGGCTTCGCGCGGGTGGGTGGCCGCATCCAGGAGCGTGGTGACGAGGATGAGCGCGGTGGTGCGGAAGCCTTTTTGCTCCCGCCGGGAGCGCACTTCGCGCACGACCAGCGAGGCGGGCAGCGCGGCGTAGGTGCGCTCGTCCATCCAGCGGGGCCGCACCGGCTTGGGCCAGGCGACGGTGTGGTCGTCGCGCCCGAGACGCGAGCCGGTGCGGAAGTCGGCCCGGCGGGCCTGGTGCAGGCGCACCACACGAGGTCCACTCCCTTGGCCCGCAGGCGGGCGATGTCGAACCCACTGCAAAAGGCCCGGTCCACGATGAGCGTGTCGCCCCGGCGCAGGCGGTGGAAGAGCCGGCGCAAGAGCGGCAGATCATGCACGCGCAGGTGGCTGTGGATGGTGGCCAGCCACGCGCCGCTGCGCAGATCGAAGAGTCCAAGGAGCTTCATGTGGGGAAAGCCGCAGCCCGGCTTTTGCCCGCCGGACTGGGGGTAGCGAGCCTGCAGGGCGGGCGTGTCCGGCAGGCTCACCCCGGTGCCATCGGCGACCAGCAGACGGCCTTCGCCACCCGCGCCCATCAGCCCCTCGGCGACGTGCGCGCAGAGCCGGCCCAGCCAGCGCACCGAGAGCCGCGCACGGGCCGTGCAATAGGCGCCGGTGGCGCTGGAAGGCAGGGCGCGCCCCTGCAAAGCGCAGAGCGCCTGGACGCGGGAGAGGGCCTTTTCGCACGAGGAACCGGGATCCAAAACCTGCCCCAGAAAGGCCCAAAACGTCACCGCCGGAGTAAACACCGAATGCCGGCTGTTGCGCCCGCTCTTATTCCTGGCATGGAGCAACTCCAGCGGCAGCCAGCGCCCGAAAAGGGTGCGCAACTGCGTCGCGCAGAGCCGGTCGGTCGCCGCTCTCTCCCGCAGGATTTTCTCCTCCGCCGAGACGGGCCTGCGGCCAAACAAAAGACTCCGAAACCCACTCAAAAATGGCGTGCGATTGAACATGCGGAAGTTACTCCGCCACACCGTTTTATCCACCTTCCAATCATCCCAAACAGACCTTATTTAAGTGCCATTCGGGTCAGGCGACATTTCTTGACAGCAAAGCGGTCACGGCTTTCCTCGTGGCATGCCGCGCAGCATCCGTCTCGAATATCCCGGTGCGTTTTACCACGTCATGGCGCGAGGCAACCGCCGGGAAAGCATCTACCACGACGTGGATGACCGGCGCTTTTTCCTCAACACGCTCGGCGAAGCGTGCGCGATGACCGGCTGGCGCATCCATGCCTGGGTGCTGATGAGCAACCACTATCACTTGCTGATTGAAACGCCGGAGCCCAACCTCGTGGCGGGGATACAGTGGCTGCAAAACACTTAT
>JBBQYR010000005.1:0-75526 GCA_038208565.1 Chthoniobacterales bacterium
CTCCGTCATTATTCACGTCCACCGGGCCGGGCTGCCCGTTGTAAACCGCCGTCCCAGCTCCTGTCCCGCTCGCCACCGCCGTCGGGATCGTGTTACTCCCCGTCGCGTAGTCCCAGTAGTTCGCCGTCACCCCGTCATTCTTATGATACGCCGCCTTATACCACTCGCTCTCGCTCGGCAGAAAGTAATACGCGTCCTTATGCCGATACAGATTCTCCCCTCCAGCCTGCCACGCCTGCCCGCTGCTCCACAGCGTCAGCGCCGTGTTCGTCCCATCGAGCTGATACGCCGCCATGTGCCCCGTGCTCGTGTTCAGCCAGTTCACAAACGCCGCCGCTTCATACCACGTCATGTTCGCCGCCGGCTGGCTCCCCGTCCACGCCCCCGCCGTCACATTGGTCATACCTAGGTTCGTCGCCTTCGTGATCCAGTCCTGCGACACCTCCGTCACGCCCATATTGAAGCCGTAGGACACCCCGCCATACGGCGACGAGTAGAGGCCGCCGCCGGCCCCGGCGTCGTTCGCATTGCCGGCATTGCCGATGGGCACGAAATCAATGGTGAACGCATTGCCCCCGCTGCCAAAGGTGTCGGCATGGACGGTGGTGGTGACGGTGAGCGCGAGGAGGCTCGTGGTGATGGTGAGTAGGCGGGTGAGGCGGGGCGTTTCCATGGGTCGGCGTAATGGGGGTCGGTGCAAGTGGCGCGGCTAGCTCTCACCGCGCGGCCAAGCCAGGGCCGCACAGCGTTCACGCCGATGCTCCCACTCCCACTCCCCGCGCCGGAAACCAGCGCGCGGGAGGAACCGTGAGTTCGCGTATCTGGACGGGGAGAATTGCCCACCGCCCGCCGGGCGGGCAAGCCCAATCTGCCGTGCTCCCACGCCCTCCTGCCCCGGCCACCGGAGGCTCGCCCATCTTCCATCCCCCCCCCCATTCCCCTCCGCCACCTCGGCGGTCGCCCTACGAAGCCTGCCGCCGCCGGCGGAGGCCGAGGAGGGCCGCGCCGCCGAGGAGGAGCAGCGCGCTGCCGGGCTCGGGGACGGGCGTGAAGATGGCGAGGCCCGCCGGGTTGCTCAGGCCGCTGGGGGCGGTGTAGCTGGCGACCAGGGCGCCGCTCCCCGTGTCGTAGGACTGGATCGTATTGCCGGAATAGCCGGCGACGTAGAGGTTTCCGCCCGCGGCCTCCACTCCCCACGCGCTGCCGAGACCGGTGGTGACGGGGGTGAACCCGGGGAGGACCCCGCCGGTCGCGGCATCGTAGGCCCGCAGGGTGCCGCCGAAGGTGGTGACGTAGAGGGCCGTGCCGGCCAGGGTGAGACCACGCGAATTGGTGACTCCCGAGATGGGGGTGAAGCCGACCGTCGCCACGCTGCTGGCTAGGTTGAAGGAGCGCACCTTTGAGTCGCCGTCGTTGCTCACGTAGAGGGTGCCGCCGGAGATTGTCAAAGCGCTCGGCTCGAGCAAGCCCGTGGGCGAGGAGTAGCCGGCGATGATGGCGCCGGTCGTCGCGTCGTAGGCCCGGATCAAATTACCGCCGGAGCTGGCGACATAGACCCGACCTCCCGAGACAGCCACGCCCACCGGGCTATTGATCACGATGGGACTGAAGCCGGCGAGCGCCACACCCGTGGTCGCGTCGTAGGCCCGCACCGTATTAAAGCCACCATCCGTCGCATAGAGCGCATTGCCCGAGACCGCCAGCCCGAAGGGAGCGGAGACCGAGGCGGTGATGGGGGCGAAGCCCGGCGTCGCGAACCCAGTGGCGAGGCTAAAGGAACCGATGGTATTGGTGCCATCATTCCCGACGTAGAGCGTCTGCGCCCGGCTGGTCGGGGCGGTGAGGAGCAGGAGGAGCGCGGCGGAGGCGGCACTTGTGAAGGATCGGATGAGGTTCATGGTGTCTGGTGGAGCGGCGGGCCGACGGGCCCTCACCGGGCGCACGCCTCAGCGCCGCCGCCGCAGGCCGAGGAGGGCCGCGCCGCCGAGGAGGAGCAGCGCGCTGCCGGGCTCGGGAACCGCCGCGGCCACGGCCACGCCGCTGACGCCGTTGGCCAGGGTATACTTAAAGGCGAGCTGGCCGGCGTCATTGAGGCCGGTTTCACCCACGTCCAGGAGAGAGACCGTAGATCCAAAGAGCGCGTCGCCCGTCCTGATCACCTGGGTCGTCGTGGTTCCGTCGCCGAGGAAGAGGCCGTTGCCCCCACTGAGAGTCGCCCGGAAGGCCACCATGCCCGCCGTGTTAATCGAGGACAAGGTCTGGAAGTTGAGGAAGGTCGGATCGACCAGGGCGATGGTCGTGGTCGAGATTCCGTTGCCGGTGAAGAGGCCGCTGCCCCCCGCATCCAGGTTCGCCTGGAAACCCACCCGGCCCACCGAGTTGATCGCGGCGTTACCGCCGAAGGAGCTAAAGGGCGAACCGCTGGCCAGGGCGATGGTCGTGGTCGTGGTTCCGTTACCGGTGAAAATGCCGCTGTCCCCCGCATCCAGACCCCCGGAAAAGCCCACGGTGCCCGTCGCATTGATCGAGGGACGGCCGTTGAAACTGCTGAAAGTCGGGCTGGTGCTGTCGGCGATATTGGTAAAGGAGAACTGCGCGCGGGCTCCCGGGGTGGCGGCGAGGAGGATGGCGGCGGCGCAGGCGGCACGCGTGATGGATCGGGTGAAGTTCATGGGATGGGTTGGTCTTTGGTGGATTGGATCGGAGTGGGGGAAACGGGGCCGACTGACACTCACCGGGCGGCCAAGCTAGGGCCGCACAGCATCTACGCCGACTCTCCCCCCCCGCGCGGACCGACCGAGAGATCGCGTATGTGGGGGCCGACGCTACGAGGTGGCGCGCCGCCGCCCAGCGTCCTCGTCCTTTACGATAAAGTGACCCGCCGACCCCAGCAGACCCGGCCAGCGCAAGAGGAAGACACGATCTGGGAGCACAACTCCCTTCTTCCTCTGTCTCGACCGACGCTTCAGACCATCGCCGTTTTGGCCGGTTGCTCACGGCAAACGGTCTCCTTGGCGTTGCGTAATGATCGGCAGATTCCCGCCACTACCCGGCAGCGCATCCAGCAGATCGCCCGCGATGTCGGTCATGCGCCCGATGCCCGGCTCAATGCGCTCATGGCCCATGTCCGCTCCCGCGAGCCGGCGAAATTCCGCGCCACCCTCGCCATGCTCCACGCCGTGCCCCGCGCCCGCGCCGCGGCGGTACCCTGGTATCAGGAGTGGCGCAGCGGCGGCACCGCCCGCGCCCACGAGGCCGACTACGGGATCGACGACTTCTGGCTGGCCGATGAACCGCAGACCGCCACCACCCTCCAGCGCATCCTCCGCGCGCGCGGCATCCTCGGCCTGCTCCTCCCCTGCCTGGCCAATGAGCCGCCCCTCGCCCCGGCCCTGTACCGGCTGCTCGCCCGCTACCCGTGCGCCACGGTCGGTTACCCCGATCCTCTCCTGCCCCCCTTCTCCGTCGCCACCAATGACCGCTACGCCAGCGGCGCCGCCCTCTTTGCCCGCGCTATCGCGGCGGGCTGCCGGCGCATCGGGGCCGTCGTCTCCTCCGCCACCGAGCCCCTGTCGGACCCGCGCTTTTCCTCCGCTATCCTCACCGGCAGCCGCGGCAGCCGCGATCTCGTAGCCCTGCCCACCCTCATGTGCCCGTCGGATTGCCACCGCGATTTCGGCCATTGGATGCTGCGCCATCGGCCCGATTGCGTCATCACCTCCGTGCCTGCGGTGTGGGATTGGCTCGCCCTGCTCGGCGCTCCCGTGCCGGCGAAAGTGAGCTTCCTCTTCTGGCGGCTCCATGGCCCCCACAGCGAATGGAGCGGCGTCCGGCAGAACGACCACGAGATCGGCGCCGCCGCCGGGGACGTGCTCACCGGCCAGATCGCCCGCGGCGAACACGGCGTGCCGCCCGTGCAGGTCCGCGTGATGATCGAGAGCTCCTCGATCGAGGGCCGCACGCTGCGCCCCCCACGCCTGGTGCGCCGTGCCCAGTAATACCGGCGCGGTCCAGGTGCTCTCCCGACAGGGTGCGGGCGCTGAACCGGCGGCAGGCAGGGTCTGGCCGCACGGGGGCGCGAACCTGCACCCTCAGGGGCCACTCCTTGAACCGACGCGGTTCAACTCCTGAACCGGCGCGGTTTAGAGCATGAACCGACAGGGTGCAGACTTTGAACCGACAGGGTGCAGGGGTTGAACCGGCGCGGTTCAATCCCTGCACCGACGGGGTTCATATTGTGAACCGGCGCGGTTTGGCCGCCGTCTCCAGAGTAACTCCAGAAGCGACCCCGCCCTTTAGGCCGCGGTCAGGGTCGTGGGGTATTCCCCGCTGCGCAGGGCGCCATTGAGCAGCATGGTGACGATGACGGTGAGGGCGCCGGTGGTGCCGGTGGGCAC
This sequence comes from Chthoniobacterales bacterium, assembly GCA_038208565.1. Classification (GTDB taxonomy): domain Bacteria; phylum Verrucomicrobiota; class Verrucomicrobiia; order Chthoniobacterales; family Chthoniobacteraceae; genus Chthoniobacter. The sequence goes on from JBBQYR010000005.1 coordinate 4,398, forward strand.
CTGGGCGGTGATCTTGGTGCGGCCCGGTTCGCCGTAGTCGCTGGCCTCGACGAGGGTGCCGTCGGCTTTGCGGAACTGCACTTTGCTCCCATTGGTGCGGTCAAATTCCAGCCGACCCTTGCGGTTGCCCAGCTCGATGAGCACGCTTTTGCCGGCGGTGTATTCGTTGACTTGCCCGCCCCAGTTGTCGGTCACGCGGGTGAGGACGGGGATGAGCCGCCCCTGGTGCCCGGTATTTTCGGCGCTGAACTCCGCCTCGGCCCGCCCGCGCCCCTGCGGGGGCAAGGGGAAAGCGGGGGCGGATTTTCTGCGCGGGGGATGAGTTTGGCGTTGCACCGCCCGCCGGAAAGCGATATAGCAGCGAGCTTTCCGCCCAGCCGCGGAGACCAAGCCCTCTCCTTCCAATCTGCATGTTTAAACGTATCCCCTTCGAACGAGTCAACTGGATCACCAGCTCCTTTCTCATCGGCACGCTCTTTCTCTCGCTGACGGCGGTGCCGGCTTACCTCTATTTCTTCGGGATCGATTGGTTCCAGGTGGCGATGTTCCTGTTCTTCTTCGCGGCGTGCGGGTTCTCGATCACGCTGGGGTATCACCGGCTGTTCTCGCATCTCTCTTTCCAGGCGCACCCGATGGTGAAGGCGGTGGTCTTGTTTTTCGGGGCGGGGGCGTTTGAGAATTCGGCGCTGATGTGGTGCTGCGAGCACCGGACGCATCACAAGCATGTGGACCACGAGGAGGACCCGTATGACATCAACAAGGGGCTCTTTCACGCGCATATCGGCTGGCTGCTCTTCAAGCTGAACTCGAGCACGACTTACGAGAATGTGCCGGACTTGAAGCGGGACCGGATGGTGATGTTCCAGCATAAGTATGTGCAGTGGATCGCGGTGTTCGTGGCGTTCGTGCTGCCGGGGATCCTCGGGTATGCGTGGGGCGGCTGGTCGTCGGCGCTCGGTGGGGTGCTGATCGCGGGGGTGGCGCGCGTGGTTTTCCTCCAGCACTGCACCTTCTGCATCAACTCGCTCTGCCACTACATCGGCCGGCGTCCATATTCCTCGAACTGCTCGGCGCGCGACTCCTGGATCATGGCGGTCTTCACTTTCGGCGAGGGCTACCACAATTATCACCACGAGTTTCAGCACGACTACCGGAATGGGGTGAAGCCCTGGCAGTTTGACCCGACGAAGTGGATCATCTGGACGCTCGCGAAGCTCGGCCTGGCGGACAAGCTGCGCACGGTGCCTTCGGAGAAGATCCTGCTCGCGGAGCTGGGCGAGGCGCAGCGCTGCATGGAGTCGAAGCTGGAGTCGCCGGAACTGACGGAAGGGGCGCGGGCGTACATCGCGGCGTCTTACGCGCGGCTGCAGGCGACGGCGACGGAGTGGGCGCAGTTTAAGGATGCGCAGATGGAGATCACCCGCGAGATGCTGGCCGACCTGCGCGCGGAAGTGCGCGCGGCGGTGGCCACCCTGAAGCGGGGCGATCACGAGCTGAGCGGCGCGCCTTCGGCTCACTAAGCCGCTCGCGGCCCGGCCGCCCATGCGCCCCCGCGCTCCCCTGCAAACCGCTCGCGCTTCCCTGCAAAGCCCCCGCGCTTCCCTGCTAAGCGCTCGCGCTTCCCTGCTGACTCGCTGGCTCGAACCGATCGCGGCGAGCTTGTGGACGCTCTTCATCCTGCTCTCGCTGGTCGTGGGCGCGATCTGGGCGTTCGGCCTCGGCGATGCGGCGCTGGCAAAGTGGGTGCCGAATACCGGGCTGCGCACCGCCCTGAGCTGGCTGCTGCTCCGCCTCGATGCGCTCTGGATTACCCTCGCCGCCGCCAACGCCTATCTGGCGCTGGCCGGACGTGAAGGCCTGCCCACGGCGCGCCGCTGGGGGCTCGCGGTGCTGGTCACGGTCGTGGGGCTCGGCTGGGTGAGTGTGGTGACGGGCTATCCGCTGGGCCGGATCGCCTACGGGCAGACGCTCGGGGTGAAGATCGGCCCGGTGCCGATCGGGCTGCCGTTCCTGTGGTTCAGCGTGATGCTCGGTGCGCGCGAACTGGTCCTCCGCCTCCTGCCACGACTCAGCCATGCGCGGACCGCCGCCCTGGCCGGAATCGTGGGCGCTTTGACCGACGTGAATCTCGAACCCGCTGCGGCCAAGCTCCGCGGATTCTGGTTCTGGCGCGCCAGCGTCGCCGGGGAGCCGCCGGTCTTCGACGCGCCGCTGCAGAGCTGCCTCGTCTGGGGCGTGGCTACTGGGCTGGTCGTGTTCCTCGGGCGGGAGAGGAGCGTGGTCGCGTCCGCCCAGCCGCGTCCCTGGAAACCGGTGCTGACCCTCGGGATTTTCCACGCCATCTTCCTCGCCGCCCACCTCGGGCGCGCGGTGCGGGGCTGAGTTATTCACCAGATTGCCCCAAACAAAACCGCGGGATTGTGTATTATCCCGGCAACATGAAATCGGGACTTCTACAGTTCATCAAGCGGGCCTTCACCACCGAGCCGGAGATCCATCCGGTCGAACGCGGGATGGCCCGGCGCTGGATCAAGCAGCGTCTGGTCACGGTTTTCCCCGAACTGCGCAACAACCCCGCCGCCCTCGATCGGGCCTACCAAACCCTGGGCCTGACCCCGACCGCGGGAAAGGAAGCCGGCGACAACGAGACCGTCTTCGAGATGAGTGTGCCGGGCGAAGTGGACCGGTAGGCGGGAACGGCGCATCTTCGCGGCTGGCGCGGTAACGCGGATCGATCCGGGCACGAAAAAGGTGGGCACCCTCGCGAGTGCCCGCCCTTTAAATTCGGCGTCGAATCAGAACGGGATGTCGTCTTCCGGGACGTCGAGGTCCGGGTCGGTCGGTGGACGCTTCTGCGGCGGCGCGGGCCTGCTGGCCGGACGCGCCTGCGGGCGACCTCCTTCGCTGCGGCCCTCGTTTTCTTCCCCACCCCCGCCTCCGCCGCCTCCGCCGCCTCCGCCGCCACCAGCCCCACCCTCACGCCCACCGAGGAGCTGGATGTTGTCGGCGACGACCTTGAGCTTGGAGCGCTTCTGGCCGGTCTGCTTGTCGTCCCAGGTGTCGAGCTGCAAGCGGCCTTCGATGAAGATCGGGCGGCCCTTCTTGCAATACTCGCCGACGATCTCAGCGGTGCGACCCCAGAGCGTCACGTCGATGAAGGTGACTTCCTCGCGTTTCTCGCCGCTCTCGGTGGTGTAGTTGCGGTTCACGGCCAGACCGATATCCGCGATCGCGGTGCCTTTCGGCGTGTACTTGATCTCGGGGTCTCGCGTGAGATTCCCGATGAGCATGACTTTATTGAGGCTGGCCATAGGTCGTGAAGGTCCCGGGGAAGACGCTTAGGCGGCCTTTACGGCTTTTTCGGCCTTTTCGGCCTTCTTCGCGGTGAGCTTCTGGTAGTGCTGGCGATACACTTCCTCGTCGAGGGTGAAGCGCGCGCGGAGCTTGTCGATCGCGGTCGGGGCGGCGTTAAAGATGAAGTTTACGAAGAAGCCGTGATCGAGCTTGCCAGCGACGTAGCTGAACTGGCGGCGATCCATCTTCTGGACCTGCTCGATGGTGGCGCCTTCTTTTTTGAATTCGCCTTCGAGACGCTCGATGACTTCCTTGGCGCCGTCGTCGTTGCCTTGCACATTGAGGACGAGGAGTCCTTCGTATCGGTTTTTGTTACTCATTTGGGGTGGGTGTTCGGGTTGTGGTTTAATTGTAAGCGTTCATCGCGGCTTCGAGGCCGCGGGTGCGGGCGCAGTCGATGGCTTCCAGCGCGCGGTCGAGACTCTGCTCCAAGGCGGGCCGCTCTTCCAAGGTAAAACGCCCGAGGACGTGATCCACGGCATCGCGCTCGGCCGAGCCGATGCCCACGCGGAGGCGCGGGATGGTCGGCGTGCCGAGCTGTTCGATGATCGACTTGAGGCCGTTGTGGCCACCGGCGGAACCGTCCTTGCGGAAGCGGAGCACGCCCAGCGGCAGCGCCATGTCGTCGAGGATCACCAGCATCTGGGCGGGTTCGATCTTGTAGAACTGGCTGAGCGGGCGCACCGACTGACCACTGAGATTCATATAGGTCAGCGGTTTGCAGAGCAGCAGATCGCCGGCGCGGGCGACTTCGGCCTGCCAGCTTTTCTCGGGGCGAAACTCGGCGCGCTCGCGCGAGGCGAGGCGGTCGAGGAGGAGGAAGCCGACATTGTGCCGCGTCTCCCGATACTCGCGTCCGGGGTTGCCGAGGCCCACGAGGAGCCGCAGTCCCGGTGCGAGATCGGAAGGCATGAAGGCACGCGCCGCAGTCGCAGGCTACTTCTTGTCGGCAGCCTTCGCGGGAGCAGCGCCTTTGGCCGCCGGAGCAGCTTCGTCGGCCTTCTTCTCCTTGATGACTTCCGGACCAGCCGCCGCAGCGGTGGGCTCGGGTTCGATTTCGACCTTCGGAGCAGCGACGCGGACGACGGTGAGCTCACCATCGATGCGGGCGCTGACGCCTTCGGAAAACTGGATGTCCTTCACGTGGATCGCGTCGCCGACGCCGAGGGCGGTGACGTCGAGGGTGATGATCTCGGGCAGATCCTTGGGCAAGCACTCGACTTCGATCTCATGGAGCGAGATTTCGATAATGCCGCCGAAGTTCTTCACGCCCGCCGCTTCACCCACGGTCTCGACTGGGATCTTGGCGTGGAGTTTCTCGTCGGCCTTCACCGCGTGGAAATCGACGTGGAGCACATCGCCCTTGATCGGGTGATGCTGCACCTCCTGCACGAGCGCGAGGCGATTGGTGGTGGTGCCGCCATCGTTGATCTCGAGATCGACGAGGAAGTGCTCGCTGGTCGCGTGCGCCAGGATGGTGCGGATCTCGCGAGCATTGATCGACAGGCTGACGGGCTTGTCCTTGCCGCCGTAGACGACGGCCGGGATGAGACCTTGTTCCTTGATTTTGTTGACCGCGGAGCGGCCGACGCTGAGCCGCGTTTGGGCGGCGAGTTTCTGTTGTTTAGCCATAGAGGTTTAGACTTTTTCGGTTTCGCTGATTTTGAAGAGTGAGGAGACGGACTCGTCGTCGTGGATGCGCTTGATGCCTTCGCCGAGGAGTTCCGCGATGCAGAGCGTGGTGATCGGGAAGCCGTCAGCGGAACGAACCGGAACGCTGTTGGTGGTGATGAGTTCAGCGATTTCCGACTTCTTCAGGCGCTCGATCGCGAGATCGGAAAGCACCGCGTGGGAGACGCCCGCGATGATCCTGGTCGCCCCGCGTTCCTTCAAAATCTTCGCCGCACTGCACAACGTGCCCGCGGTTTCCGTCAGGTCGTCCACGATGATGACCTCGCGCCCCTCCACTTCACCGATCACATTCAGCGCCTCGATCTCCGTCGGGCTCTTCCGGCGTTTCGCGACAATCGCGAGACTCGCCCCGAGCGCCTGCGAATAAGCCGACGCCATTTTCAATCCCCCGACATCGGGAGAGACGACCACCGGATTCGTGAACTGCTTGTCGCGTAAATAACGGATCAGCACCGGCGCGGCAAAAAGGTGATCCACCGGGATATCGAAGAAACCCGCGACCTGCTGCGCGTGGAGGTCCATCGTCAGCACCCGATCCACGCCCGCCGCCGTGAGAAGATTGGCGACCAACTTCGCCGTGATCGGCACGCGGGGCTGATCCTTGCGATCCTGCCGCGCGTAACCAAAGAAAGGCATCACCGCCGTAATCCGCGCCGCGCTCGCCCGCCGCGCCGCGTCCACCATGATCAGCAACTCCATCAAGTTCTGATTCGTCGGCGGACAAGTCGGCTGCACAAGAAAGACATCCCGCCCGCGGATGTTGTCGTTGATTTTGACGTAAGTCTCCCCGTCGGGAAACGTATCCACCGTCGCGTCTCCCAAGGGCTGGCCGATGAAGGCGCAGATGCGCTGGGCAAGCTGGCGGTGGGCCGAGCCGCAGAAAATCTTCATTTCGGTCTGTGAGCGGAACATTTTGGGAAAACGGGAGGGCGACTCTAGAGTGCGTCTTTGGAAAGACAAACGGAAATTGCACCCAATTCAGCGGCATCGAAATACCAGCGCGGAACAGTGACTCATCGAAAGGGGACGCATCTGCCGACCCCAGAGGATCCCTCGCTAGGCGCGGAGCGATCCCGAGGCCTCACCCCGGGAACGAGGAGTCGGACGAGCTTCGAAAAGGGCCTGGTCGATGCTGGAGATCGCGGCTCGGGACCAGAGTCACCTCCGATTTGTGGTGTCGAGGACGAAGCTGAATGAGAACACGAATGCGACCTTTGGCATGCGGATCCCTCACATGAAGGAGTTTGAGCAGAGCAAGCCGACGGATGCGAAGTGGAAGGCGTCGCTGGAGCAGGACGCGGCTTAAACCGCCAAGGCGCGGAGAATAAAGGGGCTGAGGCAAAAAAGTGCGATGAAGAGACACGCGCGCCCGGGGGGAGGCGCGAAGAGAGGGCAACAATCCATCTCTCTATGAATAGCAGCATCTTTTACATCATCGGCGTCGTCGTGGTCGTGGTCATCATCCTGAAGTTTGCCGGGCTCTGGTGAACGGTGGTGGGTCCTCGGGACGACGCTTTAACCGGCACCGTCTCTCTCGCCCACCATAGTTCCTGTGCCATGATCAAGCTCGTAGGTTTCTCATGCTTCCCGCTGCTGGCGGCGATGTTTTTTGCGGAACAGGCGGGGGATCCTTCGCCCTCCCCACCGCCTTCGCCGACAGCTCAGCACGAGGATCGGCGATTGTTAGCGAAGCTGGAAACGCACGCGGCTTCGGTCGTCGGGCGGGTGGAGCGCGTCGATCAGGAATTCCTCGCGAATCTCGAAGAGCAAACCCCGGCTCCGGCGCGCGCTGCCGTGCGCCTTCATGCGACTGTCCCACTGCGCGCGGAAGCTGCGACGCAAGAGGCGTCCATGCCAGTGCGACGGGCGATCCCGGTGATCCGGGCGGTTCCCGAGCCGTCGATGCCATTGGCGACTGTGGCCAGCGGGCCCTCGGCGGTGACGCGGATCGAGCCGGCCCGCGCGTTGGCGCCAAACGAGCGGCGGCGCGCGTCGATCGTGATCTTTGGCAATAAGGTGGTGCTGATTTCGCCGGCGGCGGGGCAATAGCTGGGAAAGCGCGGGGCGGCGGAGGTGTCGATGGGCTTGACTCCCTTTCGCGCTCAGCGCCAAATGCGCGTCCAACTTTTCAACCCTCCAACCCACCCCAACACCATGCCTCGTTTCGGTCTCAATACGTTCCTTTACGCCAGCCCTTTCACCACGGCGACTGCGCCCGCGCTTTTCGCGAAGCTGAAGAAGTGGGGCTTTGATACGGTGGAGATTCCGATCGAGTCGCCGGATCACATCGACCCGGTAAAGGTGCGCGCGGTGGCGGACAAGGTGGGCATCGCGATCGGCACGATCTGCGCGGCGATGGGGCCGGGGCGTGATTTCCGCGGCAGCGCGGAGGATCAGAAGACGGCGACGACTTATGTGAAGGCGCTGATCGACCAGGCCGCGATCCTCGGCGCGCACAGCCTCGTCGGGCCGCTCTACTCGGTGGTCGGCCGCACCGGCGCGCACGATGACAAGGAGAAGAAGGCGCACTTTGACCTAGTGGTGAAGAACCTGAAACCGCTCGCGGCTTACGCGGCGAAAAAGGGCGTGATCTTGTGCATCGAGCCGCTGAACCGCTTCGAGACGGATTTCCTGAACACGATCGACCAGACGCTGAAGCTGGTGAAGGCGGTGGGCGCGAAGAATGTGAAGGTCCATCTCGATACGTTTCACCAGAACATCGAGGAGAAGAATCAGGCGGCGGGGATCCTCAAGGTGGGCAAGCTGCTCGGGCATTTCCACGCATGCGGCAGCGACCGCGGCACGCCGGGCGGGGATCACATCGACTGGAAGCCGATCGTGGCCGCGCTGAAGAAAGTCGGCTACCAGGGCGACGTGGTGATTGAGTCCTTCACGACGGATGTGAAGGTGATCGCGCGCGCGGCGGCGATCTGGCGCAAGATCGAGCCGAAGCGCGACGACATCCCGGTGAAGGGCCTGGCGAACCTGAAGAAGCTGTTCGGCAAGAAGTAAGGCGCTTTTTCTTTGAGCCACGGATACTCACGGATGAAACTCGGATCGCTGAAACTTGGTTGTCCGAGCCATCCGTGTTTCAGCCGTGCCATCCGTGGCTAATCCTTCCCTGACCATGCTCCGCATTCTCGTCGCCACTGTCCTCGCGCTTTGCTCCGCTGCTCCGGTGGCGCGGGCGCAGGAGATGTCGAAAGCGACGCAAGCACTGCTCACGGCGGAACGGTTCGGCGGGCTGCGGCTCGGCTTGTCGGAGCCCGAGACGCGAAAGTTGCTCGGTAAACCCGCCAAGCAGGGCAAGCTCGTCAACCAGGAGGCCGATGGGACTTACGTGCAGGAATGGCATTACCCCGCGCAGGGCCTCGACCTCGTGATGACCACGGGCGGGAAGCGGAACGGCGCGAAAAGTATCGCGAGCATCACCGCCTTTGCGCCCAATCAACTGGCAACGAAACAAGGCATCACGATTGGCAGCCCGGAGAGCGCGGTGCGCAAGGCCTACGCGGCGCATGTGGATCGCGACACGCCGGCTGAGCCGGGCGTGTTTGTCGTCGGCTCGATCTACGGCGGCATCATCTTCAATTTCGAGAAAGGCAAAGTCAGCCGCATCTTCTTCGGCGCCGCCGCGGAGTAGGCGCACGATTCCCCCTAAGTCCCCTCACGCAATCCGATTCCCAACCCACACCCATCATGAAACTCCTCCCACTCCTCGCCCTCAGCTTCCTCGCCGCGTCCCTGCACGCCGAGGACGTCCAACTCTTCAACGGCAAAGACCTCAGCAACTGGGAAGGCAACCCGAAGCTGTGGAGCGTGGAGAACGGCACGATCACCGGCCGCACCGGCGCCGAGGGCGAAACGAAGATCAAGCATAACACTTTCCTCGTCTGGAAAGGCGGACAGGTCGGAGACTTCGAGCTGACATTCAAATACCGCATCGAGAAGGGCAACAGCGGCGTGCAGTATCGCTCGAAGGCGCTCGATGCCGGGGAATTCGGCCCGATCATCAGCGGCTACCAGGCAGACTTCGAGGCGGGCAAGACTTACAGCGGCATCCTCTACGAGGAGAAGGGTCGCGGCATCCTCGCGAAGCGCGGCGAGAAAACCGTGATCAAGGCCGTGGCGAAAGATCCGGCCGATCCGAAGGCGAAGGGTTTCAAGGTGGAAGTGACGGGCAGCGTCGGCGTAAGCGACGAGATCCAAGCCGGGATCAAGAGCGAGGACTGGAACGAATACAAGATCGTGGCCAAGGGCAACCACGTGGAGCACTTCATCAATGGCAAACAGACGATCGACGTAACGGATGAAGACGAAGCCAACGCCCCGAAAGTCGGCCTGCTCGCACTGCAGATTCACGCCGGCCCGGCGATGGTCGTGCAGTTCAAGGACCTCGTGCTTAAGACGGGCAAATAAGCAGCCCTGCCCATTTGAAATTCGCAAACGCCCCGGTGCAAACCGGGGCGTTTTGCTTTGATGAAATCCCCTTTGTCATCCTTCGACTCCGCGCCCGCCCATCTGCCCACCGGGCGCTGCGCTCAGGATGACAGGAGGGATGAACGATCACCTGCCAAATTCCGCTCAGTCCTTCACTGCCGCGGCAACGAACTCCAGCACGCGCCGCAGGCCATCGTCGCCGGCGAGGCTGCCTTCGTTGTAGCCAGTGCGCGGGATCGGCTGCCAGCCGTCGCGCGAGGTATTCTGCTTGGGCTGCGGCAGGCCGGTGAGTGCGGGATCGTATTGGCCGTCCTTGCCGCCGAGCTTGTAGATCACGAGATCGAGCGACGGCACGACGAAGATGCCGAAGCCACCCGCACCGGATTTGTAGAAAGCATCACGCGGCGCACCGAGCACGTGGCCGTCGGCGTTGTTTTCAAACTGCAGGCTCCACGGCGTATGCGGATTGTAAGGCGAGGCGGTGCGGCAGAGCTTGATGTAATCGGAGGGCACGAGTTGCTGGTCTTTCCATTTGCCATCGCGGAGCAGGCAGTAGCCGAAGCGCAGTGCATCGGTGGCGCGGATGCCGATGCTGCCCGCACCATTGGCGACCGGCATGAGGAAGTCGCCGCGGTGCAGGCAATACGCCCACGGTCCCCAGCCCTGCGGTTTGGCGAGGCGCTCGTGGATGTAATCCTGCAGGCTCATCCCGGTGACGCGCCGCAGGACGATCGAGGCGATGTGTGGTGCGGGCGACGAGTAGGAATATCCCGCGCCCGGTTCGGTCCAGAGCGGCACACGGATCGAGGACATGTCGAGGTCGCGAATGTTCTGCCCCGGCTTCGGCGCAAGCGGCTGCGGTTTGCCCATCACCCAACCCGTCGGCGCCTGACCCTCGCCCCAGTAGCCCGCGGTCATGCAGAGCAGTTGCCCGAGTCTGATCTCCGCCTTGCGCGGATCGTCGAGCGGCAGCGCCTCGGGCAGGAACTTCTCGTTGAAGACCTTCGTGTCGAGCCCGTCGGGCATCTGGTCGCGGAACTCGTGCAGCATCACACCGCACGCGATGCTCGTGAATGCCTTGCCGGTGGAGGCGGTGTCGGGATTGCAGTCGCGGCTGGCGCGACCGAAGTACTTCTCGAAGACGAGATAGCCACGACGCACGACGAGCAGGCCACCGTTCGGAGTGCCGCGCTCGCAGACTTCGTAGGCGCGATTCAGCCACCGCACATTGAGCCCGGCCTTGTCGCGGATTTCCCTGGGATCGGTGAGCGTGCGCCAGCCGCCTTCGGTGTCAGGCGGCGGAAAATAATCGGCCGCGCGCGCGGAAAGGCTGAGCGTGACGAGCAAAGCGCCAGCGAGGAGGGAGCGGGAGGAGACCATCCGCGGATGCAAGCACCTCGTGGCGTTCGCGACAACGCGCATGTGCCGCGGCGCATGATTCCGCGGCTTGTCTTTCGAGGAGATCGCGACACGCTCGCGCATGCTTTCTTCCCGCCGCACTTTCCTCCAGCAACTCGGCCTCGGTGCCGGGGCCTTTCTGCTGCCGCGTTCCCCGTTTGCTTGGGCTCAGGAATCCGCGCTGCTTTCGCGGAGCACGCCGGAAGACCAAGGCGTATCGTCGGCGGGCATCCAGGCTTTCATCGATGGGCTCGCGGCGGCGAAGCTCGAGACGCACGGTCTCGTGATCGCGCGGCATGGGCGCGTGATCGCGGAAGGCTGGTGGGCGCCGTATGCGCGTGAGTATCGGCACACGCTGTATTCGATGAGCAAGAGTTTCACCTCGACCGCCGTGGGCTTTGCGGTCGCGGAAGGAAAGCTGAGCGTGGATTCGCGAGTCGTATCGTTTTTCCCGAAGGACCTGCCGGAAACCGTGAGCCCGAATCTCGAAGCTCTCACGGTGAAAGACCTGCTGACCATGTCCGTGGGCAGCGAAACGGAACCGACGCGCGCGATGGTGCAGGAGCAAAATTGGGTACGCCATTTCCTCGGCCACAAGATCGCGCACCAGCCGGGCACGGTTTTCATGTATAACAGCGCGGCGACTTACATGTGCTCGGCGATCGTGCATGAAGTCACAGGCCTTCCGATCGTGGACTATCTTACCCCGCGGCTCTTCGAACCGCTCGGTATTGCGGAGCCGGTTTGGGAGACGTGTCCGCGGGGGATCAATACCGGCGGCTGGGGGCTGAGCCTGCCGACTGAGGCGCTGGGAAAATTCGGCCAACTGCTCCTGCAAAAGGGCGAGTGGAATGGCCGCCAGATCATCCCCGCGCCATGGGTCGAGGAAGCGACGTCCTTTCATATCCAACAGCCGCCGCCTGCGAAACCCACGCGCCCCACGGAGCGCAACGACTGGCTGCAAGGCTATGGCTACCAGTTCTGGCGCTGTCAGAAAGGCGCGTATCGCGGCGACGGCGCCTTCGGCCAATACACGATCGTGCTTCCCGAGCAGGACGCGGTGATCGCGATGAACAGCGAGACCGGCAACATGCAGGGCCAGCTCGATCTCGTGTGGGAGCATCTGCTGCCCGCGATGAAACCCGCAGCGCTGCCGGCGAATGCCGCGGCACAATCCAAACTCACCGCCACCCTCGCCGCACTGGCGCTCCCGCTGCCGCCGGGCCAGCCGACTTCACCGACCGCCGAGCGCATCTCGGGCAAAACCTTCAAGCTCGAAGCCAACCCGTTCAAACTGGAGAGCATCACGCTGAGCCTCGCGCAGGATGAGGCGCGCTTTGTGGCCAACGATGGCACCGCCGATCACGAGGTGACGAGCGGCCTTGGCAAATGGGTCCGCGGAGAGACGGCGTTCCCCGGCACCCCGCCCCGCCTCATCTCCGGCGGCGCCCCGCCTGCGGGCACCGATCATCCCGTGGCCGCGAGTGCCGCGTGGAACGACGACCGCACTTTCGAGATGACGTGGCGTTACTACGAGACGCCGCATCGCGACACGGTCACGTGCCGCTTCGACGGCGACAAGGTGACGGTCGGATTCCAGTCGAGCATCGCCAAAGGCAAGGACCCGCGCGCGCCGCTGCAAGGCACGCTCAGCGCCTGACGCCGCCGCTACGGCTTCACCTGTTCGCGGAAGAACTTCACGATCACGGCGGGCGCGCCTGCTGGAACCTCGTGGCCGCCCGGGTGAATGTAAGTGACGACGGGCGCGTTCACCTTCGACGGAAAGAGCGTGCAGAAATCCCCCCACGGCTGTCCCTCGCCGCTCTGATTGAGCTTCTTCACCGTCTCGATCATCAGCTGCTGCCAGGCGTACTTGACCAGCGGATCCTTCTCGCCCGCGAGATGCAGCACCGGTTTGGGCTGGAGCGTCTTCGCTTCACGAAAAAATGCGGCGCACGGCGCGACCGCCGCCAATTGATCACCGCGCGTGGACCACAGCAGGTAGGTGAAGCCGCCGCCATTCGAGTGTCCAGTCGCGTAAATACGGCGGTCGTCCACGCGGAACTCCTGGCGCAACGAAGCCAGCATCGCGTCGAAGAATTTCAGATCGCGATCCCCGAGATCGCCGGCCGCAGATTGCCAGCCCGACTTTTTGCCCTCGAGATCGGTGAGTTTGCCTGGCGTCGGGACGCCTTGCGGGTACACGACGAGCGCCTCGGGCCAGAGCGTGTGGTAGTCGAATTTGCGCGCCGACGCTCGCATGTTTCCGCCGTGGCCGTGAAAGGCGAAGATCACCGGCGTTGGCTTCGTCTTCGCGTCCGCCGGCACAGCCACGAGCGCCTCGCGAGTCACGCCATCCACCGTCCACTCGCGACGGGCCGGCTCCCCGGCCACGGACAAACGAGGGGCAGCCAACAAGCCAAGAACGACGAGCGAAAGGAGCGGGAGAATCTTCATCACCGGAACGAGACGGCGCGCGGGCACCGGCGGTTACAGCCGGAGTGGCTCAGGGCGTCTTCTTCTGAGTGAGCGCTGCCTCGATGCTCTTCGTCACCTGATCGGTGATCAGGACGATGCCTTCCTTCTTCCAATGGAACATGTCGCCCGCGGCGAGCGGCAGGTTCTTCGCCATCAGCCCGCCGAGGTCGTTGACCTCCACGCCTTCCGACTTCATCACCGCGAGCGCCATGCGGTTGTGCTCATCGATGGTCGGCTGAATCTCCGGGTTCAATTTCTCCGGTTCGCCCTTCACCGTCACGGGCGTGATCGTCGCCCAGATGAGCGTGGCCTGCGGCGCGCCGGCACGCAGGTTTTGGACGAGCTGTCGCGTGAGCGGTTCGAACTGCCCGTCCGGAATGCGCCCGGCCTGCCAGCCGTGCAGGCCGAGGTTGAAGTGGATGACCTGATATTTCTGCCAAGCCAGAATCGCCGCGATCGTCTTCGGCAGCGACTTGTCGGCCTGCGTGGTCGGCGTGATCCACGCATCGACGTTCGCCTTGCCCGCGAGCGCCTTGCGCACCGGCTCGAGGTAGCCATTGGTGATCGAGTCGCCGATGAGCAGCACGCGCGGCAAGCTCGGGTCCGTGACCGTCGCCGCGCGCAGGCTCCAGTTCCCGCCCTTCGGCGGGAGATTCGGATCGGATTCCGTCTGCTGCGGAATCGCGGGGGCTTGGGCGTGAAGCTGAGCGAGTCCGCCGAGGGCGACGATCGTGAGGACGAAACGATGGAGGATGAGGGGGAACATGACACGCGAGCATCGGGCGGGGCCTTTCGAATTGAAAGCCTCGCGTCCGCCGCGCGCGATCACGGCGCGAACTTCATCACCGCCGGGCTCCAGTCCCCCGCCCCGCGCTCATTGACGGCGCGGACGCGGAACCAATAGCGCGTGCGGTTGCTCAGGCTCTGGATCGTGATCTTCGACTTCGTGGTCGCGCCGCTTTGCTCCCACGGGCCCTCGCCCGTGATGTCGTAGGCGATTTCCACCTCATAGCCGCTCGCGCCGGGCACCGGATCCCACGCGAGATCGATCTCGCCGGGTTCATCGCCCGCGCTGGCCGCGAGTTCTTCGACATCGCCCGCGGAACCAAACGGCCACAGATGCGTCTCTTCCTCCACATGCAAACTCGCGCTCAGGATCTTCGCCACATCGCCGCCACTCGCCTCCTGCACGTATTCCTTTTCCTGCGTGAGCGCCTCGCGCAGCGTCTCCGCGAGCGTATCGCGCACGGCCTGCGCCCTGTTCGCCAGCTTGCGTTGCGCACGATAAGCCTCCTCCGCTTCGGACAATTGCCCGGCGATCTCCCGGAGAACGTCCGGCGGTGGAGTTGGTGCGGAAAAATGCTCGTTACCTTCCAGCGCCGAAGCCACGCCAGCGGCGGTAGCGAGCAGTTCGGGCACCGACAATTTCTGGATATCAAGTTCAGCTTCAGCCATGAGATGCCGGTGGTTATGGAGAAGCACCCGTGACGGTCAACTTAACTTCATGGCAACCATGTGACATTTGCGTGACACGCGCTGAGACGACACGATGCGCGCCGAGAGTTCGTCTTGCGGAACGCCGAAGCGCTGGCATTCTTCGCCCCGAGCCAAAAGCTGACGCGGTCCCCGTAGCTCAATGGATAGAGCCAGCGTTTCCTAAACGCTAGATGCGGGTTCGATTCCCGCCGAGGACACGGCGACAAGAGGTTGCGCAAACCGTCCGCGGGCGGCACACTGCCGACGCTTATGAAACGTCCTTTCCGCTGGTTCGCTCTGCTCGGTCTTTCCGTGATGCTCGTCACGGGCTGCAAAAAGAAGGAGGAGTCCGCCGCCGAGGTCGCCCGCGAGGCGGAGACGAAACTACCCGTAACCGAGCAGGCTCCACCCATCGAAGAAACGCCCGCAACCGGGGCCCCGACAGCGCCAGCACCTGGCGCGAGCGCCGGACCGTCGAGCGGCGAGCAGGCGGCTTACGAGGCGTGGTTCAAGAAATACCACCTCGACCTCAATGACCCGAAGATGCTCGATGCCGATCCGGACGAAGATGGCTTCGTGAATCGCGATGAGTTTCTCGCCGATACCGATCCCAACGATAAAAACGCCCGCCCCGGCATTCACAAATCCATCCGCCTGAAGGAATACAACGAAGTGCGACTGCCGCTCGCGCTCGAAAGCATCGATGGAGACAAAGCGCGCATCAAACGCACCGATCAGGAGAATGCCAAGTCGGTGACCATCAAGGAAGGCGACTCGATCAAGGGCCTGCCTCTCAGGGTGAAGAGCATCGAATCCAAGCAGGACTTCGACAAGGCCGGGGAGAAGGTGGACATCTCGCGCGTCTCACTGGAGGACGCTTCGACGAAAGAGACCGTGGTGCTCATGAAAGATCTCCCGGCGAAAACCTCGGCCTCGTACGCCGTGCTCGTCTCGCCCGATGGAAAAACGAATCTGAAGGTGCGCAAGGGCGATACTTTCACCTGGCCCGCGGAGCAAGGCACGACCTACCGGGTGCTCGACCTGAGCCAGGATCAGGCCGTGCTCCAGCAGATCGAGACGAAGAAGACCTGGACGATTCCGCGGCAATAGCAGCCGCCGAGGCTACACCGGCGGGAGCGACCCCGGGCTGATGCGGGCCAATTGCTGGCGGGCGATTTTGCCGAGCCACGGGATCTCCCATTCCTGATTCGAAAACGCTTTCACGATGCAGACGACGTAGGCGACGAACCACGCGATCTGGAACGCCCACTGCAACAGGCCGAGCGTGAAGCGCATCACTCCGCCGATCAGCGGCATGTGCCCGAGGACGAAATACGCCACCGCAAAAACGATCGCCCCAGCGAAGGACACGAGGCCGAGCAGCACCGCCTGCATCGCCCAGAAGCGCACGAATTGGTTCTTCTTTTCGAGGATCAGAAAGACCGCTCCGCTGACGATCGTGAAGATGCAGGCGATGCCCGCCGCGACCGCGGGCGTCAGCCCGCCGACGATTTTTTCAGGCGAAGAAGACTGCTGCTCAGAAATAGGGATGTCGGACATGGCGCGACGATAACGCATTTCGATCCGAACTTCACCACTCTCGAATCGATGCCGGAGATCCGCGGAATATTCCCACTCCGTCGGATTGCACCCGCGGTGCGAATTGCGCATCCTCACCGCTCCTCCACGCAAACCTCCCTCCGAATCACCGCCGTCATTCTCGCCTGCACATTGTCTGCACAAGCCGAGATCAAGCTACCAGCGATCATCAGCGACCACATGGTGCTGCAGCAAAAGCAGTCCAACCCCATCTGGGGCTGGGACACGCCGGGCACGAAAGTCACCGTCACCTTTGCCGGACAGACCAAGTCCGCCGAAGCCGCAGCCGATGGTTAGTGGACGGTGAAGCTCGATCCCGTGCCGGTGAATGCGCAGCCCCAGACGATCAAGATCGCCGGCACCAACACCGTTGAAATTCAGGACGTGCTCGTCGGCGAAGTGTGGATGTGCTCGGGCCAGTCGAACATGGGTTTCACGCTGAATCAGGATTGGAACGGCGATCACGAAACCGAAGCCGCCAGCGGCCGAAACCCGCCGCTAAGTAATCGCGCGGATCAAGGCCGCGGGCTGAGCGCGGCTTCCGTCGGGAAATTCGCGGGCACCTTCTGCGTCACCTTGCCGGTCGCGGCCCACTCCGTGCCGCGCTGCAGCGTGGTCGCAAAGCCGACATCCTTGATCGCTTCGAGGCCATGCCCGAGCGCAGTGTGGAAGACGCGGCCCTTGCCGTAGTCGATCGCGAAGAGGAGCGGCTCGTTTTCTCCGCTGCCTTTCGTCGCCGCATCGGAGAAGGCGCTCGCGAGCACCGTCACGTTTTGCGCCGGACCGCGGAGACGATCATAGAGTTCGTCCTTGCTGTGTTTCCACTTCGGCGGAAGCCCGGCCATGATCGGGTGCTTCGGCGCCTGGACCTCGATCGTAAATTCATGCTGGGCGCCGTGACTGCCGCCGCGTCCGACGGTCGTATCCGCCGTCCACTTGCCTTCACGCAGGCGGAGATACGGGCCGGACTTTTCACTGCGCCCGCCCCAACCGCCGAGGCCGATCATTTCGTTGTAGGCGAGCCACTCCGGAAAGGAATTGTTCGCCGCGTGGACGCTGACGAAACCGCCGCCGTTGCTCACGTACTTCTCAAACTCGGAGCGGGTCTTGTCGGACCACAGCGCCCCGTTGTAATTCGAGACGACAACTTGGTAGGCGAAGAAGTTCGGCTCGAATCCGTTCAAGTCCTGTCCCTTGGCCGGCGCGGTCGCGACGTCCACAGTCGCGAGCCCATTTTCCTCGAGGATCTTTTTCAGCTCGGGAGTCGTCTGTGCCCAGGCGTGATTGTTCTGCCCATCGACGATGAGGACTTTGAGCGGCGCGGCGTAAACGGTGGCGCTGAGAGCGGCGAGGAGGAGCGGGGTGAGGAGGGATTTCATGGGATGGGATGTTGAGGGTCGGCACTTCCTTAGCGGCTCGCTTGTGAAAAGCGATGGCAGAATCACGCGGCATCGCCTACACCCACGCCATGCGTTTCCCCCTGCCCGCCCTCTTGCTCCTCCTGCTCAGCATCAGCCCGATCGGCATCCTGCGGGCCGCCGACGCCCCGCTCGCGGTCAAGAGTTCCAACTGGAACGGCTACGAAAAAATCGACTTCGCAGTCGCCAGCCGCGCGGGCTTGTTGGTGAAGCCGAAGACCGCAGCACCGGGCAATCCGTGGATCTGGCGCACGGAGTTTTTCGGCCACGAACCGCAGGGCGACATCGCCCTGCTCGGCGCCGGCTGGCATGTGGCGTATTTCAAAGTGAGCGACCTGTACGGCGCGCCGCAGTCGATCGAGCTGATGGCCCAGTTTCACGATTTCGTCACGAAAACCTACGGACTGAACCAGCGCGCGGTGCTCGAAGGATTCAGCCGCGGCGGGCTCTACGCCGGGAACTTCGCCGCGACGCATCCGGACAAAACCGCCGCGCTTTACCTCGATGCACCAGTGCTCGACATCCGCTCGTGGCCCGGTGGCAAAGGCAAGGGCAAGGGCAGCCCGAAGAACTGGCAGGAAGCGCTCGCGGTATATGGCCTGACGGAAGACACCCTGCACGACTTCAAAGGCAACCCGCTCGATCGCCTCGAACCAATCGCCCAGGCCCGCATCCCCATTATCTCGGTGTGTGGCGATGCCGATCAGGTCGTGCCCTTTTCGGAAAATACCGTGCTGCTCGAGCAGCGTTACAAGGCGCTCGGCGGGAAGATCGAAGTCATCGCCAAACCCGGCGTGGACCATCATCCGCACAGCCTCAAGGACCCGACACCGATCGTCGATTTCCTGCTCAAGCACGCCTACGCGAAATAGGCGTGGCGGTTAGAAATTCCACGCCGCTACCGCACACGGCGTGTGCTCGCGCTGCATGATCTCGCGCGCCTTCGCCACGAGTTCGGGATGCTGCGTGGCGATGTCTTTCGCTTCCGCCGGATCGGCTTTGAGGTCGTAGAGTTCGAGCGGCGCTTTGGGATTCTTCTTCACGCCGTTGCGGATCGCTTTCCAATCACCCATCCGCACGGCCTGCGCGCTGCCGCCGCTGTGATATTCCCAGTAAAGAAAGTCGTGGGTCTTCTGCGTGGGCTGCCCGAGCAAAGCCGGCAGGTAGCTCAGGCCGTCGGTTTCCTTCGGCGTCTCGACGCCGGCGAGCTCGGCCATGGTCGGCAGGAAATCCCAGAACGCCGAGACATGATCGCTCACCGTGCCGGCTTTGATTTTCCCCGGCCAACGCGCGACGAGCGGCGTGCGGATGCCGCCTTCGTAGAGGTGCTGTTTGAAACCGCGCAGCCCGCCGGTGCTGCCGAAGAATGCCGGATCGGTGCCGGAGAGCGGGAAGACCGCGCCGTTGTCGCTGGAGAAAAGCACGAGGGTGTTTTCGTCGAGCCCCAGTTCCTTAAGCGTCGTCATGAGGCGACCGATGTCGCGGTCCATGCGCGTGATCATCGCGGCGTAGGCGGCGCGCGGCGTGTCGTGATTCGCGTAGTGCTTCGTGTTCGTGAACGGCGTCTCCGGCCACTTCCCGCGATACTCCGCGAGCGATTCTTCCGGCACCTGCAGCGAGAGGTGTGGGATGGTGAAGGCGAGATAGAGGAAGAACGGCTTGGCCTTATTGTCGCGGACGAATTTCAGCGCGTCGTCAGCCATCAAATCGTGCGCGTAGATCTGCCCGCCGGGCTCGATCGCGCCTTTCATGCTCACGTCGTACGGCGGATTGCTCGTGATCAGTTCACGCTCATCGTTCCGCCACAGGTGCGGCGGGTAAAACGTGTGCGCGACGCTCTGGCAGAGGTAGCCGTAGGAATAATCGAAACCGAAATTCCGCGGGCTGCTTTTGTCCTCCGGCATGCCGAGGCCCCATTTGCCGATCGTCCCCGTCGCGTAGCCTGCCCGCTTCATGAGTTGCGCCACGGTCACCGTGTCCGGCGGCATGGGCGTCTGGCCTTCGGCGCCGGGGGCGCGCTGGCCGTTGTTGCGCACGACCGCGTGGCCCATGTGTTTGCCGGTCATCAGCGCGCAACGACTCGGCGCGCACACGCTACTGCCCGAGTAGTGCTGGGTGAAGCGGATGCCGTCCGCCGCGAGGCGATCGATATTCGGCGTGCGGATTTTCCGCTGCCCGTAGCAGCCGAGATCCCCGATGCCCAGGTCGTCGGCGAGGATGAAGATGACGTTCGGCTTTTTCGGCTCCGCCGCATGGGCGCAGGCGAGCAGAGCCGCGAGGAAAAGTGCGGTGAGGCGGATCATGTCCGGGGGGGAGATGAACGACGGATTACTTTCCGCCCGCGCCGAAGCCCGACTTCGGCTGGCCGTCTTCGCCAAGCTTGTCGGTCGCCCACAGGACGCCCCGAGCCACGAGATCGAGAAAGCGATCGTCGGCCACGGTGTCGTTGTTGTGCCCGATCGTCGTGCTAAAGACGCGCGTCTTGCCCAGGTAGGTATTCGTCCACGCGACCACGAAATCGCTCTCCTTTTCAGTCACCGTCTCGGTGCCATCGGCGTTCTTCTTTTTGATCTTCGCCACCTGCTTGCCGTTGGCCAGCGCCCGCGCGGTCTCGAACACCTTGATGTTGTTGTAGAGCTCTTCCTTGATCGTCGTCCAATCGGCCAGTCCTTTCGTGATCGGGTGCCCCTTGTCGGTGTAGCTGATGGCGATCGGCTCCTGCGGGCCGTGGCCGCTGCTCTGCAGGCCGAGGTATTCAAACCACAGGCCGTGCGGCGTGCCGAGTTCGGTCACCGCTTCGTTCGGATTGCCAATGCGGTAGCTGTGCATGGCGCAGTGGAGATTCACGCCGGGGATGCCCGCGCGATGGGGCGCGAGCACCGCTTCGACCGTCGCCTGCTCATTAATGCCAGCCGAGCATTCGTCGTGGATCACGAGGTCGTAGCCCTTGGCGTAATCCGGGTTGCCATAGATCGAAAGCGGCGGCTTGGTGCTTTTGTCGTCGCTGTGAATCTGATCGACGATGATGTTGCCGCGCTTTTCGAGGCCCGCTTTCAGGATGTCCTTTTGCTTGGCGTAGTCGTGGCAGCAGCCGCCGGTGATGAGTAGGACTTTGATCGGCTTTGGCGCGTCGGCGGCGTGCAACGAGGCGACGGAAAAAGCGAGGGCGAGGAGCGTGGGGAGGAGGCGGAATTTCATGGGCAAGGTGGGTGAGCCTATGGGGAAGAACCCATGAGTCGAGCGAATGTTAGCGACGCAGCTCGGCGTGCAGGGGCGTGTCATAAACTTCTCGTTTCAGCTAAGTCTTGTCCTATTCGCTGATTCATTGCGCATGAAATTCCTTCCCTCTCCCCTGCTCGCGGTCGTCCTCGCCGCGACATCGTTCGCGGCCACGCCCGCGCCGTTCAACCCCGAAACCGATCGCGCCACTTTGCTGCAAGGCGTCAGCGAAATCGCCGCGACTGGAGTGCCCGGCGGCGTGTCGGCCTTTGGCCCGCAGGCTTTCGCCGTGATCGCGGGCAAGGACGGCAAGAAGGCGCTGCTCCCGGTCGTCGCCGCCGCCCGTTGGGAAGAAGGGCGGATTGTTGCCTTCGGCCACAACGGCTACCTCGGCGCATTTGCCGACAGCGGCACCGGCACGTTACTCACCAATGCCGTGCGCTGGTCGGCGGGCGACAAGGCGAAACCAAAGGTTGGGGTCGTCGGAAACGCCGGACTCGTGACGCATCTCAAGTCCGCCGGACTCGACGCGGAAGCGGTCGAAGTGAAGAGCTTGAAGGCGCCGCTCTCGAAGTTCGATGTCATCGCCGTCGATGCCCACAAACTCACTGCCGGTGATGTGGAACCACTCGTCAAATTCTTGCGCGGCGGCGGCGGATTCGTGACCGCGGCGACGGGCTGGGGCTGGCTTTACGGCGGCAAGGACAAGGCGCTGCTCGCCGCGGAATTCGCGGGCAATCTCGTCCTCAAAAACGCCGGGCTCGTCTTCACTGCCGGCACCCCGGGCAAGACCACGAGCACCGGCTACACGACCGGCGGCGACCTCGCCCTACTCAATGCCAGCACCGCCCTCGACGCCACGCTCGCCAAGATCGCGCTCTCGGTCGATCAACTCACCCAGGCCGGCAGCACCCTCGCCGATGCGCTGCGTGCGCTCCCGCCGGACGACAAGATCTTCCTGCCACGACTCGCCTCGCTCAACACCGCGGATATCACCGTCGATTTCCCCCGCCCCGACAAACCACTCGCCGCCGACAACGCCCTCGCTCGCCTCATCGTCACGCAACAGATCGAGGCGCTGAAGCAGACGAAGCCCGAGCTGATCCGCCCGCATCCCGCCGCCGACGCCTTCCCCGGTGCCGTGCCGAAAAATGCCCCGCGTCTTCCGAACCAAACCGTGAGTATCGACACCGGCGTGCCCGGCTGGCAGAGCACCGGCCTCTACGCCGCGCCCGGCGAACTCATCCGCGTCGCCGTCCCGCCCGCGCTGGCCGACAAAGGCCTCGGCGTCCGCATCGGCTGCCACACCGATCACCTGTGGCATCTCGAAAAATGGCAGCGCGCTCCCGAGATTTCGCGCCGCGAACCGATCAAGGCCGCCCTCACCGCCGCCGCGAATCCCTTCGGCGGACTGATCTACATCGACGTCCCGGAAAAACTCGCGCCCGGAAAAACCCTCCTCGCCATCGCCGGCGCCGTAGAATCACCGCGCTACATCCTCGGCCAAACGAGTCTCCTGGAGTGGCAGACCAAACTCCGCAATGCGCCCGCGCCGTGGGCCGAACTGGAGACGAAAAAGATCATCCTCAGCGTTCCTTCGGAAAAGATCCGCCAGCTCGATGATCCCGAGGCGCTGATGAAATTCTGGGATCAGGTGCAGGACGCCAACGCCGACCTCATCGCCATCCCGCGCGACCGCAAGCGTCCCGAGCGCATCGTCCCCGACACCCAAATCTCCGCCGGCTACATGCATAGCGGCTACCCGATCATGACCCTGCTCGACAAGAGCGTGGACGCCACCGTCTCGCTCGAAGCGATGAAAGCCGGCACCTGGGGCCACTTCCACGAACTCGGCCACAATCACCAGCAGCCTGACTGGACCTTCGACGGCACCACCGAAGTCACCTGCAATCTTTTCTCCCTCTACGTCATGGAAACGCTCTGCGGCAAACCGCCCGGCCAAGGCCACGACGCGATGAAACCCGACGCGGTGGACAAGCGCCTGCGCGGCTACCTCGGGATGAGCGATAAGTTCACGCGTTGGAAGAGCGACCCGTTTCTCGCGCTCACGATGTATCACCAGCTCCGCACCGCGTTCGGCTGGGAGACTTACAAGAAAGTCTTCGCCGAATACCGCGACCTGCCGAAAGAGCAACGCCCGAAGAATGACGACGAAGAGCGCGACCAGTGGCTCGTCCGTTTCTCCCGCGCCGCAGGAAAAAATCTCGGCCCATTCTTCGAGGCGTGGGGCGTGCCGACGAGCACGGCCGCACGCGATTCCATCAAGTCGCTGCCCGAGTGGATGCCGGCCGACTGGCCGAAGTCGTGAGCGTTGACACGCGGGCGGGCGGGCGGGAATTTCGCCGCGTATGAAACTCCCCCGTCTCGCTCTCCGGCTGCTGCCGATCCTCAGCGTCGCCTTTTACGCGCTTCCGTGCGCACAGGCGTGGGGGCCGATGCATCATGCGATCACCGAGGCGGCGTTCGATTCCCTGCCCGCCTGGCAGCGCGAACTCCTCGCGGGCCAGCGCCAGACGCTCATCGAGTTCGACTGCATGATCCCCGACCTCGCGCGAGCCGCGGCGAACAAAAAAACCATTGGGCGCTTCGTCATCCTGCCCAATGGCGACCTCTTCACGCACGAGCCGCACAGCCGCGAGCACAACTATGCGCAAATGCTCCACTACTTCACCAAGGCCGTGGAAAGCGTACGCGCCAACGAACTCGACGAAGCCTCGCGTTACGCCGGGTGCCTCCTGCATTTCCTCGAAGACTGCGGCAGCCCCGCGCACTCCATGCCCGGCGACAATCAGCACGGCTTCATGCAGGACCTCATCCCCGTGCCCGACGAATACAAGAATCGCCCGCTGCACGGCCTGATCGAAAACGGCACGCTCCAGCTCGACCTCGCCGGCTATCGCCCACAACTCCTCGGCACCACCCCGGAGGAAGCCGTGATGCACCTCACCGAGCGGCTCCACGCCGCGATCCGCAACGCCCGCGCGCAAGTCATCCCGATCTTGCAAGGTGTCTTCCGCAAGGACGACGCCGCGATCGACGCGGGCCGCCGCCGCGCCGCGACCATGGACGCGCAAGTCGCCGCCGACGCGCTCTACAGCATCCTCGCGGTGGCGAAGAGCCGCTTCGAGCCGGACGAAAAAACTCGGCTCGATACCGTCGATGTCGCCGCGCTCACCCCGCTCGAAGTCATCAACCAATCCTACTTCCCGCAGTTCAGCTATTTCTCGAACCCCTACTTCGGCTTCCCGGTGCGCAACGCGATCCTCGAAGACGGCGCGACCGAACGCCCGCTCGCCCTCCACATCGTCGAGAACGGCGCGACCAAGGCGCAGACCTTCGAGCGCGGCCTCGGTCTCGGCACCGGCTGCCGCGTCACCTACGCCATCCCGCTCAAGACCTACGAGCGGTTCGAGTGCCTCGTCGGCGCACACGCCACGCTCGGCGGCACCGCCGCGCTCAGCTTCCGCATCTTCGCCGATGGCGAGGCGGTGTTTGAAAGCGGCATCCTCACCGGCGAAAGCCCCGCACAGAAAGTCAGCATCCCCGTCTGGCGCGTCCGCGAGATTTCCATCGAAACACAGAACCGCAGCACCAGCCCGACGCCGCCGAAGAACTACGCCGTCATCGCCGCCCCCACACTCCTCAAGGCGCCGGCGCCTCCGAAGTTCGACCAGGACAAGACGAGGTAGGCCGAGGCGGGCCAGACCTCGCAGAAGCGATTCGTGGAGTTTTCTGAAAACTTCCCGACGTGGCACCCGCACATCGTCCGGGACTCTGGGCTAATCGCGCCCGGCGACCTCAAACGCCGCGTCCCCAAAGCCTGCTCGCAAACCGCAGATCACGTGAACACTGCGAGGAAGGAGCGCTGGTCGAACTCCTACCGGGCGAAGAAGCGGGCGCGGAGGCCCTGGGATCATCCGGCGTGGGCGGTGGAAGGAGGAAGATCGGGTCGGCCCCGCGAGGGCCAAATGCGCGCCCCTTTTCCCCCGCCACGCGCCCCGGCGAAGGGGGTGAATTTCCATTTGCCACGCGGGCGGTTCTCCGTTCTCTTGGCCGCCCTTATGAGTCATCCTCGCCGCGTCGTCGTCACTGGAATGGGAGTCGTCACCCCCGTCGGCAACGACCTGCCCACTTTCTGGAACAACCTCGTGAATGGGGTCAGCGGCATCGGCCCGATCACCCATTTCGACGCCACGGACTACAAGTGCAAGATCGCCGGCGAGGTGCGGGGCTTTAATGCGGTCGAGCACTTCAAGACGCCGAAGGATGTGCACCGCTCGGATCGCTTTACCCACCTCGCGGTGGCGGCGGCGAAGCAAGCCATGGCGGACGCCGGGCTGACCGGGCCGACGGACGACCCGGAGCGCTTCGGGTGCATCATCGGCAGCGGCATCGGCGGCCTGCAGACGACTTCCGACCAGCACACCATCCTGATGCAGCGCGGCCCGGGCCGGCTCTCGCCTTTCATGATCCCGAGCCTGATCAGTAACATGGCGAGCGGCATGGTCTCGATGGAGTACGGGATGCAGGGGCCAAACTACGCGCCGGTCTCGGCGTGCGCCACGAGTGCGCATTCGCTGGGGGAAGCGTGGCGCATGATTCGCGACGACGATGCGGATGCGTTCATCGCGGGTGGGAGCGAGGCGGCGATCGTGCCGCTGGGGATCGGGGGCTTTGCGGCGATGAAGGCGATGTCCACGCGCAACGACGACCCGACCGCGGCGTCGCGCCCGTGGGATAAGGATCGCGATGGTTTCGTGATGGGCGAAGGCGCGGGAATCGTGATCCTCGAGGAGCTGGAGCACGCGAAGAAGCGCGGGGCGCGCATCTACGGCGAACTGGCCGGCTACGGCCTGACCAGCGATGCCTACCACATGAGTTCGCCGCTGCCTAACCACGAGCAGGCGCAGCGCAGCATGAAGATCGCGCTGGCCAAGGCTGGGCTGAACATTCACGAGGTGGATTACATCAACGCCCACGGCACGAGCACGCCGATCGGCGACGTGGCGGAGGTGCGCGCGGTGAAGGCGGTCTTCGGCGGCTGCGCGAAGAATGGGCTGCTGGTGTCTTCCACGAAGTCGATGACCGGTCACCTGCTCGGCGCGGCGGGCGTGGTCGAGACGGTCGTGTGTTTGCAAGCCATCCAGACGGGCCTCATCCCGCCGACGATCAATCTCCACAACCCCGGCGAAGAGTGCGACCTGGACTTTGTGCCGCTGAAGGCGCGCGAGGCCAGGGTGAAGGTGGCGGTGAATAACAGCTTCGGCTTCGGCGGGCACAACGCGTCGCTGGTCGTCCGATCCTTCGAGGGCTAATGGACGTGAATCCCTGGCCCGCCCTGACTCTCCCCCCCGGCGACTTCGACGCCTACATCTTCGACTGCGACGGCACCCTAGCCGACACCATGCCCACGCATTACAAGGCGTGGTGCGCCGCGCTCGGCAAACACGCGTCGGATTTCCCGGAGGCGATGTTTTACGAACTCGGCGGGGTGCCCACGGCGCGCATCGTGGAGATTCTCAATGAACGCCACGGCTACTCGCTGCCGGTGCATGAGACGGTCGAGCAGAAGGAGGCGCTCTTCCTCGACATGAGCCACGAGATCGCGGCGATCGAGCCGGTCGTGGCGCTGGTCCACCAATATCACGGCGTGAAGCCGCTGGCCGTCGCGTCCGGTGGGCATCGCCGCATCGTGCTGAATACGCTGCGTGCACTCGGCATCGCGGATCTCTTCCAGGCGATCGTCTGCTCCGAGGACTACCAGCGCGGCAAACCGTCGCCCGATCCTTTCCTCGAAGCCGCGCTCCGCCTCGACGTGGCGCCGGAGAGCTGCCTCGTCTTCGAGGACACCGCCACCGGCATCGCCGCGGCCACCGCTGCCGGCATGCAGTCCGTGCTCGTCCCGCCCCCGCGGCGCTAGCAGCCCCGCCATGCCGCGAGCCGATCTGCGCCGCACGCTGAAGCAGACCTTCGGCTACGACTCCTTCCGCCCGCTGCAGGAGGAGATCATCAACGATGCGCTCGCAGGGCGCGATGTCTTCGCGCTGCTCCCGACCGGCGGCGGCAAGTCGCTCTGCTTCCAGCTCCCCGCCTTGCATCGCGAGGGGCTCACCGTCGTCGTCTCACCGCTCATCGCGCTGATGAAGGATCAGGTCGATGCGCTCACCGCGACGGGCGTGCCCGCAACTTTCCTCAACTCCACGCTCGACGGCGACGAAGCGCGCGCGCGTTTCCGCGGACTGCATCGCGGCGAATACCGCCTGCTCTACGCCGCGCCCGAGCGGCTGCTCCTGCCGGGTTTTGTGGATAATCTGCGCGCGTGGAATGTGACCCAGCTCGCGATCGACGAGGCGCACTGCATCAGCGAATGGGGCCACGACTTCCGGCCCGAATACCGCCAGCTCGCGGACCTGCGCGAAGCGCTGCCGGGCGTCCCGGTGATGGCGCTCACCGCCACCGCGACCGAGCGCGTGCGCGGCGACATCATCGAGCGGCTGCACCTCCGCGACCCGCGCTGCTACACCGCGAGCTTCAATCGACCCAACCTCACCTACCGCGTCGTTCCGCGCGCCTCTCCCTACGATCAAGCACTGGCCTTCCTCCGCGGGCGGCCGGGGGAGAGCGGGATCATCTACTGCGCCAGCCGCAAGGCCACCGAGAGCGTGGCCGGACGACTCGCCGGGGATCGCATTCCGGCGAAGCCGTATCACGCCGGGCTCACCGGCGAAGAACGCGCGCGGAACCAGGATCTCTTCCTCCGCGATGAGGTGCGCGTGATCTGTGCGACCGTCGCCTTCGGCATGGGCATCAATAAACCGAACGTGCGCTTCGTCCTGCACTACGACCTGCCGAAGAACATCGAGGGATACTATCAGGAAACCGGTCGCGCCGGGCGCGATGGCCTACCCAGCGAGTGCGTGCTGCTTTTCTCCGCCGCCGATGTGGTCAAGCAGACCGCCTTCATCGAGGAGAAGACCGACGCCGAGGAGCGCCGCCACGCCCGCGCGCAGCTCCAGCAGATGGTCCACTACTCCGAGAGCAGCTCGTGCCGGCGTGTGGAATTGCTCGGCTACTTCGGCGAAGACTGGCCCGAGGGCGGCTGCGGCGCGTGCGATAACTGCCTAACACCGCGCGAGACTTTCGACGGCACGCTCGCCGCGCAGAAGCTCCTCTCGTGCGTCTATCGCGTGCGGCAGAAGAGCGGCTTCGGCTTCGGGCTCAACCACATCATCGAAGTGCTGACCGGCGGCGCGACCGAAGCCGTGCGCAAGTGGGGCCACGAGACGGTTTCCGCCTACGGCATCGGCCAGGAGATGAAGCGCGGCGAATGGCAGGCCATCGGCCGCGAACTCGTGCGGCTCGGGCTGCTGCGGCAGAGCGCGGAGAAATTCGCCACGGTCGAGCTGACCGAAGACGGGCTCGAAGTCCTGCGCACCCGCCGCCCGATCACCCTCACCAAGCCAGTCGCCATCGCCGAGAAAAAAGCCCGCACCCGCAAGGGCGAGATCGCCTGCGACGAGCGGCTCTTCGAGATTCTGCGCCGGCTGCGCAAGGAGATTGCCGACGGGCGCAACGTCCCGGCTTACGTCATCTTCGGCGACGTCACGCTGCGCGAAATGGCGCGCGACTACCCGACGACCGAGCGCGAGTTCACCAACCTCAGCGGCGTCGGCGCAAAGAAGCTCGACGAGTTCGGCGCGCAGTTCATGGACGCGATCACGAAATACCTCCGGGAGAATCCGCGGCAGAGCTTCGACTAGACGCGGCCCGGTCAAAAATTTAGCGATTCCGCGTATTGGGTTTGACGTGGTTACCAGTTTCCCATTCTCTCCGGGCTCAGAAAGCTAGCCACGCGCGGTCGGGGGAATTCCGGCGGCACTGGGCGGTTTGGAAGTTCTCCCTATGAATACACGGCTCTCCTATACTCGCGAACACCACTGGCATTCGCTCTGGCGGCGGAAGCTGAGGCCGATCACTGGCGTCTGTTCCTGCATGCTCATCGGGGCCATTCTCATGCGCGGAAACGCCATGGGAGCCTCGCTCATCTGGGACTCGAATGCCGCTGGAATTCCGAATCCTTTTAACGGCAACGGGGTCTGGCAGACAGCGAACAGTTGGTGGAATCCGATCACACCCGCGATCACGAGCTGGAGCAACGCCACGCCCGACGACGCGACATTCGGCACGGGCTCTACAGGTACCACCGCCTACGGCGTGAGCCTCGGCAGCGCGACCACCGTGGGCACCCTGAACTTTGCCAACCACAACTACACGATCAACAACCTCAGCGCCGTGCCGCTGACGATCCACAATGGAATCACGGCAGCGACCGCGAGCGGAACGGTCAATACTCCTGTCGTGCTGGGCGCGGCCAACACCTGGAACGTCGGCGCGACCCGTACGCTGTTCATGGGCGGTGCGGTCTCGGGCGGATTTGGCGTGACGAAAACCGGCTCCGGCACGGCGCGGTTCAACGGCGCGGCGGCTAATGTCTACACCGGCCCGACCACGGTGAGCGCAGGCACGCTCGTACTCGACTTTACCAACATGGCGACGGCCACCAATCTGATCGATTCATCCTCCGTGCTCGTGCTCGGCAACGGGACATTGAGCGTGATCGGCAAGACCACCGGCGCAACCTCGCAGACCTTTGCCTCAACGACGATCAATGGCGGCAGTGCGGTTACCGTGAACAGCAGCGGCGGCGCCGGGACGACGCAGAACCTCGGCGCGATCACCCGCCAGGCCACGGGCACCGTGAACTTCACCCCACCGGCCAGCGGCGCGATCACCACGACGAGCGCCAACACCGCGGGAACGATCCTCGGCGGCTGGGCCACGGTCGCAGGCACGGATTGGGCCGTGAGCGCGGGCGACGGCACGAACCCGGGCAATATCACCACACTCGCGCCGGCGGGCTACACCAACGACACGTGGAGCACGGGCAATAACACGACCGTCACCGGTATTTCGACGGTCCCTTTGAATGGCACGACCCACAGCTTGCGCTTCAACGCGCCAGTCGCCGCGACGATCAACCTCGCCGGCACCAACACCATTACCAGCGGCGGCCTTCTCGTCACCGCGGGCGTGGGCAGCCAGGTTCAGACGATCTCCGGCGGCATCGGCCTCACCTCCGGCACCTCGGAGCTGATCATTCACAACCACGCCAACAGCGGATTCTTCTCGCTACAGATCAACAGCAAGATCACCGGCGCCATCGGCCTGACGAAAAGCGGACCGGGCAATCTCCGCATCGGGAGCGCCAACGATTTTACCGGCCCGACCACGGTCAACTCCGGCGCGCTCATTGTCGGCAACGCCAGCGCCCTCGCGAGCACGAGCAGCATCACGGTGCGGGACGGCGGCGCCCTGGCTTTCGCCGCAGTCGGCGGCATCTCGCTCCTCAACCTTCCCACGCTGACCATCAGCGGCCAAGGCGTGACCGGCATCGGTGCCGCCTTGAACAACTCCACAGGCTCCACCGCCGTCCTCATTTCTCCGCTCAATCTCAACGGCACCGCTACCGTGGGCGGCAATGTGCAAGGCTCCTGGCTATTGGGTGGCCCGATTCGCGGCAGCGGCGGGGTGCTGCAAGTCGTCGGCAGCGGCGTGGTCGCACTCGCGGGCGACAATACCTACAGCGGCGGTACGATCTTTTCCTCTTCGCTCGCCACCGCCAGCGTGGCCGACGAGCGCAACCTCGGTGGGGCCAATACCTCGCTCACCTTCGCCGGCGGCGCGCTGAAGATCATCGGCACGGCGCTCAACAGCTTCGGCACCCATCCTCTGCTCTATAACTCGGGTGTCGTGACCTTGCTCGACGTGCAGGACTCGGCCAATACCTTTCTCATCGACCGGACCATCAATCCGAGCGGCGCCGGCTTTACCAAGTCCGGTGCGGGCAGCCTGCGTTTCACGGCAGACAATGGAGTCACCGGCGACACCATTATCAATGGCGGCGATGCGATCCTCGACTTCACTTCGAGCAATGGTGTCAAGTTCGCCGCAGGCAACACCGTCACCCTGGGCGGCGCGCGGCTCTCCACGCTCGGCGCCGCCGCCGCGACTCTGCTCGCGCGTGGCCTGCTCGTCACGAGTGGCGCGAGCACCATCGACCTCGGGGCGAGCAGCTACGATTTCACCAATATGAGCGGCACGCTCACGCGCAACGCCGGCGGCACGCTCGACTTCGTCCTGGGCGCCGGGACTATCACCCTGCCCACGAACCTGGCGATCAATACGGGCTGGGCCACCGTCGGCAACGACTTCGCCAAACTCAACGGCAGTAACCAGGTCACCGCCTTCACCGCCGGCGATTACACCACGCTCGGCGGCGCCGGACCGGTGATCGTCAGCGGAAGCAGCACCGTCCCGCTCGTCAGCAGCGCCTCGACCGGGAACGTCACCCTCGCCGCCGCGGCCACCGTCAATCTCCAGTCGCTGAATATCAAGGACGCCACCGCGCGGACGATCGACCTGCGCAATGGGAGCACCCAGGAAATCCTCCGCGTCGCCACGGTCGGAGCCATCCTCACCACCGGCGGCAGCCATACCATCGGCCTCAGCGGCACGGCCGGCACGCTCACTGCCGGCGGCACCGCTGGCGCCGCTGGCGAGTTGATCGTCAACAACAACAGCGCTCTGACTATCAACTCCGCGATCACTAACAACGCCGGCGGCGTGGTCACCTTCACCAAGTCCGGGTCGGGACTTCTCACGCTCACCGGCACGAACACCTACACTGGGCAGACCTACCTGAACGCCGGCGTGACCAGCATCGGGGCGCTCGCGCAGCTCGGCACCGGCACGACCATCAACTTCAACGGCGGCACCCTGCGCACCGCCAACACCTTTTTCTTGGGTCGCACGCTCACCTTCAACAGCAACGGCGGCACCCTCGATGTGACCTCGGGCACGCTGACTATCGACTTCATCGCCAATGGCGTGGGCGGCTTGACCAAGACCGGCGCGGGTACCCTCGTGCTCAACTCGAGCAGCACCTTCCACGGCGGCGTCACGATCAACGACGGCATCGTGCGCCTGATCTTTAACAGCTCCCTCCTCGGCCCGCTCACCCTCGCCGGCTCGGGCCGCTTGCAGCTCAATGGCACCAGCTTCGCCACCACTGCCCTCAACTCCGCCTCCACCAGTGCCATCATCGAGAGCAATTCCGGCCTCGGCGGCACCGACACCCTCGCCGTCGGCAATGGCGGCGCTAACACCTACGCTGGCATCCTGCGCAACGGCTCCACCCGCGCGCTCGCCCTGCACAAGACCGGCGTGGGCACCCTCTCGTTGACTAACAACGGCCACACCTTCACCGGAGGCACCACGGTCAGCGGCGGCAAGCTGCGCGTCGATGGCACCATCGGCGCCGTCACCGTGCAGGATGGCGGCACCCTCGGCGGCAGCGGCATTGTCGGCGCGGTCATCGTGCAAAACGGCGGCACCCTCGCCCCCGGCAGCAGCCCCGCCATCTTCAATACCGCCGCCCTCAACCTGAACAGCGGCGCGCACCTCGCCATGGAGATCAATGGCGTCACCGCCGGCTCCACCTACGACCGCGTAGTCACCAGCGGCGCGGTGAACCTCAACGCCGATGCCGGGACCGGTGCGATCCTCGACCTCACGCTGGGCTACGTCCCGTCCGTCGGCGATCTCTTCTTCCTCATCGTCAACGGCGACAGCGGATCGACTCTCGGCACCTTCGCTACTCTGCCAAATCTCGACACGGTTTTTCTCGTCTCCAGCGCGAACAGCCAGACCTACGAGGCAGAGGTCACTTACTTTGCCAACCTCGGCACCAATTCCTTCACCGGCGGCAACGATTTCGCCGTGCGTATCGTGCCCGAGCCGACCTCATGCCTGCTGGTCGCCAGTGGCGCGCTCCTGCTCGGCCTACGGCGGCGGCGGAAGCGGTGAAAGGTTCTACGCCTTCGCCGCCAACGCATCGAGCAACGCGAAAAGAGCTGCGTGGGCGATGGGCAGATCGGCGGGGGTTTGCGTGAGCTGTTCGGCGGTCTGGACGTAACGGCCAGGCGTGAGGTCTTCGGCGGCGACGTTGGCGAGATCGGCGACGTTCACCGCGCCCATTTCGAGGTGGAACTGGAGCCCGACCACGCGATCTCCCCAGACGAAGGCCTGCCGCGGGCAGGCCACGCTTTCGGAGACGAGCCGGGCGCCGGGCGGCAGGTCGAAGGTGTCGCCATGCCAGTGCATGACATTCATCTGCGCAGGGAAGTCGGCGAAGAGCGCGGCGCGGTCGGTGAAGGACACGGGCCACCAGCCGATCTCCTTTTCGGGGTTCTGATAAACCTTGCCGCCAAGGACGTCCGCGAGCAGTTGTGCGCCGAGGCAGATGCCGAGGATTGGCTTGTCGGCGTCGATCGCCTGGCGGAGGAACTCTTTCTCCGCGATGAGCCACGGGTAGTCGCGGTGTTGATAGATATTCATCCCGCCGCCCATAATGACGAGCAGGTCGAAGTCCTCCAGCGCAGGCGGTGACTCGGCGGCGTAGAGAGCGGCGCGGGCGAGTGCGTGGCCGCGTTCGGCGGCCCAGTCGGCGATCTTGGCGGGGCCCTCGGCGGGCTGGTGTTCGAGCGAGTGGATGCGCATGAGCGGGCCACTAAACGCAGCGGGCGCCGGGGCTCAAGTCCCCGTCGCACAAAAGAAAGAAGACCGAACGCGACGGTAACAAATCCATAACACGGGCGGCGGAGTGTGGAGGCATCGGACAAGGCCATCCCGCCAAGTCCCCCAAACCAAATCGAACATCCCCAGAAAATGAAAACCATCCGTCTCCCCGCCGCATTCACGCTCATCGAGTTGCTCGTCGTCATTGCCATCATCGCCATGCTCGCGGGTATCGCCATGCCGGTTTACAACATGGTCATGCTCCAAGGGCGGCAGATCGCCGCGCTGGCCAGCGGCAAACAAATCCTCGTCGGACTCCGCGCCTACGCGAACGATCACGGCGACGTTTTCCCTGCGAAGAAGAACGCCTACGACGAGCCGATCGTGACCTCGAACGATGCGCTGCGCAGCCTTATCCCGACTTACATCGACAATGAGAAGGTCTTCACGGTGGCGTCCTCGAAGACGGGGGCGGCGGCGGACAATAAGATGGCTGAGCCGGCGCAGATGCTGGCCCGTGGGGAGAACCACTGGGCCTTCATCGCGGGGCTGTCGCAGACCTCGAACTCGAACTGGCCGCTGCTCGTGGATCACACGGATGGCGCTGGGTATTTCACCGATCGCGAGGGACAACTCGGGGGAACGTGGAAAGGGAAGAAAGCGGTGATGTTGAACACCGACGGGAGCGGGGCGATCGTGCCGATGCTGGGCACCGGCGACAAACGCTACGTGCCGCGCTTCGACGACCGGACGAAGAATGCGCTGCAAGTGAGCGACTACATGGGCGATGGGGTGAAGCTGCTGGAGCCGGCGAATTGAGCGCGACGCGCCGGAGAAAAGCGCGTGATCTTCGGACTTCGCCCGCGCGCTTTTCCCACCGATAGTGAGGCTCCCCCGATGACGATGCACGAGTTCACACCCAAGCAGGTCCGCGCGCTCCTGCTGCTGCTCGTGGTCGTGCCCTTCATCCCGATGGTGCTGATGATGCGCTTCATCGCGGAGGCGCGGAAGGATGAGAGCGAGGCGGCGCGGGCGCGGGCGGTGAGCGGCTATCAGCGCACGCTCGCGAGTGCGAAGAGTTCGCTGGAGAAGCACATCGCCAGTCGCACGGCGCCGATGACACCCGAGGAGGTGCGCGCGTTTTACCGCGGTTTGTTTGAGCGCGAGGTCGAGTTGTCCGTCGTCGATGCCGCCGGGCGCATCGTGGGCGGGCCGACGTTGCCGACCGCGAAGCTGATCGCGGAAACGCCGCTCGAGCCGATCGGTAAGGAGTGGAATCTGCGCCTTTATCTCGTGGACGAATCGGCGCTGCGAGCGGCGGTGCGCGAGCAGTTCCGCGTGTATGGCTGGACGGCGTTTGTTCTTTCGCTGGCCATCTTCGCCATCGCCGCGGCGGCGGCGCTGACGGTGAATCAGCAACTCAAGCTGCACGAACTGAAGAACACCTCGCTGGCCACGGTGGCGCATGAGTTGCGCACGCCGCTCGCGACGATGCGCATGCTCGTGGATACGCTGCGCGCAGGCCGCTACCGCGATGCGGCGCAGCTCCGCGAGTATCTGGATCTGATCAACGCGGAGAACCTGCGCCTGAGCCGATTGACGGACCATTTTCTCACGCACTCGCGGCTGGAGCGCGGGGCGCAGACGTTTGTCTTCGCGCCGGTCGCGCCTCGCGACGTCGTCCGGCAAACGGTCGCCGCGATGAAGTCGAAGCTGGAGGCACCCGGAGTCGCGTGGTCGCTGGAGATCATCGATCCCCTGCCCGATCTCACGGCCGACCGCGAGGCGCTCGTGACCGTGCTGATCAACCTGCTGGAGAACGCGCTGAAATATACCGGGGAGGAGAAGCGGCTCGCCCTGTGCGTCTTCGCCGAAGTGGGGCGCGTGGTTTTCGCCGTGCGCGACAATGGCATCGGACTGGCCGACGCCGAGCGGAAGCAGATCTTCGAGCCGTTTTACCAAGTGGACCAGAAGCTCTCCCGTGCACAGGAAGGCTGCGGGCTGGGACTGAGTATCGTACGCGAGATCGTGGCCGCGCATCGTGGCCGCATCTCAGTCGAGAGCACGCCCGGCGAAGGCAGCACCTTCCGGATCAGCCTCCCCACTTCGGCAAACAGCGCCGCTTAAATATGCCCAGCCGCAGCGAAACCATTCTGATCATCGAAGACGATCCCACGATGCTGCGCGGGCTGAAGGACAACTTCGAATTCGAGGGTTATCGCGTGCAGACGGCGAGCGACGGCGACACCGGGCTCAAAGCCGCGCTCGCGCTCCAGCCTGATCTCATCATTCTCGACCTCATGCTGCCCAAGGTGAACGGCTACGAAGTCTGCCGTTTTCTCCGCGAGGAAAAGCTGGAGATGCCGATCCTGATGCTCACGGCGAAAGGGCAGGAGTCCGACGTGGTGCTCGGGCTCAAGCTCGGCGCGGACGACTACGTGACGAAGCCTTTCAGCATCAAGGAACTGCTCGCGCGCGTGGATGCGTTCCTGCGCCGGCGGCGGCAGAAAAGCGGGAGCGCGTTCGACTTTGGCGACTGCCACTTCGATCCGGCGGCGCGTGTGCTGAAGCGCGCCGGTCACGACGTGGCGCTTTCGCCGAAGGAGTTCGAGTTGCTCGCTTATCTCATCACGAATGCCGGCCGAGCGCTGAGCCGCGACCAGATCATGACCAGCGTGTGGGGCTACGATTGCCTCGTCACGCCGCGCAGTATCGACCGCTTCATCAATGCGCTGCGCAACAAGATCGAGCCTGATCCGGCGCACCCGCACTTCATCACGACCGTGCGGGAGTTTGGCTACAAATTCGAGCTGCCGTGATCACACGATCCAATGGCGCAGCACGAAATCGTGCCCGAGCAGCGTGAACTGAATCGGCGCGCTTTCGGGGTAGCATTCGCGCTCGATGCCGTCCTGGATCAGCTTCACCTGAAAGGCGACGGGGGCTTCGCCGACGGCGCCGAGTTCGGTGAGCGGGAGGGAAAAAATTACGCTCTTCCGCGCCTTCGGCGTCACGACTTTTTCGAGGCGCACTTCGCTCGGCTGGTGGAACTGGACCGCGATCGTCGCCGCCGCGGGCTCATGCAAATCCACGCGCACGTAGAGCGTGTCCTCGCTGTTGCCAAACTGGACCTGCGAGACGAGCCGCTCGGCGCGATACATCGCGCCCTGCTCGCTGCCCGGCGTGTAGGACCCGGCGCCAATCCAGTCGAAGAATGAACCGCTCCCATCGAGCGACGGTGAGATGTGTCGCTCGGGCACGGTGTAGAGTGGCGCGACGCGCTTGCCAGCGATCGGACGATCGAGCGCGGCGAGAGCGACGGAGCCGCAAATCGTGTAGACGTTTTTGAGGTGCTGCCGGAAGAGGTCATCGAAGAGCGCGTCGTTGTCGGTGGAGAAATCCGGGCCGTACCACCAGAACCAGTCGCTGCCTTCCGCGGCGTAGATTTCCCGCAAGGCGGTGGCGTGCTGGTCGGGCGTGAGCGAGCCGGCGTCGATGCGCTGCTGGAGAAACTCGCGCGTTTCGCCGAGCAAGTCCCACGCGGTATTTTCCTCAGGATCGCCGATCCAGATATCGAAGTTGCTCCCGATCCATGAACCCGTATGCAAGGTGCTGAGCTGCTTCCGGGGCGGATGATGGCGGAAGTAATCCTCGATCGTGCAACTATGCAGCCGCGCGCTGTCCGCCGCGATGCCGCCGTAGAGTTCCCGCAGAAAGCTTTCGCCACCATCGGCAAAAGTCTCCCAGGCATTCTCGCCATCGAGGATGAGCGGGATGACGCCGGCGTCCTTGGGCACGAGGCTGGAGATATGGCGCAGGTGAAAGAGCAGATGCGCCGCCGCGGCCTGCGGGGCATTCTTCGCCGCCATGAAGCCGATGAAGTCGGAGAGCGGTTTTTCGCGGAAGACGGCGTTCACGGCGGCGCCGTCGTGGGTCACGCGCCAGCCTTGGAAAAGCTCGAGGTGATCGAGGTTCGCGCCGCGATAAGCGGGATCGCGCTTCAGCGAATTGAACAGGTTCTCCTCGTCGCTGCAGAAGTATTCGATGCCACTGCGCTGCATGAGCGGAATGAGTTCCGGGGAGATGGAACCTTCGCTCGGCCAAAGCCCGCGCGGCGGTTGGCCGAAGATCGCGGCGTGCTGCTCGACGGCGAGTGTGAGTTGCGCCGCGGCATCCTGCGGCCAGGCGAATCGCTTAGGAAATTCGCGACCCGGCAGGCTGCGCTCGGCGAAGGAGGAATCGTAGATGAGCGGTAGGATCGGGTGGAAGAAAGGCGTGGTCGTGAGTTCCACCTGACCGCGCTCCTCGGCGGCGCGATATTTCTCGAGAACGAGTGGCAGGATCGCGAGATGGATATCGAGGACGCGCTGTTTTTCCGCCTCGGTGAAGTTGCGGCCCTTGCGTTTCAGTTCGGCGATTTCCGGGAAGAGCCGCTCGGCCGAGTAGCCGCACCACGCGAGATTGAACCACGTCTGGAGGTCGAGGAACTCCTGCGTGCTGAAGTAGCGCAACCCGCGCCGCACATCGTCGCGGTAGAAAGTCAGGCCGCGTTTGTTGAGCAGTTCCCAATAGCGCGGGAACGGCTTCACGAGATTGTCCCAGTGGATTTTGAAGAAGTTTTCGAGCAGCGCAAACTTCGTCGCTTCATCGAGATCTGCCGCCGGGGTGCGCGACCATTCGAGCCACCGGTCGCGGATTTTGCCCTCGATGAGTTCCTTGATCTGCAGGACGAGGACGGGCGTGAGATTGAAGTTCACGTGGATGCCGGGGAAATCCTCCAGCACCGAGATCATGTCGAGGTAGCCCTTCACGCCGTGCAACCGGACCCACGGCATGGTGGCCGTCTGCGTCGCGGGATCGACGTAGTACGGCTGATGCATGTGCCAGAGAAAGACGACGTTTGCCATGGGCGCTGTGGGTAGTGGGAAAGCGGCAGGCCGGCAATCCCACTCTTCCTCTCGGCCATTTCTTTCTCCGTTTATGACGAAGAACCAGCGCACCCTCGCCATTCGATTCCTATTAAAATCCATGCCGATCCCGAACCGCCGTCTCCTGCTCGTCGATGACGACGCCCTCAACCGCTCGCTCCTTTCGCGGATTCTGGAGCGGCACGGTTTTGAGGTCATTGAGGGGTGCGACGGTGCGGAAGCGCTTCAACTCGTTGAATCGACCCGCCCCGCCCTCATGCTGCTCGACTACGAGATGCCCGACCTGACCGGCGCGCAGGTCTGCGAGTTGGTGCGCCAGCATCGCGACCCGCGGCTCGCCGCGCTGCCCATCATCCTGCTCACCGCGCACAGCGGCCCGGAGCATGAGATCGAATCGCTGGAAGCGGGAGCCAACGACTACGTCACCAAGCCGATCAACATCCCCACACTCAAAGCGCGTGTCGAAACCCAACTCCGTCTCGCCGATTTGCGCGACCAGCTTCAGCGACAGAATACCGAGCTGGAAAAATGGCAGCACCTGCACGAACGCGATCTCGAAGCTGCCAGCCTCACTCAGACGGCGATCCTGCCGCAGCGCCCGCCACCCATCGACGGCTGGGAAGTGGCCGCGCATTACCAGCCCGTCATCCAGGTCGGCGGCGACATCTTTGACTGGCTGCGCCTGCGCGATGGGGGCTGGATTTTCTGGATCGCCGACGCCACCGGCCACGGTGTCTCCGCCGCGCTGCTCACCACGCTGACGAAGCTGCTCTTTCGTCACGCCGCGGGGGAAGCCGAGAACCCTGCGGAGGTGCTGCGCGCGGTGAATGCGGAGTTTTACTCCATCTTCAAAGGCCGCTCGTTTATGACGGCCGCTTGTGTCGCCGTCCGCGCGGGTAATGACCGCCTGCGCTTCGCCGGCGCGGGCCACCCACCCCTCTTTATCGCCCGCGCCGGGGGAAATGTGGAAACACTGGCCTCGCAGGTCCCACCCCTCGGCATTCACGCGGAGCTCGCCAGCCGCGAAGACTTCACCGCCATCCACCCCGGCGATATCGTCCTGCTTTCCACGGACGGAATATTCAGTCCCTGCGGTGCCGATGGCAAACGCCTCAGGCCGGACGACGTGCCCGGATTCTTCCCCGAATCCTCGGCATCCGCAGACGACTTTCTCGATGCGACCGTCGCCGCACTCACCACGCTGCATCCCCCGCCGCTGCCCGATGACCTCGCCGCCATCGCCCTGTGCCGCCTGGGCCCGCCAGCGCGATGATCCTCACATCCTAAGCGAGCACAGGTGACGGTTATTTGGGAAGCGCAGCCGCGAGTCCAAACTCCCCGGTGCCTCGGCGCTTTCCATTTGTTCCCACGGCGCCTATTTCTCCCGAGTCATGTTTAAGACACGCTACCCCATGCCCGGAACCGCCCCGGCGACCCTGCTCCCGCTGCCCAAAGGCTGCGCTATCGCGCCCACGCTCAAGCTC
Organism: Chthoniobacterales bacterium; assembly: GCA_038208565.1. Lineage (GTDB taxonomy): Bacteria > Verrucomicrobiota > Verrucomicrobiia > Chthoniobacterales > Chthoniobacteraceae > Chthoniobacter. The sequence continues at coordinate 44,541 of JBBQYR010000005.1, forward strand.
GTGGAATATGATGAACAGACCATCACCGAGCGCGTCATCGCCTCCGTCGCCGACCTGCCGGACTGCACCGTCGATGACGGCAAGTCGCGCTGGATCGACATGGAAGGTCTCGGCGACATCGCCGTCCTCAAGGCGCTGGGCGAAAAGTATCACCTGCATCCGCTCGCGCTCGAGGACGTGCTCAACATCGGCCAGCGCCCCAAAGTCGATCATTACGACGAGCATCTCTTCATCGTCGCCGACATGGTCTATCCCGACGAAGACAAGCGCCTGTGCGGCGAACAGATCAGCATGTTTCTCGGCCCGCATCTCCTCATCACCATCCAGGAAGCGGTTGGCGGCGATGTCTTCGATCCCGTGCGCCAGCGGCTCCGCACCGGGGGCACCGGCAACATCCGCAAATCGAAAAGCGATTATCTCGCCTACGCGCTCATCGACGCCATCATCGACCACTATTTTCCCGTCCTTGAATCCTTGGGCGACGGCATCGAGGCCCTCGAAGACGAGGTGCTGGAACACCCATCGCGCCTTTGCGTGAGCCAGATTCACAGCTTCAAGCGCACGCTCATGCAGCTTCGCCGCTATGTCTGGCCGATGCGCGATGTGATCACGGCGCTGATGCACGACGAAACCGGCATCGTGCGCGACAACACCAAGATCTTCCTCCGCGACTGCTACGACCACACCGTGCAGATCATGGACCTCGTCGAATCCTATCGCGACGTGAACTCCGGTCTCATGGACCTCTACCTCTCCGCCGTCGGCATGCGCACAAACGAGATCATGCGCGTCCTCACGATCATGTCCTCCATCTTCATTCCGCTGACTTTTGTCGCCGGTGTTTATGGAATGAACTTTAACGCCGGGGACGGAGCGCGCCCGCTCAACATGCCCGAGCTTTACCAGCCATACGGCTACGTCATTTGCATGTGCGTTATGGCCGTCATCGCCATTGCCCAGATCATTTTTTTCAAGCGGAAAAAGTGGCTTTAATTTGGCGGGACCGACTGCGGTTGTCTGTCGCTATGTCATTTGTTCGCCCGGATGAAAGTCTCCCTGCATACCTCTTCGCTTGCCGCACAGGCCCACGAGGCTGTGGTGCTGCCCTGGTTGAAAGGTGTCGCTCAATCCGCCGCGCGGACGCGCCGAGCGACCGCCGTGCTCGTGCCTCTGCGCGCCGATGCCTATCACCTCAAGGCGCTCGCGCTGAGTGCGGGCCTCGGGCTTTGCGGCGTGCATTTCCTCACACCCGGCGAACTGCGCGACCGGCTCACGCGGCACTTCGGTCTGGAATTGCGCGTGCCGCTGCGGGAGCATCTGCGCCTGCTCCTCGCCACTGCGGCGGAGCGGCAGGGCGAAAATGCGGACGCCATCGCCGCCGCGCCGGATCAACTGCTCAAAGCCATCGACCTCATCGGCGGCAGCGGGTGGGATTTCGCCGAAACCGGGCCGCCGCGGCTGCGGCCAGTGGTGGTGGAATTCCAGCGGCTGCTCAAAGGCGCGGGATTTTCCACGGTGCATGACACCGACCGCGCACTGCTCGCCGCCGCCCCGTCTGCACCACCGTTTTTTGCCGAACTCCTCGTCACCGGCTTCAACGCTCTGCACTGGCCACTCTGGTCGCTGCTCGCCGCCGCCGTTCATTCGGCGGAAAGCGCGAGTGTTTGCCTCACCTCTCCCCGCGCAGAAGCGGAGTCCATCGATGGGATTTGGATTGGCACATGGGAGGAAAATTTCGGCGAAGCGCAGCCGATTGCGTCCGGCGACGATGCCGGGCCTTTCGCTGGCTTGCTGCAATTGCCGGAGTCCAAAGCGGAAGTCGCGCAGCGGGAGAAGGAGCCCGCGAAAAGCGTCGGGTTTCTCGCGGGACATAACACGGCCGAGCAGGCGCGCGCGGTCGTCGCCAAAGCCCTGCAGTTCCTCGCCGACCCGGCGTGCGAGCGGCTCGGCATTCTTTTTCCTGCGGCCGGTGCGCTATCACGCCGTGTCGCGGCCTCGCTCGCGGAGCGAGGAGTGCCCCATCATGACGGGCTCGCGCATCACGCGCCTGGCCCGCTCGAAGACCCCGCCTGGCCGGCATGGCTGGAATTTCAGGAAAATCCGCGGATTCCAGTACTGCTCCGCTTTCTCCGCGCGCACCACGCGCCGGAAACCATTTTCAACGGCCTCGCGCTACCCGAAATCGAGGATGCACTGCCGCGTGTTTTCAATGAACTGCTCATCGACGACCTGACAGTCGTCGCGGAATTCCTCGCACAGCATCCCCGTCGCCGCCATGCCGCCGCGCTCGGTGATGGGTTGCGCGCGCTGACTTTTCTTCCGGCAGGCGCAAAGCTCGGAGAATTCATCGAAAAGTCCGCTGTGATATTTCGCGCTCTCGGATGGAAAGCGCGGGAGGACAAACTGCGAGAACTCGCCGAAGGCTTGCAGCGCACGCGCACGCTCGAGATCTCGCGCCGCCCGTTTCTGCGGTGGCTCCGCGAAACGCTCGTCTCGAGGCGTGCCGTGCGAGCGGAGGACGGCAGCCATCCCTACAGCCGCGTGCATCTCCTGCCGTATGCGCAAGCCGAGTCGCAGTCGTGGACGCACCTCATTTTCGCCGGGCTGAACGAAGGCCACTGGCCACCCGCGCTCGAAGACTCGGGCGTTCTCGGCGAGGAGGAAATAGACGCGCTCAACCGACGCATCCGCGGACTCAACACGCGTGCCACCACGCAAGGCCGGCAGGGCGAAGGCCACGAAACCGCGCTGCCGGGCAAGGCCCTTTGCCTCGGCCCGGCACAGCGCCGCGAACTCGCGCTGCGCCAGTTCCTCAATACGCTCGAATCCGCCAGGGTCTCGGTGGCCGCGAGCGCTCAGCTTTTCGACGAAAGCGCACCCGACCGACGGCTGAATGCGAGCGATTTTTTCACGCGGCTTTATTTCTGCGCGCGGGGCCGCGCCATTTCGCAGGAGACCATGAACGCGTTGCAAAACGAGACGGCGGCCTGGCTCTCATCCAGCGGGCTTTCCGACGACGTGGAGGCGGATGGCGGCCCGGTGGCGCAGACGCGCATCGCGTTTGCTGCGCGCCGCAATGCCGCGCAGCCATTCGGCGAGTACGAGTTCGGTTTACGCACGCCGCTCCCGCAGCCCATCCGCCTCGCGGCGACCACATGGGAAAAGGCGCTGAACTCCCCCGCACTCGTCTGGATGGAGGCGCTGCTCGGAGTCGGAGCGCGCGGCGCAGACGACGAGACACCGTGGAATCTGGCCATCGGCCAATGGGTGCATCAATGGCTGCGCACGATCTCCGACGCGAAGGAGCGCAACGCTTTCGTGCCCATGCCGCCGGCGGATGAAATCCGCGCGCGGGTGCGCAGATCGGCGGAGGCATTTCTCCGGAGCATCCGCGAAATCCTGCGCCGCTGCGGACATCCGTTACCCGACTGGTGGCTCTCCACATGGGAGCAGGCGCTGCCGATCTCCCGCCAGCTCGCCGAGCGAATCGCGAGCGTCGGTGGACGCACCCATCTCGCCACGGAGTACGCGCTGCCCCACGATCTCGCCGTCGCGCCCGGTGACGGCGCAATGCTTTTCGTGAATGGCCGCATCGACCTCATCCTCGCGACTTCGCCCTCGCCCCACGATGCCTGGATCGTCGATTACAAAACCGGCGACCGAAAGGCCCTGCGCGCCAGCAAGCTCGGCACCGGCGACGGGCTGCAGCTCGCGCTCTACGCGCTCGCCCTGCGCGAACTCGGGACGCCCACCGTCGGCGTCTCCCTCCTCACGCCGGGCCTCGCGCTCGACGCTCCGCAACTCCGCCTCGACGACCTCGCCGCGCAGGCTCCGCTCTGGCGCGGGCTGCATCGCATGCAGGAAACGGGCGTGTTCGGAATGCACGGCGCGATCCGCGACGAATACGCATTCCGCGGCGAGTACCCGCTCGCCACGCTCGCCATCGATCCCGAAGTGCTCGCGGACAAATGGGCACGCGCCCATCCCGGCCTCGCCTCGGAGGACGCCGAATGAGCGCGCCCATGGACCAGCCGCAGCGGTCGCGCTTCACCGCCGAACTCGGGCGCAATTTCTCGGTCGTCGCCTCCGCGGGCAGCGGCAAGACGCGCGCGATCACCGACCGCATCGTCGCCGTCGCACAGAGCGAAAAGGCGCGCGAGTGGCTGCCGGCGCTGGTCGTCGTGACCTACACGAATCGCGCGGCGGATCAGATGCAGCAGCGCGCGCGGCAAAGCATCCTTGAGGCAGGCGTGAAACTGGAAATCATCGAGGCTTTCAACCGCGCATTTTTCGGCACGATTCACAGCCTTTGCATGCGGCTCCTGAGCCAGCACGGACATCATCTCGACGTGCCCGGCCGGCTCGCCCATCTTGAAGACGACGGCGCGCTTTGGCTGGAGTTCATCCAGCAGCACGCCGTCATCGGCCACACGCTCACTGCCCCGCAACGCCGATGCCTGCTGCGTCTCGCGCCGGTGCGCGAACTGATGAAACTCGGCCGCGGCGGTCCGCCGATCGCGGCGAATGATCCCGGCGAGTTTCCCACGCCCGCTTTCGATGTCGTCTATTCGGCGGTGGGAAAAGGAAGCGCGAAACCCACCGTCGCCGCCGCGCAGGAGCGGCTGCATGCGTGGGAGACGGCTTGGGGCAAAGGCGAGGGTTTCCTCCCGCTTCCGGCCTGCGGCACGACCGCAAAGGATTTCGTGCCGCTGTGGGAAGTCGCGATGGGCCCACTGCGCGAGTGGGTGCGGCGCGCCGCGCTGTGCATCGCCGCGGAGACGGGGCGCGGCTATCGTGACTTCCGGCTCGCGAAAGGCGCGATGACCTATGACGACCAGATCGCGCTCGCGACGGAGCTGCTGCGGCATCCCGAGGCTGGCCGGCGCATTCGCGCAAAAAACTACCGCGTGATCCTAGACGAAGCGCAGGACACGGATCCAGCGCAGTTCGATGTGCTGCTCGAAATCGCGCGTCCACCGGAGGCGTCCGGCGCATGGTTGGACGACGGTGCCGCGCCGCCGCGATCCGGGCATTTCAGCATGGTCGGCGATTTTCAGCAGTCGATCTACGGCGCGCGTGCAGACCTCGCGCACTACCGCCGGGTTCACGATGCGTTGCTCGCCGCCAACGCCGAGGCGCTCGAGTTTTCCGTCACCTTCCGGCTCGATCAGCGCGCGCTCGATTTCGCCAATGCCGCTTTCCCCGCGGTGCTGCACGGTGCGGCGGAGCAGGTCGCGTTTGTGCCGCTCAATGCCCGACCCGCAGTGTTGCCCGGCCAGATCGTGCGCTGTGAGTTGGAGGAACTCCCCGACATCGGCGAGTGGAACGACTCGCGGAAAGCGTGGCACGAAGCGTCGGAACTCACGCGCTGGCTCCGCGGACACGGGTTGCGAAATCTGCGCGCCTCATCGTGGAGCGAGGTGGCGATCCTGTGCCCGCGCACGCGCTGGTTCGTCCCGCTGCGGAGCGCGCTGCGCGCGGCCGGGCTCGACGCGCAAATTCTGTCGGAGCGGGAGCTGCGCGGCGACAGTCCGGCCTATGCGTGGTTCACTGCACTCGCGGTCGTCGCGGCGGAACCGCGGCACGGCTACGAAATCGTCGGCGTGCTGCGCGAGGTCTTCGGACTTTCGGATCACGATCTCGCCGAATTTTCCGAGGGCGATGGCGGGCGCTGGCAAATCGCCGAACCGACCGCGCGCCGAGGCCCCGTTGCGGAAACGCTGAATCTTTTGTCCGAGCTGCGCGCGCGACTGGTGACACTCCCGCTTTTCACCGCGATGGACGAAATGGTGCGCGTCACGCAATTGCGCGAGCGGCTCCTGAGCCTGCCGGATGGGGAGTACGAGAATCTCGGTGCGGAACTCGGCGACCTGCTCACGCAATCCGCAACCGCGGAAGCCCACGGCGCCACGCTGGCCTCGTGGGCGGACGAATTGCGCCGCGGTTTCGGCAGCGTGCGGGATGTCCGGCCGGCGACGCGCGATGCGCTCCAGCTCATCACCGGCCACAAAGCGAAAGGCTCGGAGTGGGAGGTCGTCGTCGTGCCGTTTTTCGCGCGGGCGATCAAGCCATTCCCCGCAAAGTACCCGCGGCTCGTGCGCGATCCGCGCACGCGCTCGACCATGGCGATCATGGATCTCGACGGCGCTTTGAAGGCGGCGCTGGCCGCGCGCGAACAGCAGGAATGCGAGCGGCTGCTCTACGTCGCGCTCACGCGGTGCCGTCATACGCTCGTGCTCGTGGATGACCGCGCGCTTTTCTCCGCGAAAAGCGGCCCGTCGAAATCCGCCCAGGCCAGCCTGCTCCGCTGCTGTGGGACGGAGGTGAACGCCGCGACCTTTGAGGCGCTGCCGACGGCTCCGGCCTCCTGCGCCGAAACCGCCTCACACCAAGCCGCGCGGGAGCAGAAGCGCTCGCGTGGGACCGCGCTGCCTCTCGATCCGTTTCCGCGCGGATGTGAGCATCCCGCCCGCGAGCACGCGACGCATTTCATCAAGCGCAACCCCAGCGCATTGGCCGAGGCCGCGCTGGCCGATGCTGATCCGGCGGTGTATTCGCAGATGGCGCAGCGGGTCGCCGGCGGTCCAAACACCGGACAGCTCTACGGGACGTGGTGGCACGAGTTCGTCGAGCAGATCGACTGGCGGGCCGACGCGGCGGTATGGGACGCCACTTTTTTTGCAGCGCTCTCCGCTTCACCAGACGCCGCACTTTCCCGCCACGAATGGGCGCTGCTTCGCGGGCAGCTTATCACCGGGTCGGAACTGGCGCCCCTCCTCACTGCACCGGGCGTCGTGACCCACGCGGAGATGCCGTTCCTGTGGGCGATGAACGAGCACGAATGTCTCGAAGGCATCATCGATCTTGCGGTCTTCGACCCGACCGCCGGGAGCTGGCTGATCCTCGATTGGAAAACCAACCGCACAAGCGCCGACGAACTGCCACGGCTCCGCGAGCACTATCTCCCGCAGCTCAGCGCCTACTGGCGGGCCGTCAGCACGATGCTCGATGGGCCCGTCGCCGCGGGCCTCTACTCCACGGCCACAGGACGATGGTTGCGGTACGAGACGTCGGTCTTGGAGGCGACGTGGGAAAAGCTGAGCCGCGCCCCGACTGCGCTCGCCCAAGCGCTGGGCGAGCTTTGAGATTCCGTGCGCTGGCGGCAAGGCGAACTCTGCCGCGAGGTTTTGCCTCACGCCGGGACGGCCAGAAAACAATGCGCAACTCCGACTCTTTGCGCCTTTGCCAGAGCGATTTTCGGGGCAGTATTCGGTTCTCCCATGCGCCCACTCTTCCCCGTTCTTCTCGCTCTTTTCTCACTGAACGTTTCGCTGTTGAAATGCGCGAGCGCTCCGCCGCTGCTCACCACTTTCGCCGGCACCGGCGTCAAAGGCTTTTCCGGCGACGGCGGGCCGGCGGCACAGGCGCAGGTCAACAATCCCTTTGGCATCGCCCGCGGGCCGGATGGGGCGCTCTACATTTGCGATACCGACAATCAGCGCGTGCGGAAAGTGGCGGCCGACGGGACCGTCTCGACGGTTGCGGGAAACGGCACGCGCGGATTCTCCGGCGACGGCGGGCCAGCGACCAGTGCGGCACTGAACGAGCCTTATGAGGTGCGCTTCGACAAAGCCGGGAACTTGTTTTTCGTCGAACGGCTCAGCGCTGTCGTGCGCCGCGTGGATGCGAAGACGGGCGTGATCAACACCGTCGCCGGCACCGGTCAGCCCGGCTTCTCCGGCGATGGCGGCCCAGCGGTGAAAGCGCAGATGAACGAACCGCACAGCATCGGCTTTGACCGTGCGGGCGACCTCTACGTCTGCGACATCAAGAACCACCGCATCCGCAAGGTGGACATGAAGACCGGCACCATCTCGACCTTTGCCGGCACCGGCGAAAAGAAGCCGACGCCCGACGGCGCACCCATCGCCGGCACGCCGCTGAATGGCCCGCGCGCCCTCGATTTCGACCGTGACGGAAACCTCTGGCTCGCGCTCCGCGAAGGCAACGCGGTCTTCAAACTCGATCTCGCCGCAGGCATCATCCATCACGTCGCGGGCACCGGGAAGCAAGGCTTCACCGGCCACGGCGGCCGGGCGAAGGACGCCACGCTTTCCGGGCCGAAAGGCCTGAGCGTCGGGCCGGACGGCAACGTCTATCTCGCCGACACCGAGAGCCACTCGATCCGCGTGATCGACATGAAGACCGGCACGCTCTCGCTCCTCGCGGGAACCGGCCAGCGCGGCGACGGCCCCGACGGCGATCCGCTGAAGTGTCAGCTCGCTCGCCCGCACGGCGTTTTCGTGGATCGCGACGGCACAGTCTTCATCGGCGACAGCGAAGCGCACCGCGTGCGCGTGTTGCAGCCGTAAGGCTGTTCACACTGCGGGCGCAAGCTGGCTCGGGCGCCACACGCGCGAGTTCATCTGCGCGATGCCCGAGTGGATAAGGCACGGGCTGCTTGCCTTCACGATTCGCGCGGACGAACCGAAAGCGGGCGGCGGCTTTTCGCTCCGCGAATGTCCGAAAGCCCGCCGCCGGTGTTGTTCCCAGTACGCAACACGCGTTCATTCACTCAAATTCAAAAGATCATGCACTGCCGAATCCTCCTCGCCCTCTGCTCCCTCACCAGCGCGGCCTTTGCCGCCAAGGATGCCGACCTGAAGCCCGCCCTCGCCACGCCGGGCAAGATCGCGTTAGAAGCGGCATTTGAGAGCGGCGGCTTGGGCAAACCGTGGACGATGCCGAAGGGCGACTGGCAGGTGAAGGACGGTGTCGTCGTGGGCAAGGAGAAGGCGGAAGACATGCACCCGGCCGTGCTCGCGCTCGGGGTTCCGAAGCGTGATTCCATGATCCGGTTTTCGTTCAAGATGGACGGGGCGAAGCTGTTCAACCTGAGCCTCAATCAGGCGAAGGGACATCTCTTCCGGGTGGCGGTGGCGCCCGGCGCGCTGACGGTCAACAAGGACAAGGACAAAGCCGGCGCGGCGAGCAAGGCCGAGGCGCTCGGAAAGGCCGAGGCGACGTTCGCCCGCGGTGAGTGGCACACCATGCTCGTCGAGATGAAGGGCGGGAAAGTGACCGTTCAGACGGACAATGGCGCGAAGGTCGAAGTCAACAACCCGGCGCTCGACGTGGACAAGACCGGCTACCGTTTCGTGATGCGCGGCGAGTCGCTTCAGCTTGATGATGTGAAAGTCTGGGACATCGACCCATAGGCGCCACGGCTTTTTTCAACAGCGCGCCGGAAGGAGCGGCAGGCGATGAGCGTCATCTCCTCGTGACGAAACTTCATTTCGTCACACCTTTGTCTGCGCAACTCCATTGCGCCGTCCCGGCTGCCGCGCGCTCACCGGCGCAATGGAATTGCGGGGACAAGGGCGTTCCGCGATGGAGTCGCGGAACGAGGGCAAGCCCGAGCTACTTTGTCAGACGCCGGCGATTTTCTTGAAGGCTTCGCCTTCGTTGAGCGTGGGGCGTTCGGGGCGGCCTTTGTATTTATAGACGAGGCCCATGTTATCGAGGCCCAGGAGCCCGAGAATCGTGGCATGGAGATCGTGGACGTGGAGGCGGTCTTCGACGGCATGCAACCCTACTTCGTCGGTCGCGCCGATGGTCTGGCCGCCCTTCACACCGCCGCCGGCCATCCACATGGTGAAGCCGGTCGGGTTGTGATCGCGCCCGTCGCCTTTTTCGCTCTGCGGGGTGCGGCCAAACTCGCCGCCCCAGACGACGAGCGTCGAGTCGAGCAGACCGCGCGCTTTCAGATCCTTGAGCAGGCCGGCCACGGGTTTGTCCATGGAGCGGCAGAGCTTGGAATGATTCTCCTCGATCTTGGCGTGCGAGTCCCACTTGCTGCCCGTGCCGCTGTAGAGCTGGACGAAACGGACGCCGCGCTCGACGAGGCGGCGCGAGAGCAGGCACATCCGGCCAAAGTCGGCGGTGTCTTTTTCATCCACGCCGTAGAGAGCTTTGGTGGCCTCGGATTCTTTCGCGAGATCGACGGCCTCGGGCGCTTCGGACTGCATGCGAAAGGCGAGTTCGTAGCTGGCGATGCGGGCTTCGAGTTCGCTTTGCGCGCGGGTCGCGGCGTGGGCGCGATTCATCGCGGTGAGAAAGTCCAGCTTGCCGCGCTGCGCTCCGGCGGTGATGCCCTCCGGCGGGTTGAGAAAGGGGATGGGGTCGCTCCCGGCGGTGATGCGGGTGCCTTGGTACGACGCTGGCATGAAGCCCGCGCCCCAGTTGCGCGGGCCGTTGATGACGCTCGCCGCGTTGTCCTGCATGACGACGAAGGCGGGCAAGTTCTGGTTCTCGGTGCCGAGGCCGTAACTGGTCCACGCACCGAGTGAAGGGCGGCCGGCGAGGATCGAACCGGTATTCATCTGGCAGACGCCGGAAGAGTGGTTGATGCCGTCGGCCCAGCACGAGCGGATGACCGCGATGTCGTCCACGCACGTTGCGGTTTCCGGCAGCCAGTCGCTGACCCAGGTGCCGCTCTGGCCGTGCTGCTTCCATTGTCGCTTGCTCGCGAGGATCGGCGAATCGAACTCGCCCATGGCGGTGATGACGCGGCCAAAGCTGGGCGGGATGGGTTTGCCAGCGAGTTCGAGCAGCGCGGGTTTGGGATCGAAGGTGTCCATGTGCGACGGCCCGCCTTCCATGAAGAGGAAGATCACGCTTTTGGCTTTGGCGGCAAAGTGCGGCTTGCGCGGCAGCAGCGGCTGCGTGACCGACCGCGCCTCCTCCTTCACGGCGGCGGCGAGCGCGGTGCCTTTGAGCAAATCGGCGAGCGCCAGCGCTCCGAAGCCGGCTCCGGCGCGGGCGAGGAAATCGCGCCGGGAGGTGGTGAATGGGAAATGCACTGGATTCATATCAATCGAGGTAGAGGAATTCGTTCGAGTTCAGGAGCACCTGGCAGAAGTCGGCGAAGGCCGCGGCGCGCGGGTCGATCTTCGGGGCCTCAATGATGCGCGGGGTGATGTCGGCGTGGCGGGCGGAGGAGTCTCGATACACACCGGGATCATTTTCAAACTTCCAATAGCCAACCGTGCTTTCAGCGGTGGCGGCGCTGGTCAGCAGGAGCTGCTCGGAAGTCAGCGGCGCACTGGAAAGTCGCACATCGTCGATCAGGCCATCGAAAAGATTCTTCGCGTCTTCGCCGCGGGCACCGATGCGCAGCGGCGCGCTGGAGCGGATGCCCGAGGTCACTTTGTGGGCGACGTTCGCGACCTGCATGGGCTCGTCGTCGTTCGAGAGATCCTTCGTGTAAAAGGTCACGCCGGTTTCGCCGGTGTCCGCGAGCTTCACGCTCACCGCGACGAAATAGGGCCGGCCAGCCTCGATGCTCAAGCCGCTGAAGATTGGCTCGACGGGATCCTTTTCGCTCCACGGCTGCGCGCCTCGGAGCAGCAGGACGAGGGTCTGCGGCTTGTAGCGCGACTGCCCGCCGGTGACGCCAAAGGCCCAGCCGGGATGCGCTTTCTCGCCGTCCCACTGGGCGGCGATCGTCCGCACCTGACCATCGGCGTAGGCGGACTTCATGACGATGAAGCTCTCGATGGTGAAGTCGCCGCCGGGGAATGCGGGCTGGTCGGGAATGGTGAGCCGGTCCATCGGGGTGCCGGGCGTGAGGGCGGCGGCTCGACCGTCGCGGAAAGGCATTTTCTCGGCGAGAAAAGGCGCGGGCTCCTGAGCTGCAGTCGGCGGGGCGAACTGCTCTGCCTGACGATCGAGAAAGGCGAGCGCGGCATCGCGTTCGGCGGCCGCCGGAGCGCGGCCAAAGGCGAGGCGGTAGGCGTCGTTCACGCGCCTCGCTTCATCCGATGAACTGTCCCGGTTGAGGCGTGCCGCGAAAGCCTGCGCGCGCTTGAGAGCGGCGGGGCTGTTGAGCAGAAGCAGACTTTGCGTGGGCGTGGTGGTGACGTTGCGCTGGGCCGTGCTCTTGAAGGCGTCCGGGACATCGAAGACTTCGAGCAGCGGGTCGCGGGAGTTGCGCAGGACTTTGGTAAAAATCGAGCGCACCGGAGTGGAGGGATCGGCGCTTGGGCCGATGGCCGTGAGCTTGAGTTCGCCGGTGACGGAGAGGATGGCGTCGCGAATTTGCTCGGCCTCGAGGCGCCGGGTGTTGGCCCGCCAGAGCAGGCGATTCTCGGGGTCTTGAAGCCGGGCGGTTTCAGCGGCGGGATGCTTCGCCGCCTGCTGGTAGGTCGATGACGTGAGGATCAGGCGGTGGAGCTTTTTCAAGCTCCAGCCGTCGGCGATGAAGCGGCGGGTGAGCCAGTCGAGCAACTCGGGATGCGAAGGCGCGTCGCCCAGTTTGCCAAAGTCGCTCGACGTGCCGACAAGGCCGCGGCCGAAATGATACTGCCAGACGCGGTTCACGATGACGCGGGCGGTCAGCGGATTCTCCGGCGCCGTGAGCCAGCGGGCGAGCGCCGCGCGGCGACCCGTGGAGCCCGGCTGGGTGGGCTGGATGGCCGCAGGTTGCGCATCGAGCACGGTCAGAAAGCCGGGTTCGATGTCCCCGAGATTCTGCTTCTTCGGGATGAAGACGGGCGGCGCTTTCGGTCCGACATCCGTGACGGAAGGGACGACGGGCAACTCGGCGGGCTTTTCGCTGTCGAACGCGGCGAGCTGTTTCTGCAAAGCGGCGACGCGGTCTTTTTCCGCACCTTTCAGTTTGCTGAAAAGTCGCGCGTACTCATAGGTCACCTGCCGGAAGGCGAGGGCGGAGATCTGCTCCTCGGCCGGCGTGCGCCCGGCGGCGGGCTTGTTCAGAATCGCGCGCGTCTCGGGCGGGAACTTTCCAATTGCCTCTTCCGCGGCTTTCTCGCGGGCGGGGTCTTCGATCACGGCGAGCTGGGCGCGGAGGCCGGCGGTTTTTTCCTCCCACACTTTGAGCTTCGCATCATGCTCCGTCTGCTGCTCCGCGGTGGCGGCATGCACGACCTCGGGCATGAGCAGCGGGGCGAAGAATGCCTGGAGGCGGAAGTAATCCTTTTGCAGGATCGGGTCGAACTTATGGTCGTGGCAGCGGGCGCACTGCACGCCGAGACCGAGAAAGACATCGGCGGTGACATCGGTGATGTCATTGAGCATGCCGGTCCACTGAAGGGCGACATCGCGGTTGTTGTATTCGTAGATGCCGAGCCGGAGAAAACCGGTGCCGGCCAGCGCCTCGGTGTCGCCAGGGAAAAGCTCGTCGCCCGCGAGCTGCTCCTGCACGAAGCGGTCGTAAGGCTTGTCGGCATTGAGCGAGGCGATGACGTAGTCGCGATACCGCCAGGCGTGCGGGCGGTATTCATCGATCCGGTAGCCGTCGCTCTCGGCATAGCGGACAAGGTCGAGCCAGTGCCGCGCCCAATGCTCGCCGTAGCGTGGGCTGGCGAGGAGTTGGTCGATGAGCTTCGCGATGATTCCCTGCCGCTGCTCCGCCCGAGCGGCGGTGGCCTTGCGAGTGACAGCGTCGATCTCCGCCGGGGACGGCGGCAGGCCGGTCACGTCAAAATAAATGCGCCGGATGAGCGACTCGATGCCGGCAGGAGGTGCCGGCTGAAGCCCATTGGCGGTGAGCTTTTGGAAAACGAAGCGGTCGATCTCATTGCCCGCCCAACCCCCGTCCGCCACTGCCGGCGCCTCGACTTTGGCGACGGGCTGAAAGGCCCACCACTGCCGGTCTTCGTCGGTGATCTTGCCCTTCGCCCGTGTCACCATTTTCTGGGCGCTCCCTTTCCCGTAAGGCGCGCCCATTTTCACCCAGTCAGTGAGGATCGCGATCTCCTCGTCGCTCAGCTTTTTTCCATCGCCCTTTTTCGGCGGCATTTGCAGATCTTCGTTCGTGTAGCTGATGGCCTCGATGAGCAGGCTCTTCGCCGGGTCGCCGGGGGCGATGGCCGGGCCGGTGTCGCCGCCGGTCAGTGCGGCGTCCCGCGAATCCAGCACGAGGCCACCCTTGATCTTGTCCGCCCCGTGGCTGTGGCATTTGAAGCAGCGGTCGGTAAGGATCGGGCGGATTTTTTGCTCGAAGAACTCGCTGCTTTTCGCATCGACAATATCCACGGCCAGCGCAGAGCTGCCGAGCGCCAGGCTGAGGCCGAGTTGGAGAAAGGCGGGAGTGATATGATTGGGCATGCGCCGAAGCATGGAAGTCGCGAAAAATCCGCCGTGTGGCAAGCGTGTCAAACTTGTCCCCGTAAAACGCCGGCACGAAAAAGGGCGCGGCTGTTTGCACAACCGCGCCCCAACATTCGGTGCGAACCGCGCTACTTCATCGTCGGCGAGTAGCGGTAATAAACCTCGAGCATGAGGATGCAGAGGTTCGTCCGGTAATACGGCCCCGCGCCTTCCGGGTCGCGCTGGATCTCACCGCCGGGGGATTTGCCGGCCACGGGCGGCCAGCTTCCGTCGGGGTTCTGATTCTTGATGATTTGATCCTGAAAGAGCCGGTTCCATTTATTCCACGCCGCGCCGCCGACCATGAGGCACGCTTGGGTATTGTAATACCACGCATAGAGATCGGCCTTTTCGTGGTGGTAATCCACAGGGTGATCCTTGTCGGTCGCCTCCATCAAATAATTGATGCCTTTGCGCACGCTCGCGTCTTTTTCCTGCTTCCAGAAAAAAGTGCAGAGCACGCCGGCGCCGGTCAGGCTGTAATAGTCGTTCCTGGCTTCCGTATAACCGAAGCTGCCGTCGTCGGCCTGCACGCGCTTGAGATTGAGCATGGCCTTGTCCAGTGCCGGATCGACGCCTTCGATATTCAGGCCGCTGAGATGCGCGGCTTTGAGAGACTGAATCTGCCAGCCGCTCACCGAAGTGTCGCTCTTCGGTCCCTTCGCATAGCCATACTGCCAGCCGCCGTCCGCAGCCTGTCCCTGCACGATGTGACCGGTGGCCTTTTTCAATAGCTCCGCCACCCGCTCATCCTTGGTCATCGTGTAGTACTCACCGATCCCGTACGCCGCGATCGCGTGGGCGTACACGCCGTGCTGATCGAAGTTGGCGAACTTGCCGTCGTTCTTGTTGCCCTCGGCGACCAGCCAATCGACCGCCTTTTGCACCGTGGCACCAAAGTCCACCGATACCGGCGTCTCGCCGTGGCCGAGGAAGGAAAGCAGGGCAAAACCGGTCATCGCGCTCTTATCGGCATCGGCCCAGGAACCGTCCGGGTTTTGATGAGTCTTCAGCCAATTCAGTCCCTTCATCACCGCGATCTCCCCTTCCTTCTTGCCCTTGTTCGCCTCCATCATCTGCGCCCGGGCGGTGCCGCCGGCCCGCCCGGACATCGCCGAGGGCAGACCGCTCGCGATTCCTTTGAGAGAGGCTTGGTTGATCTTGTTGGCCATGGCGTCGGTCTGCACCGGCTTGATCACCGGGGCTACGGAAGCCACCGTGAAAGTGGGCGTCGCCGCAGTGGTCGTGATCGCCGCGAGGGACGGCGCGCTCAGCGTCGGAGCCTGCGGCGTGAACTGCTGCTGCATCTCCGGCTGGGTTTCCGGCGGGGCCTGCACCTGGACCTCATTGCCCACGAGGCCGTCCGCGGCGGCGAAATCCTCCTGCGGAGCCATTCGTTGAAAGAGCACCACGCTGCCGCCCATGACGATCAGCACCACATGGAGCAGCAGCGACACGGTGAAGAAGCGCGACGCGGCGGCGCGCTCTTGCAGCTTCTCGATGAAGGTTTTAGGGGGTTCGGGAGAGTCCAGCATGAAAGAGACATGCGCCGCCTGCCCCGAACTGTCAATCCCTGTCCCGCCAGCCCCGCGATATAACCGCCCCCGGCCCTCGCGCGGACCCTAGCGGAAGAGCTCGTGCCCGAGCACGCTCAGGCAATAGATCGCCGCCGTCTCCGTGCGGAGAATGATCGGCCCGAGCGTGATCGGCCGGCAGCCGTGCGACTTGGCGAGATTCATTTCTGCCGGGGTGAAATCCCCCTCCGGCCCGACGAGAATGAGCACCCGTTTCGGCGGCTTTCCCTCGAACTCCGCCAGCGTCTCCTTGATCGGCCGGGAATCCGGCTGGAGCGAGGCAATCAGCATCAAGTCAAACCTTTCGCCCGTCAGGAAAAAATCCTTCGGCGTCTGCGGCGGGTGGACGCGCGGGAGCCAGTTCTGCCCGCACTGCTTCGCCGCCTCGATCGCCACGCGCTGCCACTTCTCCCGTTTGCCCAGCGCCTCGCCCACATCCGCCCGCACGATCGTCCGCTCGCTCATCAGCGGCACGATCGCCGCCGCCCCCAGTTCGACGGCCTTTTCCACGATGAGGTCCATATTTTTCCCCTTCGGAATCGCCTGCCCCAGCACGATCTCGCAGGCCAGCGGCGCGCTTTTTCCCACGCTGATCTTGCGCAAAACCACGCGCCCCTTTTCCTCACTTGCCAGTTCGACCGTCGCCTCCGCGCCCAGCCCGTTGAAAACCGTCGCCCGCTCACCCGCCTTCATCCGCAGCACCCCCAGCGCGTGATGGGTCTCCCCATCATCCAGCGCCAGCTTGTCCGGATTCCAGGCGTGCGGCGGGATGTAAAAGCGGGGCATGAGTGAAAAGGTGGGTGAGCGAGCGGCGTTCCTCGTCCGGTCGCCGCGCATGGCGAAATAGATCACCTAGAATCACGTCAGGAGGCCAGCCAGAATCGCCCACAGAATCGACCGGTTGCCCTATGACACAATATAATTTTTGCCGTGGTGATCGCGCCCTGCAGAATATTTTGTGCAACGTTTGGCGCGTCACGCGTCAGGTATTCAGCAAATGCCAGTTCCTTCACTCCATCACTGCCCGGTCTGCGGAGCCGTCGTGCCGCCAGAATCGCCGGAAGGAACATGCCCGCGCTGCCTGTTGCAGGCGGCGATGCAGCCAACTGGGCCGGAGGAGCATCGCCGACCGGAGCCTCCATCGCTCGCGACGGTGAGTGCCGCTTTTCCGCAGCTCGAAATTCTCGAACTCATCGGCTGCGGCGGCATGGGCGCGGTCTTCAAGGCGCGGCAGCCGAAGCTCGACCGGCTCGTGGCCTTGAAGCTTCTGCCCGCCTCGCTCGCCGAGCGCGATTCATCGTTCGAGGGGCGCTTCGAGCGTGAGGGGCGGCTGCTCGCGCGGCTGCATCACCCGAACATCGTGGCGGTGCATGATTCGGGGACCACGGACGGTTTTTACTATCTGCTCATGGAATTCGTGGAGGGCGTAAACCTCCGCCAGGCGATGCGCTCGCGCCGGTTCACGCCGGCGCAGGCGCTGGCCATCGTGCCGCACATCTGCGACGCGATGCAGTTCGCGCACGACGAAGGGGTGCTGCACCGGGACATCAAGCCGGAGAACATCCTTCTGGACCGCAAGGGCCGCGTGAAGCTCGCGGATTTCGGCATCGCCAAGCTCGTTGGCGAACTGGCGGCGGAAGCGCGCTCTGCGGGTGGATCAGCCTCGCCGGCCCAAAGCGATTTCACCCAAAGTGGCGCCACGCTCGGCACACCCAGCTACATGGCGCCCGAACAACGGGAAACGCCGGGCGCGGTCGATCATCGCGCGGACATCTACTCTCTTGGCGTGGTCTTTTACGAGCTGCTCACGGGAGAATTGCCGACCAGTTCGTTTGTGCCGCCTTCGTCAAAAAGCGAGGCCGATCCGCGGGTGGATGTCATCGTCGCGCAGGCGCTGGAAAAGGAGCGCACCCGCCGGCAAAGCAGCGCGGACGAGATGAAAACACAAGTGGAGACCGTGGCGCAGAAGAACGGGGCCGAGCGTCGAACCGCGCCGGGAGTTGGCACGTTGGCGCTGGGTTGTTTGGCGCTGGTCTTTCTTGCCGCTGGCGCCATCGGAGGCATGTATCTGCTGACGAGATCAGAGCGTGCCTCGGCGCAAGCGGCGCAATCTCAAGCCCGACAGACGCAAATCCTGGCTCAGTTCGAAGCCGAGGGAGCTCGATCAGCCGCCGGTGTCGGCACGGTGGCCGCCGATTTGCACGCCCTCCAATCCAGCTATGAGCAAGCTCTCACCGAGTGGCTCGACGCGCGGTTGGAAGGCGAACTCGATGGGTTGCACCCGGAGGCGGAACGCAAGGGCGAGGTGCTCGCGCAGAAACAAAAGGCCCTCGCCGAAAAAATCGGGCGGCTGAGGGCCGAGATGGAGGCCGCGCCGCCATCCGCAGTCACCCCTTTCGCAGAAACGATCGACCCAAAGCGGTAGAGGGCATGAAGCGCTTCTTCACCGGGCCACACCGTCCAGCTTTCAAAGCATCATCGTAAAAACACCATCAAAATGAAAACCACTCTGTTTATCGTCGTCACCGCCGCGCTCGTTTTCGCCGTCGCTCGGGCGCAATTTGAATCCACGCGGCCACCCGTTGCCTTGCCCGAACCCGCATCGGGATCGGTTGGGCCGGAGCGTCCCGCCAGACCAGGCGCAGCGGCCAGCGAGCCATCCGCTCTTCCGCCGGTCACCGCGGCCCGCGAGGCGACTGCGGCTGCGCCCGCGGGCGTTCCCTCCGGCTTCGGTTCGGCAACGCAGAATCTTTTCGGCGTATCAGCAGCAGGGCCCGCACAGCGCACGGCGGCACCCGGAACCCCGGTTCAGCCTTCCGGCAACATTGGGCCGATGCCCGCCGCGCAGATGCTTCGCGAGAGCGATTTCAAGGTCCTGCGCCAGCACTACGAAAAGGTGTTAAAGGAAATTCTTGAGGCGGAGGAAAAGCTGCACCTTGCCACGACGGATTCCACCGGCGATTCGAAGGCGCAGCCGGACGAGGATGCCGGCGCTCATCGCGAGCGTGCGAACGTGCTGCGGCGTTACGCGGATCGCTTGCGAAGTGAGATCGCGGCAAAGGCTGGGCTGGGCGCTGTCACAGCGACTCCGTTGGAAGGAGTGCCGGGAATGGGAACGCTCTCGTCGATTGTGGTTAGTCCAGAGCCGAGCTTCGGCAGTGAAGGGAGTGCGACATCTCCCGTCGCTTCAAGCTTTGGTTCCACGTCGATGAAGGTTCGCGGCCAAACGCCCTCGGCAACCGCTCGCGATACGCGTGACGCCTCTGACAAAATCGCCGTGCTCGCCGCCCAAGTCCGCGCCCAGCGTGCCGCGCTCGCCGCAGAACAAGTGACGCTTGAGGAGGCGCGCGAGAATTGGACACGCGTGGAAGCGCTCTACGCTGAAAAATTGATCAGCGCGGAAGAGCTCACGCGGAACAAATTCGCCGTCAAGAAAAGCGAAGTGCGCATGGCCCAAATCGAGGCGGAGATTGCCGCCACCGAAACCGAACTTGCGATGTTGAAAGACCGTTCGGAAAAACCGGCTACACGATCTTGGACGCCTGCCGCAGCGCCCCAAGGTGGGCTTGCCCCAACACCGACCCTGATTCAGCCACCTCCTTTAGCGCCGGCCGCTCCGAGTCCAGCTCTCCGCCCCTGAACCACCCGGAGAACCGTCAAAAAAATCCCCTGCTCAATCAATCATCGGGCCATCGAGCCGAATTGCGCGGCGGGCCTCGTGGACTTCGACGACCTCGCGGTGGAATTCCGCTGATCGCACGCGGCCGCGTTTCGCGAAATTGCCCTCCACCCGCCCGTGTCCGACGAAACCTTTCATACCACGCGCTGGACGCTGGTGCGCAGCGCCGCGGAAACCACGCCCGCGGCGCGACAAGCTCTCGGTGAATTGTGCGCGGCCTATTACGCCCCGGTCGTCGCGTTTCTCCGGCGCACCTGCCGCGAGGAGGACGCCGCGCGGGAGCTGGCGCACGAGTTTTTCGCCCATGTGCTGGAGCACCCGTCGCTCGGCGGCGCGGAACCCGGACGCGGGCGATTCCGCAACTATTTGCTCGGGGCGCTGAAACATTTCCTCGGCCACCGTCGGGAGCGCGCGGCGCGGGCGAAGCGCGGCGGCGGGCGGGAGACACTGCCGTTCTCGGTCGCCACGGATACTTCGCCGGGACTCGATCTCGCCGATACGCAAATCCTGCCGCCCGATCGTGAATTCGATCGCCAATGGGCGCTGCACGTTGTGCGTACTGCTCTTGGCACCGTCGAAGCCGAGTGGCTCGCAGCCGGCGAAGAGGCGACGTTTTCCCTTCTCAAGCCGCATCTCCACGGCGGTGCCGAACATGGTGCTCTCGGAGAACTCGCCCGCCAGCGAGGCACCAATGAGGCCACCCTCCGAAGCACGCTGCATCGCCTGCGCCTCAGCTTTCGGCACGCGGTGAAAGGGCAGCTCGCGCCAACGCTCGCGACCCCGGAAGACGTGAACGATGAAATGCACTCACTGTTCCTGGCGCTCTCAGACGGGTAGGGAATGCTCCGGCCCGTTTAAGTGGCCAGCGCCGCCCGGCGCTGCCGCCGCGGTGACTAAAATGGAGTGATCCCCTTTTAGAACATGCTCGGATTTTTCCTGGTTCGTCGGAACCGGGAGGACGGCATGGCGTGGCAACCTTTCGATTTTGTAATTATGGAGAAAGGGTGGGGTCAGGTTTGTGAGGTCTGATTTCGGTAACTAACAACAGCATCCTTGTGGTGTCTGCGCTCAAAAACTGAAACCCGAAATAGACCGCAATGAATAACAACCTCTTGAAAAAAAATCTTCAGTTAGCCGGCACCGGACAACCGGGTCGCGCCGATGCCGATTTTGACGCCGCGAAATACACGCCGGCGCCGATCCAACCCAATCGCCACCCCCAAGGTCGGTGGATGTCGCCTATGCCCGCTCCCGCAGCGGGCGCTCCCAACGCTGGCATCCAGGCGATCAACGACGCGGTGCGTTCCACCTCCGCGTGGGTGCAGCCGTTGCGCCAGCAAATGGCGCGAGTCATCGTCGGACAGGAACAGCTTATTGATCGGCTCATGGTCGGCCTCATTAGCAATGGCCACATCCTCCTCGAAGGCGTGCCGGGACTCGCGAAGACGCTCGCCCTCAAGACGCTCGCTTCCGCCGTCGGCCTCAATTTCCAGCGTCTCCAATTCACACCCGACATGCTCCCCGCGGATATCGTCGGCACGATGATCTACAACCCGCGCGACGGCACCTTCAGCACCAAACACGGCCCGGTTTTCTCGAACCTCATCCTCGCCGATGAAATCAACCGCGCCCCAGCGAAAGTGCAGAGCGCCTTGCTCGAAGCCATGCAGGAACGCCAGGTCACCCTCGGCGAAGAAACCTTCCGCCTGCCCGATCCCTTCCTCGTCCTCGCGACGCAGAACCCGCTCGAACAGGAAGGCACCTATCCTCTCCCCGAGGCCCAGGTCGATCGCTTCATGTTAAAGGTGATCGTCGGTTATCCAAACCGCACCGAAGAGCGCGCGATCCTCGATGCCATGGCCGTCACCGAACATTCGTGGGATGTGACGCCGGTCGTCACCGCCGAGGACGTTGTCGCCGCGCGTCGCGTGGTCAGCAGCATCTACATCGATGACAAGGTGAAGGATTACATCGTCGATATCGTCCTCGCGACGCGTGACCCACGGCCCTACGGCATCGAGCTCAATGGCTACGTGCAGTGCGGCGCTTCGCCCCGCGCCACGATCGGCCTCACCCTCGCCGCCCGCGCCCACGCTTTCCTGCAAGGCCGCGGCTACGTCACGCCGCAGGATGTGAAGGATCTCGCCTACGACGTCCTGCGCCATCGCATCACCGTCAGTTACGAGGCCGAGGCGGAGAACGTCACCTCCGAGAACATCGTCGCCGGCATCCTCGAAGGTCTGCCCGTGCCCTGATCCGCCAGCGCGCGTGGATTGCTTACCGCCGAATGATCGCGTGAACTGGGAAATGATCCGACGACGTGCGCCCCTCGTGATCCGGGTGATCGATCGCAGACTCGATCACCTTCCAGTCCCGCGAGACGCCGATCCAGTCGATCCGAGCCGACTTGCTCGGCGTGGCCAAAAACGGCGTCGTCGTGCCCTCAAATTCCGCGCGCTGCGGATGCGCCGCGCGGTAGCTGTCCACGACGGGCGATTCCTCGTCCTCGCGTTTTCCAAATAGCGCCTGATACGCCTCGCTGCCTTCCGAGGAATTGAAGTCCCCGGTGACGATCAGCGAGCAATCTTTCCCGAGCGTCACCAGGCGATCACGGATCAGCTTCGCCGCTTCGATCCGCGCCACCGTTCCTACGTGATCGAAGTGCGTGTTGATCCACAGCACCGGCTGGCCCTCGTGCGCCTTGTCCTTCAGCCGCACCCACGTCGCCATGCGCGGCAGCGAAGTATCCCAACCCTTGCTGCCAGCCGCTTCCGGCGTGGTGCTCAGCCAAAAATGCCCGCCGTCCACTTTCTCAAAACGGTCCTTCCGCCAATAGATCGCCGTCATCTCGCCTTTCTCCTGGCCGTCTTCCCGGCCAACCGCCAGCACTTCGTGACCCGGCAACGCCGCGGCCACAAAGTCGCGCTGAAAGCCCAGCGTCTCTTGTGTTCCCAGCAGATCGGGGTTCACCGCCTTGATCGTCTCCGCGAGGAAATGCTTCCGCTTGTCCCAATGATTCTCGCCATCCTTCGCCGTGCCGTAGCGGAGGTTGTAGCTCATCACCTTGATGTCGCTCGCGGCGTCGGGATCGGCCGCGTGGAGGAGAGCGGTGACGGAAACCGCGCACACGGCGGTGACGAGGAGACTTTGGAGGAATGTCATATGGAGATGGCCGGGAAGGTTTGGAAGGAACGTGACGCGGAGGAAAATGTCGAGCGCACCGTGGTAAGCTGGTGGGCAGCGTAAGCCGGGACGAACTGCGCGCTCGTCCGCGCACGGCACTGGTCAAACGTCATCCGGGTCGCTAGCGTTTTGCCACCCACGCTCCATTCCATGACTTCACTCCATCTCCGCATTGCTTGTTTGACCTTCGCCGGTGCCATGCTCGCCGCCCATTCCTCCTCGGCCCAGGACTTGAAAAAGATTGCCGCCTCAATCGATGGCTATCGCTACGAATTTCCGTGCAAGGACCCGATGCCGGAAAACCCCAAGCCGGGCGCGGATGGAGTGTCGGGCCGGGCGACCGACGATCCGGCGACCAATGACAAATTCACCGACGTGAAGAAACTCGGCGGTGAATCGGGCAAACGTTACAAGGTCACCATCCGCGTGCGCGGCGTGGTCGAGCCCATGATGTATAAGAACGGCGAGCAAGACGGCGACTACTTCTACCTCGGCGGCGAACCTAACAACGCAACTTACAACATCTACCAGCTCACCGTCTCCGCGCCCGCCGCACACTTCTTCTTCAATCGTCAGGACGCCGTGGGTCACAAGATCTTCATCATCGATTACACCAAGATCATCGAGATCGAAGGCGGCGCCACCCTGACGTTTCATGGCAACGGCCAAAACGGCCGGATGATCACGAACTTCAGCAAACTGGTCGTCCCTGAAGTTCCCCCAGCCCCGCAGCCGTTCAACGGTCAATTCATCCAGCTCAACGTGATCGACGTCGTCGAGGTGAAGTAACGACGTGTGACCAACCGGAGCATGAGTGCCGTGGCTTGAAACTGACCGCGGTGTCGGCTCCCTTCACGACTCACTCGGAGGGACGCGCTCCCGCGTGTCCCTGATCACGGAAAATGCCGGAGCGAGCGCCGCCTCCGCCGTCTCCTGCGTGTAGCCGCAGTTGCCAATCAGTGGGCCGGTGAAGACCGGCCGAAATTCCGCCCGCGTCATCGGCACGCCCTGCTCGTGAAAGCCAAACGCCAGCCCGTAATCCTCCACCTTCGCAGCGTGGCTCCCTTCCGCGCGCATCGTTTTCTCCAGCGCACCTTGCAAGCCGCGGTCTGCATCAGGCTGCGGGCCGGACATGGGCAAAAGTGCCGATGCGCAGCCACGACGGCAGGGTTCGGATCAAGACGGCATTCCCGCTCAATTGCAGCCGGCCATCTTTCTTCGCCGCCCGGATCTCCCGGTCGCCCGCCCAAATCTCCGTCATGGTGCGCAAGTCCGAGCGGATCTGGACGTCCACTTCCTTGCCCGGATTATCCACGCACAGCTCACGCTCGCCATTTTCCTCCAGCACGATCCACCAGTGCGCGAACTGGGAGAGACCGGCGAAAATGAACTGGATCACGTTGCGTCCGCCCGGGAGCTGCGTCGCGTCGAGCCGGCGGCTGAAATCGTGCATGAGCAGTTCCACGTCGAGTTCGTCATCGCTCATCTGGCCGCGCGCCCACTTCATGCCCCATTCCCCGAGGCCGGCGACCACCGGCAGGAGCTCCCGGCCCGCTGGCGTGAGATGATATTCCGTCCGCTGCTGCGCGGGCAATTTCTTGCGGATGATCAACCCGCAATCTTGCAACTGATTCAGCCGCTTGGTCAGGAGCGTGGGGGAGATTTGCGAAAGGGTGCGTTGGAAGTCGCTGAAGCGCGTCGTGCCCATCAGCAGTTCGCGAATGATGAGTATGGTCCAGCGCTCGCCGAGGACTTCGGCGGCTTTGGCGACCGGACAAAATTGACCGTAGCGGATGCTCATCGCGGGTGGTGGGATACTACAGAAAGAGTAGCAGATTGCTACATTCTATGTCGTGGATGGGTAACTGCGGGCTTCTTAGATTGATGGCGTCAAACGGGAGGAAAATCTCCCATGACCAACAACGCAAACCAAACAAATAATACCATGCCACTAGTCAACGTGCAGATCATCGAAAACGTGTTCACCCCCGAACAAAAAAAGGAGATCATCGCCAAGGTCACCGACGCGATGGTGTCCGTCGAAGGTGAAGCTCTTCGCGGCGTCACCTGGGTGAAGATCGACGAAGTCAAAGAAGGGAATTGGGGCATCGGCGGTCAGACCCTGAGCGCCCACGACGTTCATCGGATGCAAAAAGCCGGTGCCTGAAACAACTGCCAATTTTCCGCTCGTTCCCACTTCGGGGGCGAGCGGAAAACCGCCGGCTGCCGGCTCCCGGCGGTGTCTGAAAACAGACGCATTTTTCCGCCCGTTCTGGATGTCTCCAAACTCAACAAAACGACCCACTCCACCATGAAAATATCCATCAGTTCCCTCCTCACCGCTGGCGCAGCCCTGCTGCTCGGCCCGGCTGCCTCCTCCGTCCACGCGGACATCCTCTACGTGGCAAATGGCTTCGACGCCACGATCGAAAAGTTCACCGGCGCGGGCACTGGCTCGGTCTTTGCCAGCAGCGGATTAAACATCCCGGTCGGCCTGGCCTTTGACCACGCGGGCCTTCTCTACGCGGCCAATGCCAACGACAATACCATCGAGAAAGTCACCATCGCCGGGGGCGGCTCGCTCTTTGCCGACACCGGTCTCAGCAGCCCGGCCGGCCTGGCCTTCGACGCCGCCGGCAATCTCTACGTCGCCAACCGGAACGGCAACACCATCGAGAAGTTCACTCTCGGCGGCGTAGGGTCGGTTTTCGCCAGCAGCGGAATAAACCGCCCGGGAGGTCTCGCCTTCGACAGCGCGGGCAATCTCTACGTGGCCAACATCGTCGGCAATACGATTGAGAAGTTCACGCCCGACGGCATCGGCTCAGTCTTCGCCGGCACCGGTCTCGTGAGCCCAACCGGCCTGGCTTTTGACAGTGCGGGTAATCTCTACGCGGCAAACTCCGGCAACAACACGATTGAAAAGTTCACAATCGCCGGCGTCGGCTCGCTCTTTGCCAGCACCGAAATGAGCAACCCTATTGGCCTGGCCTTTGACAGCGCGGGGAATCTTTACGCCGCCAACCGAGCCGATAGCACGCTTACGAGATTCACCCCCGACGGTGTCGGGTCGGTCTTTGCCAACAGTGGATTGAGCAGCCCGGAGTATCTCGCCTTCACCGACGATGCCGGCACGCCGCTCAAGCTGGCGAACCAAGTCCCGGAACCCTCGACGTGGACCATGCTTGGCCTCGGCCTCACCGCGTTGCTCGCCACCCTCCGCCGTAAATGAACGATCAACGGGCCTCGCTCGTTTCCATAACGCCCCGATGCCGAAAAAACCCAAGCAGGACTCGGACGGCGACTCGGCTCGGGCGACTGCCGACCCGGCGACCAATGACAAATTCAGCGACGTCAAAAAATTTGCGGTGAAGCGGGCAAACGCTACAAGGTCACCATCCGCGTGCGCGGTGTGGTCGAGCCCATGATGTATAAGAACGGCCAGCAGGACGGAGACTATTTCTACATCGGGGCGCGCCGAACAACGCGACCTACAACATCTACCAGTTCACCGTCTCCGCGCCGGCATCGCACTTCTTCTTCAACCCTCAGGACGCGGTCGGCCACAAGATCTTCACCATCGACTAACACCAAGACATCGAGATCGAAGGCGGCACCACGCTGACCTTCCACGGCAACGGCCAGAACGGCCGGATAATCACGAACTTCCTCAAACTGGTCGTCCCCGAAGTGCCCCCCGGCCCCGCAGCCGTTCTACGGCCAGTTCATCCAACTCAACGTGACCGACGTCGTCGAAGCGAAGTAGCGAGGGGACGGCGGCAAGCGGAGGTTGGAAAAGAGGACGCCTACTTTTCCGGCGGCTCCTCGCGCACGATAAAGGATTCTTCCTGTCCCGCGTGCTCGTTCGTTCCCGACAAATATCGCGCGCGCGCAGCGGAGAGATACGCCATGCGCTCCTCCCGGCTCATCGCGAAGAGTCGGCGGCTAGTGGCTTCGCGCCACTTGCGCGACTCGGCGACAGCATCGAAGCCGGGGATCGGTTCAGGATTCGTTATCGGAGTCGGCATAGATGAGTTCCTTGGGGTTCACTATACTGAGCGACGGATAGCCTTGCAACAGGTTCACCGCGTTAAAGCCCGCTTCGCGCCTGACGTTCACGAGATGCCGGAAGTTCCAGCTCACCAGATACGGAATGCGGTGCGTGGAGCAGATCGCCACATGCAACGCATCATCCACAAACTTGAGGCTCACGACACCCGCCCGCAGATATTCGTCCGCGAGGTCTTCCGCCTCTTCCGTCGCCATCAGCAGTCCGCTGGCATCTTGAAACGTATCCAGAAACAACTTACGGACACTCTCCGGCGCGTTTTCCTGCTCACGTTCCGTCACGATCGAAGTAAGCAAGTGCCACTTCCCCGCCCCAGCCTGCGCCCAAAGCTCGCGCGTGTCGGCCATCCACTCGGCGTCGAAGTAACCGCCGATGACGGAAGTGTCCAGGTAGAGAGCGGCGACTTTCATCTGGAAATCGTGCGATGTCCGCCATCAAATGCAGTTCCGAGCCTGTCTAGGTTCAGCGCCCCGATCCGCAAAAAAGTGGCGTCTTCGCCGATGCATTCGTTGCAAGACATAGATCACTCAGCCGATTAGCCCCCATCTCACGTAGGCATCACGAACATAGTAGGTGAGAGGCCCATTAGGCGAAGCGCGTCTTCGGCGGCGGCGGATGAGGCAAATGGCATCTCGTCAAAGACACCGCTCCCATCGTTCACGAAATAAACGGTCACGCCGCGCTCAGACGGATCGATAGGAGCCCAGTTTTGCTGGAGCATCTCGATTACCTTGAACCAGTAGTCGCGGCTTTGGATTGGGTATTTTCGATCATGAATCTAGGGCGGGCAGTCACTTCAACTCGCGGCTTTCACCCCTACCGCTTCGCGTGGATTTTGACATGGACTGGGGAAAAATGGATGAAAGGAAACACGGAAAAAGGCGAAAGTTACGAGGGCTTGGACGGTTTTCCGAGCAGAAGGGCTGCGGGTGCCGCGAGGAGGGTGCGCATCTGGGTGATGGCGATTTCGTTGAGCTTCAGCAGGCGCTCGGGCGCGGGCAGGCCCTGGCGGATGAGGACGGAGTTGAGGCATTCGAGATTGGTGAGGACGACGAGTTGCTCGATGGGGGCGTGGTCGCGGATGTTGCCCTCGGCATCGGGATGGGTGTCGCGCCACTGCCGGGCGGTTCGGACGAAGAGAGCAACGTTGAGGTCGGCTTTGCTGGCGTAGATCGCGGTCGCCTGCGCCGGCTCGCGCTGCTCACTGCGGCTCGATTTTCCATTGCTGCTCTTCTGCCCCGGTGGAGGTGGTTTGGATGAGGGCGGCACCATTGGCCATGACGTCGCCGGCGGCGGCGAGGGCGCGTCCGCTGCATTCGGCGGTGAGTTTGAACCAGGGGCCGTCGGTCTTTTCGATCTTCCAGCGCTGGGCAGGGCTCTTGTTGACATCCCACTGCCGAATGGCTGTGCCTTCATCCTTGGAGGAATCGGGCACTTCGAGGGCCTTGCCGCTTTCCACACCGACGAGGAGGTAGTATCCGCCCCCTTCCACGGTCAGGTTCCATTGCTGATTGGCGGCGCCCGTGGGGTCCCAGAGATGGACTTTGTGGCCGGAATCCTGGGAGTGGCCTTCGACGTCGATGACCTTGCCGTTTTTGCGGTTGGTCAGCTTGTAGGTGCCGCTGGGAATGCGGCCTTCGGCGAGCATTTTGGCGTTCTGCCTTTCTTTCTCGGCGAGCTGGCCCGCGGCTTTGGCGGTCAACTCTTGGGCGCGTTCGGCGAGTTTCCCTTTGATGCCTTTCAGCGCGTCGATGGCGGCTTTCATCTCGGCCGGGGTTTGCGCGGCTTTGAAACGGTCGGCGCCCATTTGGAAGGCGGTGAATTCCTCCAACAGGTCGGTGGCGACGGATTTGAGTTCGCCGATCCAGACGTCGGGCGCGGCGGGGGTGGTTTGGCGAAATTGCCGGAGCAGGGCCGCTCCGTCGTCGATCTTGCCGAGCTGCCAGTCTTTCACTCCGTAGAGCAGGGGAGTGATGGCTTCGTGGTTGGTCTTGCTAAGGATGCTCACGGCGGAGGGGGAGAGGGAGGCGCTGCCGGTCATCTGCCGCGCGGTCTCGAGGAAAAAGCCCGCGAGTTTTTCGTCGGCCGGTTTGCTCGAAAACGGACCGCGATTGGTGATCTTTTGAAAGGCCGCGTCGGCTTCGGCTTTGCGGCCGGCGATGAGTTCGGAGAGTCCCTCGAGCAGGTTTGCCCAAGCGACCTCCGCGGGCGTGAGCTTGGGCTGCGCGGCGGCCTGGCGAAAGGCGTCGGCAGCCTCGGCGGCCTTGCCTTCCTCCAATTTGGCGCGGGCCGCAGGGAACATGCCGGTGGGGGCCCGGCCATCGACCATGGGCCGCTGCGGGGCGGCGGTGACCGCGGGTGGGGCTTCGGACTTGAAAAGCTGATCGCGAAAGAGGATCGCCGCGAGGCTCGCTGCCACGATCAGGCCGATCATCGCGAAGACGACCCAACCCATGGCCTTTTTGTCCTGCACGCTTTCGAGCACCACGCGCTTCGATTCCTGCGGCTTGGCGGTAAGCAATTCGGTACGGGCGTATTCGAGGTGTTCGATGAGTTCGTCGTAGCTCTGGTAGCGTTGCTCGGGATCCTTGTTCAGCGTGCGATTGATGACGAAGGCCGTGGAGCCCGAGACCCACGGAGCAAACGCCTGCAAACTCACCGCCTGACTTTTCAAGTGCTTGAGCGCGACGAGGGAGGCGTTCTCGGCTTCAAACGGCGGACGCCCGGCGAGCGCGTGGAAGAGAGTGCCGCCGAGCGAGTAGATGTCGCTGCGGAAATCCTCGGGCTTGTTGTCCAGTTTTTCGGGAGCGACGTAGTAGGGCGTGCCCCAGACTTCGCCGCGCACTTTCTCCTCGTCCTCCATAAATACGGCGAGGCCGAAGTCCACGATCTTCGCCGTGTGGGCGTCGGCGAAAAGAATGTTCCCCGGCTTCACATCGCGGTGGATCAGCCCGGCCTGCTGGGCCGCGCGCAGGCCCTGCGCGATCTGGATGCCGACCTCCAGCACCTGGCTCTCGGCCACGCGTCCCTGCAGCTCGATGAGGTGGTCGAGCGTGCCTTTGTCCACCAGCTCCATGGCGATGTAAAAGCGCCCGTGATCCATGCCGGTGGTGTACACTTTGACCACATGCGGGTGATTGATGGAGGCCGTGGTCGATGCCTCCGTGGCGAGCTGGGCGATCTGGTCCTCACTCGCGCCTTCGCTCTTGCGCAGCAGCTTCAGCGCGACCGGGCGGTCGAGCGAGGTGTCCTGCGCGCGATAGACCACCCCCATGCCACCACGGCCGAGGATGTCCACGAGTTCGAAGTGGTCGATCTGCATGGCGACTGCCGACGGGCTGCCGCAGGTCGGACAGATCACCGCCGAAAGGGGCTCTTCATCGGAGACATCAATCTCCGTCCCGCAGTCGGGGCAGGTGTGAATCAGTGGTTCGTCGGTATCGGCCATGAATTCCGTGGAGGTTTCTTAGGGAAACTTTTCGTGCGGCGGAAGAAGATGCGAGGACAAATTGCGCGCGGATGCGGAATAACCGGCCCGCGCTCTTGAAGCATCGCGGGCCGCGCCCATGATGGCTGCCCCATGATCACCGCCGAATTTCGCGCCGCTTCCGACGATGTCGGCGCGCGGCTCGATCAGTTTCTCGCGGCGCAGGACACGAATCTTTCGCGCTCGCGGCTTCAGGGTTTGATCAAGGCCGGGCATGTGACGCTCAACGGGCTGACCGTCAAGCCGAACACCCGGCTGCGCGCCGGCGATGCCATCGTGCTCGCCGAACCGCCACCAGTGCCGAGCGCCACGCTGGCGGAGGACATCGCCCTCGAAGTGCTTTTTGAAGACCACGATCTGATCGTGCTCAACAAGCCCGCCGGCATGGTCGTGCATCCTGCGGCGGGCCATTGGGAGGGCACCGTGGTGAACGCCTTGCTGCATCATTGCCCCGCGCTTTCCGGCATCGGCGGCGAGCAGCGGCCCGGCATCGTCCACCGGCTCGACAAGGAAACCAGCGGCTGTCTCGTCGCGGCGAAAAGCGACGTGGCGCACCAGGCGCTGGCGAAGCAATTCGCCGGGCGCGAGGTCACGAAAATCTATCTCGCGCTGGCGGTGGGAAAGTTTCGGCACGCGAGCGGCGTGATCGAGGCGGCGATCGGGCGGAATCCGGTGCAGCGGAAAAAAATGACCGTGCTGGAGAAAGGCCGCGCCTCGAAAACCGCCTACCGCGTGCTCGCCGAACTCGCCGCCGGGACGCTCGTGGAATGTACGCTGCACACCGGCCGCACCCACCAGATTCGCGTGCATCTCAAGCACCTG
>JBBQYR010000006.1:0-66476 GCA_038208565.1 Chthoniobacterales bacterium
CAGCCCGGAGGGCTGAAGGAAATTAGCTCCGGGTGAAACCCGGAGTTTCGGACCACCATCCGATGCACCCCGGAGGGTGTGCCGGAAGCAGCCAGCCATGCACCTTCCCGCACCGCCTCCGGGGTGCCTCCGGTTTCTCTCGATATCCCCGGGTTTCACCCGGGGCTAATTTCCTTTCAGCCCTCCGGGCTGCGGGAGCGTCTGATTGTTTCCTAAAGTTGGTATGACATCCGCCTTTCCTCCGCCGCGACGCGTCAGATGCCGCTCCACGGGGGGCTTATTTCAGCTCACAGCCTGCTTTTGCTGGGTCACGGCTGGCTTTCTCACGACTACGGCCCGCTTTCTCTGGGTCACGGTTCATCCGTGGCCTGCAAAGAGCCCGCCGTGGGGGTGACGAAGCCAGCCGTGGCCTGCAAAGAGCCAGCCGTGGGGGTGACGAAGCCAGCCGTGGCCTGCAAAAAGCCAGCCGTGGTGAATTGAAAGCCAGAGTAAATCCGGCTTTTCCCACCAAGTGCTCATCAGGTGCGACCGCTTCCGCTTCAACAGCCGGACGAAGGCCCCTCCGGGCGAATGGTTCGCCAGGCACGGTGCCTTTTTTTACCTCGTGACCAAGCTCCAGCTTGGTCCTGTCCCGGTCGGCGAAGCTCCGCTTCGTGGGTGCCATGAAGCCGCGGCCCGGCGGTGCAGCAGAGCTTCGGGGACAAGGGCGTGCCCAAGCTGGAAGGCTTCCGCCAAACTCCTGGAAGGCTTCCGCCAAACTCCTAAGTCCCGCAGAAGGTCTGGTGGACGCGCTCGTGTTCTTCCGGCGGGTTGGCGTAGTGCGCGTTGCCGGGCTGTTCTTCGCAGGGGTGGGAGAGCACGGTGAGCAGTTCCTCGAAGGGGCGGAAGTCGTCGTGATCGACGGCAGCGCGGATGACCGCCTCGATGCGGTGATTGCGCGGGATGAAGGCGGGGTTCGCGGCCCACATCGCCGCCTGCCGCGCGCGTGGATCGGTGGGCTCTTGAGCGAGTCGGTGCCGCCACTGCGCGTCCCATTCGTCGTAGGCCGCGGGATCGGTGAAGAGGCGGCGCACTTCCGCTGCCCGGTCCGCGGTGGATGCAGCGTGGCTCAGGGCGCGGAAGGTGAGGGTGAAGTCGGCGCGGTTCGCCGCCATGCGCTCGAGCAGATCCGCGGCGAGCGCCATGTCGCCTTCGTCCGCGGTCAGCAGGCCGAGCTTTTGCCGCAGACCGCTCTCGTGCGCGGCGGTGAAGGTCGGGGCAAACGCCGCCAGCGCTTCCTCCGCTTCGGCCAGGGCGTGCTCTTCGTCGGCGGATAGGAGCGGGAGCAGGCACTCGGCGAGGCGGGTGAGATTCCAGTGGGCGATGCTGGGCTGATTCGCGAAAGCGTAGCGGCCATTGCGGTCGATCGCGCTGAAGACGGCGTCGGGGTCGTAGGCGTCGAGGAAGGCGCACGGGCCGTAATCGATCGTCTCGCCGGTGACGGCCATGTTGTCGGTATTCATGACGCCGTGGATGAAGCCGACGAGCAGCCAGCGGGCGATGAGCTGCGCCTGCGCGTGGATCACGGCATCGAGCAGCGCGCGGTAAGGCCGCTCGGCCTCCGCCGCGTGGGGATAGTGCCGGGCGATGACGTGGTCGGCGAGGACGCGCACGCCTTCCACATCCCCGCGCGCGGCGAAGAACTGAAAGGTGCCGACACGGATGTGACTGGCGGCGATGCGGGTGATCACGCCGCCGGGGAGCATCGTCTCGCGCACGACCTTTTCTCCCGTGAGCACGGCGGCGAGTGCGCGGGTGGTGGGCAGGCCGAGCGCGGCCATGGCTTCGCTCACGAGATATTCGCGGAGCACGGGACCGAGCGCGGCGCGGCCATCGCCGCGGCGGGAGAAGGGCGTGGGACCGGAGCC
Source organism: Chthoniobacterales bacterium (assembly GCA_038208565.1). GTDB lineage: Bacteria > Verrucomicrobiota > Verrucomicrobiia > Chthoniobacterales > Chthoniobacteraceae > Chthoniobacter. The sequence goes on from JBBQYR010000006.1 coordinate 1,908, forward strand.
CTTGAGCTGGATGTCGCGGCGCCGGCCATCGCGCCCGACGACTTCGCCGAGCAGGATGGCGCGCCCATCGCCAAGCTGCGGCACGAACCCGCCGAACTGGTGCCCGGCGTAAGCGGTGGCGATGGGCTCGGCGCCGGCGGGGATGCGGTTGCCGGCGAGCGTGGCCACACCGTCCGCGCTGGCCAGCCATTCGGGATCGATCCCGAGTTCCCGCGCGAGGGGCGCGTTCACCTTGATGAGCCGCGGCGCGGCGACCGGCGTGGGCGCGATCTTCGCGAAGAAGCGATCCGGGAGGCGGGCGTAGGTGTTGTCGAAAGGAATGGGTGAAGACATCGGGAGCGGCGGGCAAGGTCGGGCGAGTGGATCAGGGAAGCAATCGCTGAGGGAGAGTTTGGCAAACCCACTGTCATCCTGAGCGGAGCCGAAGGATCTTTCGCATCCGCCTTTCCTCACCCGTGTGGCCGACCGCGCAAGATCGCTCGGCGAAACGACGCGACTGAAGAAGCAAGATATTGGAGGTCCTTCGACTCCGCTCAGGGGAGGGTTTCGGCTGCTTCAAGTTCTCTCGCTGGTGCGCCTTGCACGGAATCCGCACAGAAAATTGCGTCGCGTGCGGCAGGCGACTCGTCGCAGGATCACGGCCATGCTCCTCCCGCGCTTTCCGCTGCCACTCGTTTTCACCGCCAGTCTTTGGCTCTCGTTATCTGCGTTCGCCGAGGAACCCCGCCTCCCCGGCGTCGGCGCGGCGATGCAGGAGTTGGTGGCGAAGCAGGAAGTCTCCGGCGCGGTGACTGTGGTCGTGGCGAAAGATAAGGTGCTGCACGTCGAGAGCACGGGCCTCGCCGACGTGGCGACGAAGCGCCCGATGACGCCGGACACGCTTTTCTGGATCGCCTCGATGAGCAAGCCGGTCACCGGCGCGGCGATTCTCATGCTGCAGGATGAAGGGAAGCTCCAGGCGAGCGACGCGGTGGCGAAGTATCTGCCGGAGTTTGCCAACCTGAAGACGCCCTCGGGCAAGGCGGCGAATCTCACGATCACGCAGATCCTCACGCACACCTCCGGCCTCGGCGAGGCGGGAGGCCCGGCGCAGAAAGAGGCGAAGACGCTCGCGGATCTCGTGCCGATCTGGCTCGCGACGCCGATGCAGTTCGAGCCGGGTGAAAAGTGGAAGTATTGCCAAAGCGGGATCAACGCCGCCGCGCGGATCGTGGAAGTGGTGAGCGGACAGACGTTCGATGTCTTCCTCGAACAGCGCCTCTTCGCTCCGCTCGGGATGAAGGACACGACCTTTTACCCGACCGACGCGCAGCGCACCCGTCTCGTGACGCCTTATGCGAAGAACAAGGAAACCGGCACGCTCGAAGTGGTGGCGCCGCGCGAGTTTTACGAAGGCACGCGCAACCGCCCGCCGCAGGGCAACGGCGGGCTATACTCCACGCCGCACGATTACGCGCGCTTTGCCCAGATGCTCCTCGCTGGCGGTACGCTCGAGGGCCGCCGCTACCTCAGCCCCGAGGCGATGAAGTTTCTCGCCACTCCGCAGACGCCGGACGGAATGCCCGTCGGCTTTTTCCAAAACGACGCCTTCGGCCAGCACGGGACGAAATACGGCTGGGGCCTCGGCACGAGCATCCTGCGCACTCCGCATGAAGGCGTAGCGGCGATGCTTTCGCCCGGCACCTTCGGCCACGGCGGCGCGTGGGGCACGCAGGCGTGGGTCGATCCGGTGAAGGGCGTGGCGTATATCCTGATGATCCAGCGCTCGAACCTGCCGAACAGCGACGCCAGCGAAGTTCGTCGCGCTTTCCAGGAAGCCGCCGCCAAGGCGCTCGCCAGGTAGCTCCGGAATGCGTTCCCGCGTTTGCGGGATTGGCGTCGGGCGTGCTGGAGCCTAGCGTCCGAGCCATGCCCTTCCCCCGGTCGATGTTTCTACTGATTGCCAGCCTTGGCTGGTTGCTGTCGGCATTGCTTGCTCCGGCGGAGGAGAAAGGCGCGGCGTGGTGGGCGGTGCATCCGGTGGTGCGCCCGGCGATTCCTGCAGGTGCGACTTCAGGAAATCCGATCGATACCTTTGTTGCTGCGAAGCTTGCGGAGAAAGGCCTCACGCCTTCGTCGGAAGCGGATCGCCGGACGCTCATTCGCCGGCTGAGCTTCGATCTGCTCGGGTTGCCTCCTTCGCCGGAGGAAGTGGCCGCGTTTGTCGCCGACACCCGTCCCGACGCTTATGAAAAGCTCGTCGATCGTCTGCTGGCTTCGCCGCGGCACGGCGAACGTTGGGCGCGGCACTGGCTCGACATCGCGCACTACGCGGACACGCATGGCTTCGAGCGCGATCAGCTTCGCCCCAACGCCTGGCGCTATCGCGACTACGTCATCCAGTCGCTAAACGCCGACAAGCCCTACGATCAATTCTTGCGCGAACAGATCGCGGGCGATGTGCTGGCCGCGGATCAGCCCGAGGCCGTGATCGCGACGGGCTTCCTCGCGGCGGGGCCGTGGGATTTTGTCGGCCAGGTGGAGACCGGGAGCGACATGCTGCGGCGCGCGGCGCGGGCCGGGGACCTCGACGACATGGTGACGCAGGTGATGACGGCGAGCGTGGCGATGACGGTGAACTGCGCGCGCTGTCACGATCACAAACTCGACCCGATTCCGACGCGCGAGTACTACGCGCTCACGTCGGTCTTCGCCGGGGTGAAGCGCGGTGAGCGCGAGGTGAGCGCAGCGGAGGCGCAGGCGCACGCGGCGAAGCTGGCGGCGTGGCAAAAGGAGCGCGCGGAGGTGGATCGCGCGCTTGGTCGGCTGACGGGTGCGGCGTTCGATCTCGCGGATATCGTCGGCGGCGGCAATGGGCGTGGCACCGGCAAGGTGGGGCGGGGGATCGATCCGCGGACCGGTCAGCCGCAGGAGAAGAGGCTGGGTTATCTGGAGGATGCGGCGGTGAATCGATTTGTGCGCGGCGCGTCGCCGTTCATCGACGGCGTGGTGGTGCCGAATGGCGGGGCGGATGGTCGCACGCCGGTGCCGATCAGTTCGACGGGGCTGGTGGCGACGGATGTGCCGATGACTTCGGCCAAGGCGTGGGATGCGATCCGGCATGGGCCGGTGAACTCGCAGGCTTCGACGAAGCTGGGCGGGATTGATTACGCCGCGGCGGGGCACACGCTGCTCGCGCTGCATGCGAATGCGGCGATCACCTTCGACCTCGCCGCGCCGCGCCAGGAAGGTCTGGACGGCGCGCTGCGTTTCCAGGCGACGGTGGGATATGGCGGCAGCGGAGCGGCCGGGCGCGCGGACTTTCACATCTACGTGGACGGTGTGCGGCGCGAGCATCGGCTCGGGCTCGGGCACGGCGATGCGGGTGTGTCGGTGGATGTGCCGCTGCCGGCGGAGGCGCGTTTCCTCACGCTCATGAGCACCGACGGCGGCAACGGGATCGGGAACGATCAGATTTTCTTTGGCGATGCGAAGCTGGTGCCGGAGCAGCCGGCGAATGTGGACGAAGCGGGACGGGCGGAGCTGGCCCGGCTGAAAAAGCAGCGGGCGGAAGTCGAGCAACGGATCAAGGAGCTGCCGCTGCCGGCGAAGGTTTATGCCATCCAGACGGAGCCGCCGGCGGTCGTGAAAGTGATGAAGCGGGGCAACCCGGAGACGCCGGGCGCGGAGGTGACGCCGGGCACGCTGAGCTGGGTCGGCGCGCTGGCGGCAAACTTCGGGACGAATGAGCTGCCCGAGGGGGAACGCCGTGTGGCGCTGGCGCGCTGGATCACCGATCCGCGCAATCCGCTGACGCGGCGCGTGCTCGTGAACCGGCTCTGGCACTATCATTTCGGGCAGGGGCTCGTGGCCACACCGAGCGATTTCGGCGGTGGCGGGGAGAAGCCTTCGCATCCCGAATTGCTCGACTGGCTGGCCGAGGAATTCCTCGCGCGCGGCTGGTCGCTGAAGGCGATGCACCGGCTGATCGTGACCAGCGCGACCTACCGGCAGTCTTCGCGCTTCGACGAAAAGGCGGCGCATGTGGACGCGCAAAATCGCCTGCTCTGGCGGACCAATCCGCGCCGGCTCGATGCGGAGTCGCTGCGCGACACGGTGCTCGCGGTGAGCGGTAAACTGAATCAAACGATGGGCGGTCCCGGATATCGCGATTTCGATTACACCGAGGCTTACGCGCCGATCTATCGCTACAAGACGGCGGATGCCCCGGAGCTCTGGCGGCGCAGCATCTATCGCTTCATCGTCCGGACCACGCCGCAGCAGTTTCTGACCACGCTCGATTGTCCCGATCCGGCGACGCTGACCCCGGCCCGCGCGACGACCACGACCGCGCTCCAGGCGCTCGCGCTGCTCAACAACGAGTTCATGTTGCAGCAAGCAGAGCATTTCGCGGCGCGCGTCGAGCGGGAAGCGGGAGCGGATGCAGTCGCACAAGTGCGCCGGGCTTTTGAATTGGCCTTCGTCCGCCCGCCGACGAATCGCGAAGCAGAAAGTGCGGCCAAGTTAACGTCCGGACACGGTCTGCTCGCGCTCTGCCGCTCGCTGCTCAATGCCGGGGAATTTGTCTATGTGGACTGACGTTTTCTCCTATCCATGAACTCACCTTACTTCTGCCGCCGTCAGCAACCTTTCGTCGGCCGTCGCGACTTCCTGTGGCAACTCGGTGGCGGTCTGGGCGGCGTGGCGCTGACCTCGCTGCTCGCCGATGCCAACGCCGCCGCCGCGTTGAAGAATCCACTCGCGCCGAAGAAGCCGCATCACGCGGCCAAAGCGAAAGCGGTCATCCAGATCTTCTGCCCCGGCGGGCTGAGCCACCTCGATTCGTGGGACTACAAGCCGGAGCTTGCGAAGCGCAATGGGCAGCCGTTCGATGCTGACGGGAAATTGCAGTTCTTCGCGTCGAAACCGGGCATGTGTCAGGGCAGCTACTGGCCGTTCCGCCAGCATGGGCAGTGCGGCCGCTGGATCAGCGATCTCTTCCCGCAGCTCGCGACTTGCGTGGACGACATGGCGTTCATTCACTCGATGCAGAGCAAAAGCGCGCTGCACGGTCCGGCGATGTTCATGGCCAATTCGGGCTTTATTCTGCCGGGGTTTCCTTCGATGGGCGCGTGGGTGACTTACGGGCTCGGCAGTGAAAGCGAAAACCTCCCGGCGTTCGTCGTGCTGCCCGATCCGCGCGGACTGCCGCCGGGAGGCCTGATCAATTGGGGCGCGGGCTTTCTCCCCGCGGTGCATCAAGGGACGACGCTGAACACCGACGCCGGCTCCGATCCCATCGCCGACCTCTTTCCCCCGAAGGCTTACGCCGAAAAGCTGGCGCCAGGTGAAGTTGCGAGCAGCGGTTTCCTCCGCGAACTCAACACGCAGCACGCCGCCGAGCGTGCGGGCAACACCGAACTGGAAGCCCGGATCGCGGCTTACGAACTCGCGGCGCGGCTGCAACTCAGCGCGCCGGAAGTGACCGATCTGCGCGGCGAGAGCGATGCGACGCGGGAACTCTACCGGCTGGAACACGAAGACCTCGGGCCCTTCGGACGCCAGTGCCTGCTCGCGCGGCGGATGGTCGAGCGCGGGGTGCGCTTCGTGCAGATTTATTGCGGCGCGGAAAACACCACGGCGAAGAAGATTCGCCCGAACTGGGACTCGCACGAGGACGTCGTTCGCGACCACGGTTACTGGGGACCGGTGCTCGATCATGGAGCGGCGGCGCTGCTCCGCGACTTGAAGCAGCGCGGGTTGCTCGATTCCACGCTGGTCATTTGTACGACGGAGTTTGGGCGCCAGCCCGCGGCGCAGGGGAAGTCGGGACGCGATCACAATCCGGGCGCATTCACCGCGTGGCTGGCCGGGGGCGGGATCAAAGGCGGCGTGGCGTTTGGGGCGACCGATGAGCTGGGTTTCAAGGCCGAAGACCACGCGAGCTATAGCTACGATCTGCATGCCACGGCGCTGCACCTGCTCGGGCTCGATCACGAAAAGCTGAGCTTTTACCACAACGGCATTCAGCGCCGGCTCACCGACGTGCATGGCGAACTCATTTCGCAGTTGCTGGCGTAGCGGCCTGCTCTGCTGGCTGGCCCTCGCGCCGCTGTCCGGGGCGGAAGAGCCGTGGTTCGCCCCGGCGGCGCGAGCGTTGAGCCGCAGCTATGCGCAACTCGCCGAGCGTGCGCAGACGCTGCGCGCAGAGCTTTCCACGCTTCCACTTCCGCCCGTTTCGCAGCAAAGCGAGCGCATCGGCTGGCACAGTCAGTTTTCGACCACGGCGAGCGCAACGAAGTGGCTGCAGATCGATCTCGGCCGCCCGCAGGCATTCGACGCCGTAGTGCTCGTGCCGGTTGATGTGGCTTACGGCGCGCATCCTGGGCCGGGGTTCGGCTTTCCGGTGCGTTTTCGCGTGGAGGTTTCGGACGATGCGGCCTTTGTCGAGCCGCGACTGCTGGCTGCGTTCGACGATGCTGATTTTTCGAATCCGGGCAACGCGCCTGTTTTCCTCGCCACGCCCGGCGCGATCGGACGCTACGTGCGCGTGACCGCGACGCGGCTGTGGTCGCGCGGCGACCGCACGCTCCTCGCGCTCGGCGAAGTCTTCATCCTGAACGGCGCCATGAATGTCGCGGCGGGCGCGCCCGTGACCGTGAGCGATGCCTACAACAATCCGCCGGCGTGGCAGCCGACCAATGCGACGGATGGTCAGACGGTGCTGGGCGCTCCCATCGAAGTGATGCCTACACCGGGCAACGGCTGGCACGCGCGGACGGAGACGTCGCCCGAGCAAGTGAAATGGGTGCAGGTCGATCTCGGGCGAGAGGTTCCGATCGAGGAAGTGCGGCTCTTTCCCGCGCGGCCCGAGGATTTCCCCGCGCGGCGCGGCTTCGGTTTTCCGCCACGCTTTCGGGTGGAAGCAGCGGGCGACGCGTCCTTTGCCACGCCGGTGGTGCTCCTCGATCAGACGCAGCAGGATTTCGAGAATCCGGCGGAGAATGGTGTCGTTATCCCTGCGCGGGGTACTGTCGCGCGTTTCGTCCGAGCGACGGCCACACGGCTCTGGGCGCGCTCGAACGACTACATCTTCGCTCTCGCCGAACTGGAGGTGTGGTCGGGTGGCGAGAATGTGGCCCGGTCGGGCGCGGTCACTTCGCTGGACACGATCGAAGTGCCAAGCTGGTCGCGCCGCTTTCTCGTCGATGGCTTCAACAGCCAGGGCCGCATCGTAGCATTGCCGGAGTGGCTGCGAGGTTTGTCGCGCCGGCGTGAGATCGATCTCGAGTTGAGCCGCGTGACGATGGCGCAGCAGGCGCAAGCGGTTGCCTCCGCACGTTCGGCGGTTCGCTGGGGAAGTGGCGTGGTGGTGATGTCGGCGGTGCTGTTTTTTGCCTGGCTGCGCTTGCGGGCGCGGGCGCGGCGGCGCGAAGTGGAAGCGTTGCGCCAGCGCATCGCGGGTGATCTGCACGACGAAATCGGCAGCAACCTCGGCAGCATCGCGTTGCTCAGCCAGATGGCGCTGCGCGAGCCCGCGGAGGCGCAGGCGGATCTCGCGGAGATTCAGCGGATCGCGCGCGAGACGGCGGATTCCATGCGCGATCTGGTCTGGTTCATCAAACCCTCGGCGACGACCGCGGCGGACTTTGTGGCCAAGCTGCGCGAGGCCGCGGGGCTGATGCTGGCGGGGCTGGAGTGGCAGTTTGAAACTACGGCCGTATCCGGCCCGTACTCGCTGGAATTTCAGCGTCAGGTCTTCCTCATCTTCAAGGAAGCGTTGCACAATGTGCGCCGGCATTCCTCGGCGAAACGCGTGGAAGTTTCGCTCGGGGAAGCGGGCGATATTTTCGAGATGCGGATCGCGGACGACGGCATCGGCTTCGTCGCGGGCGGGGCGAACGACGGCCATGGTCTGGTCAGCATGCGGCAGCGCGCGGAGGCGATCGGCGGTGAGTGGTCGGTCGAGTCGAGCGCGGGCGCGGGCACTTGCGTGCGGCTGAAGGTGAAGATGACCTCGCGCTTGCGCACGGCGATCGCTTGATTGTGTCATGACTGAACCGCGCATCGAAGTCTGGTTGATCGAAGACAACGCGACCTTCCGCCGCGCGGTCAGCCGCGCGCTCGGCCAGACCGCGGGCTTTGCCTGCACCGGCGACTTCGGCAGCGCGGAGCAAGCCCTCGCGGCGCTCAAGACCCAGCCCATACCGCAGGCCATCCTGCTCGATGTCGGCCTGCCGGGCATGAGCGGACTCGAGGTCATTCCGCGTCTGCGCGAGCGCCTGCCTGCGGTGGCGGTGATCGTCCTCACGGTCTTTGAGGACGACGACAAAATCTTCCGCGCGATCTGCGGCGGCGCCGCGGGCTACCTGCTCAAGACATCGCCCATCGACGAGATCGCGCACTCCATCCGCGAGGCGCTGGCCGGCGGCGCGCCGATGAATGCGCGCATCGCCCGGCGCGTGCTCGACATGTTTGCGCGCCTCGCTCCGCCCCGCGGCGACTACGGCCTCACCGCACGCGAGCAGGAAATCATGGAGGCGATGGTGCAGGGCAAGACGAAGAAGGAAATCGCCGCGGTGCTCGACCTGAGCTTCCACACCGTCGATTCACACCTGCGCAACATCTACCGGAAGCTCGAGGTCAACACGCGGACCGGCGCAGTGGCCAAAGCGCTGAAGGAGAAGCTCGTTTAGCCATCCCGCGCATGCGTGATGGCGGGGCGATCACCGCACCGGTAGTTTGGCCTCATGTTTCTCCCCGCCACTCGTCGCCGTTGGAGTGCCGCGATCGTCCTGATGTGCGCTATGAGCGGGACGCTGCGGGCCGCGAAGGCTGATCTTTCCAAGCTCCCGCCTGCTGCTTCGCGGGAAGTAGATTTCGTACAGGACATCCAGCCGCTCTTCGAAAAACACTGCCTCAAGTGCCACGGGCCGGAAAAACAGAAGGGAGGCTGGCGGGTGGATGTGAAGGAGGTCGCGCTCAAGGGCGGCGACAATTTCGCCCCGAATGTCGTGACCGGTCGGAGTGCGGAAAGTCCGCTGATTCATTTCGTCGGAGGTTTGGATGCGGACATGAAGATGCCGGAGAAGGGCGACCCGCTGACCGCGGAGCAAATCGGTCTGCTCCGGGCGTGGATCGATCAGGGGGCGAAGTGGCCGGAGAGTGCCTCGGTCGCGCACCGCAATCCTCTCGACTGGTGGTCGCTCCAGCCGATCGCCAAACCGGCGACCCCGGCCGGGACCGCGAATGCCATCGACGCTTTCGTCCGGGCGAAGCTGGCCGAGAAGCAACTCGCGCCTTCCCCCGAAGCCGACGCCCGGACGCTGGCCCGGCGTATTTATTTCGACATGATCGGCCTGCCGCCGACGCCGGAGGAACTCGAGGCTTTCGTCGCCGACTCCTCGCCGCGGGCTTTCGAGAGCCTCGTCGACAAGCTGCTCGCTTCCGAGCGTTACGGCGAAAGGTGGGCGAGGCATTGGCTCGACGTCGTCCACTACGGTGACACGCACGGCTACGACAAGGACAAGCAGCGCAACAACGCGTGGCCGTATCGCGACTACGTCATCCGCTCCTTCAACGAGGACAAACCTTACGCGCGTTTCGTACAGGAGCAGGTCGCCGGGGATGTGCTTTTCCCCGGCACGCGCGATGGCATCGAGGCGCTCGGCTTCATCGCCGCGGGGCCGTGGGATCTCATCGGACATGCCGAAGTGCCGGAGACCAAGACCGACGGGAAGATCGCGCGCCACCTCGATCGCGACGACATGGTGGCCAATACGATCGGCACTTTCACGAGCGTCACCGTCCACTGCGCGCAGTGCCACAATCACAAGTTCGATCCGATCTCGCAGGAGGATTATTACAGCCTGCAGGCGGTCTTCTCCGCGCTCGATCGCACGGATCGGAAATACTATCGCGACGATGCGCTCAACGCGCGTTTTCAGGAATTGCAGCAGCAGCAGCGGGCAGCGGAGCGCGCGCTCGCAGGGATCGAGGCGCCGCTCATTACGAAGGCCGGGACCAAATACGCGGACCTCACGCGACTGCTCGACGGCGCTTCGAAAGCGGCGGCGCAGAAGAAGGGGAATACCAGTCCCGACTTCGGCTACCACAGCGCGATCGCGAAAACGCCGGACGCGACCAAGTGGGTGCAGGTGGATCTCGGCGCTCGCGTGGAAATGGAGCGCGTGACGCTGCTGCCCTGCTACGACGATTTCAATTCCATCGGCGCCGGCTTCGGATTCCCCGTGCGGTTCAAAGTCGAGGCGAGCGACGACCCGGAATTCAAGACAGGCGTGACGCAATTCTGGCGGCGGCATGACGAGACCTTCATGGCGGATTTCAAGAACCCCGGGCTTGCCGCGTTCTCGACAAACGGGGCGAAGGACGACGGGATCGCGGGTCGCTACGTGCGCGTGACCGCGACGAAGCTCGCGCCGCGCAAGGACGACTTCATCTTCTCCCTCGCGGAGTTGCAGGTCTTTGATCTCGCTGGGAAAAACGTCGCGCAGGGCAAGGTGGTGACGGCGCTGGATTCGGTCGAAGCGGCGCCGCGCTGGCGGAAGGCGAATCTGACGGACGGCATCGCGCCCGTCGCGCAATCGGCGGACGAAAAGGAGAAGCTGGTGCAGGAGCGGGAGGCGCTGCTGCTGAGCGTGGCCGATGGCGCGATCAAGACGCAGCGCGCCGCCGTAGTGGCGGAGAGCGGGCGGATCGGCGCGGAATTGAAGAAGCTGCCGCCGCCCGTGGCCGTGTATGCGGGCACGATCCATTCCGGCACCGGCTCGTTTGCCGGCACCGGCGCGAACGGCGGCAAACCGCGCCCGATTCATCTGCTCGCGCGCGGGCAGGTCACGCATCCGGGCCGCGAGATGACGCCGGGCACGCTCTCCGCGCTCACCTTTCAGCCGGCCCGATTTTCCGTCGAACCCACCGCACCCGAGGGCGAGCGCCGCGCCGCGCTCGCACGGTGGATCACCGATCCGAAAAATCCGCTCACCTGGCGCAGCATCGTGAATCGGGTGTGGCAGTATCACTTCGGTCACGGGTTGGTGGAGACGCCCAACGATTTCGGTCGCAACGGTGGGCTGCCGACGCACCCGGAATTGCTCGATTGGCTGGCGGCGGAATTCCGCGACAGCAATGGCTCGCTCAAGAAGCTGCACAAATTGATCGTGACCAGCGCCACGTATCGCCAATCGTCCGCAGGGAACCCCGCGGCGGAGAAAATCGATGCGAATAACACGCTGCTCTGGCGGCAGAACCGGCGGAAGCTGGAAGCCGAAGCCGTGCGCGATTCCGTGCTGGCGGTGAGTGGCAAACTCGATCTCACGCCCGGCGGCCCGGGCTGGCAGGATTTTGTCATCCAGCAACCGGCGCATTCGCCGCACTACAAGTATGACCTCGCCGATCCCGAGGACGCGAAGACGTGGCGGCGGTCCGTGTATCGTTTCATCGTGCGCTCGCAGACGCAGCCGTGGATGACCTCGCTCGACTGCGCGGACCCGTCGATCCGCGTGGACAAACGCAACGAGAGCCTCTCCGCTCTGCAAGCGCTCGCGCTGCTCAACAACGGCTTCATGGTCACGCAGGCACGGCATTTCGCCGAGCGGCTTCAGCGCGAGAAGCCGGACCTCGGCGCGCAGGTCGAGCGCGGCTATCAACTCGCCTTCGGTCGCACGCCGAGCGCTGCCGAGCGGGAGAAGCTCGCGACGTTTGCGCAAGCCAACGGCCTGCCGAATCTCTGCCGCGTCCTGCTCAACCTGAACGAGTTCACCTTCATTGATTGATCCCATGAAAAACGACTCACCCTTTCATCGCCACACGGCGTCCCGCGGAATCTCCCGCCGCGAGTTTCTTTGGCAGTCCGGCGGTGGACTGGGCGGCCTGGCGCTCGCCTCGATGCTGGGAAATGGAAGTGCGCTCGCGGCCGACGGTGCGCCCGGCGGAAAGCTGCATCACCCGGCCAAAGCGAAACGGGTCGTGCAGTTCTTCATGGCGGGCGCGGCCAGCCACCTCGATCTCTTCGACTACAAGCCGGAGCTCGTGAAGCGCGACGGGCAACCGAGCGATTTCGGCGAACCCGTCGAGGCTTTCCAAAACGGGCTGGGGCCGTGGTTGAAACCGGTCTGGGATTTCCAGCCGTACGGCCAGTCGGGCAAGATGCTCAGCGAGACGGTCGCGCCGCTCGGCGCGGTGGCGGACGACCTCGCCTTCGTCCACAACATGGTGGGAAAATCCGGTGTTCACTCCGCGGCCACGCTGCTCCAGGCCACGGGCTTCCAGCTCCCCGGATTTCCCGGCGCGGGCTGCTGGGTGAGCTACGGGCTCGGTTCGCTGAACGACAATCTGCCGACCTTCGTCGTGCTTCCGGACCATCGCGGCTTCGGCTCGAACGGCGTGAAAAATTGGGACGCTGCTTTTCTTCCGGCACAGCACAGCGGCACGATCATCTATCCCGGCACCGAGGCGCCGATCGCCGACCTTTTTCCGCATAAGACCGGCCGCTACATCACCACGCAGGGCGAAGCCGCGGCCCAGCAACTCATGGCCGAGCTGAATCGCGAACACGCGGCGACGCGCGAGGGTGACCAGCGGCTCGACGGGCGCATCCGCAGCTACGAACTCGCCGCGAAAATGCAGCTCGCCGCGCCCGAGGCGCTCAATCTCAAGGCGGAACCGGAGCATGTGCTGAAGCTCTACGGACTCGACCGCGGGCCGCAGACATGGGCGAAGGAAATCAACGCCGAGGAGGAGTCGTTTTACTTCGCGCAGAAGTGCCTCGCCGCGCGGCGCCTGCTGGAACGCGGGGTGCGTTTCGTGCAAGTCTGGAGCGGCAATGACAACGGCTTCCCGCGGCGGAATTGGGATTCGCATGAAGACATCCGCCGCGATCATGGCCCGCTCTCGCTGGCCATGGCCCGCGGTGCAGCGGCTTTCATTCAGGATCTCAAACAGCGCGGGATGCTGGAGGACACGATCATTCTTTGGACGACCGAGTTTGGCCGCATGCCTTCATCGCAAGGTGGCAAAGGGCGCGATCACAATCCGTTTGTCTTCACGAACTGGCTGTGCGGCGGCGGGATCAAGGGCGGCGTGACGCACGGCGAAAGTGACCAGTGGGGTTACAAGCCGCTCGACCGCAAAAACCCGACGCTCGTTTACGACATCCACGCGACGATCCTCCACCAGCTCGGCATCGATCACACCAGGCTTTCGTATCGGCATAATGGCATCGACCGGCGCCTCACCGACGTGCATGGCCATGTGATCCAGCCGCTGCTGGCGTAAGCCGCCGCGGGCTCAGGCGCTTTCCAGTCCGCGCAGCGTTCCGGTGCTGGAGCCGAAGGTATCTGCTTCGACGCCGAGTCCCTGGAGCATCGAGACGAAGAGATTGCAGAGCGGGGTGTTGTCGTCGCGCTTGAAGGCGAGGTGCTGGCCGTGCTTGAAGCCGCCGCCGGCAAGGAGGATCGGCAGGTTGGTGTTATCGTGGGTATTGGCGTCGCCCATGTTGCTGCCGTAGAGCACCATGGTGTGGTCGAGCAAGGTCCGACCGCTTTCCTTCTTCACGGCGAGATTTTGGAGGAGCGTTTGTAGAATCGCCATCTGCTGACGGTCCACTTTGTCGAGTTGTGTGACCTTCTCCTTCGTCTGCCCGTGATGACTGAGGTTATGATATCCGTCGGTCGAGCGGGTTTGGTCGCCGAGTTCGAAGACCGGCGTGGCGAAGCCATCGACCATGATCGTGACGAGGCGGGTGGAGTCGGTGACGAGCGCCAGCTCGGCCATCGAAAGCATGAGACGGAATTTTTCCAGAAACTGGGCGTTGTCGCGGATGTCCCGAGGTGGGGCGAGATCGACGGTCGGCTTGGGGCGCTGCTCCCATTCGCCTGCGACCTGCAGGCGCTCTTCAAGTTCTCGGACCGAGGTGAAGTATTGGTCGAGACGCTCGCGATCATCGTTGCCAAGGCCTCGGCTGAATTGGCGCGTCTCGGTAAGCACCGCATCGAGGATGCTGCCGCGCTCCTGGAGTTGTCGCAGGCGTTGCTCGACCTCGGCCGCGCTGCCTTGCACGAACATCTTTTTGTAAAGCGCGAGCGCGCTGTCTTCCGCGGGCAGCAGCACACCGTCGCGGGTCCAGGACAGGCTGCGGTTCGCTTTCACGATATTCACGCCGAGGTTGAGCGAGGGGAATCGCGTGACTTGTCCGAGCTTTTCGGCAGCGAATTGGTCGAGTGAGATTTGATTGCGAAAGCCGCTGCTCGTCGGCCCGCGCGCCGCGGTGAGGAAGCAGTTTTCCGTGGAGTGCCCGCCGACCACACCGGGATGGGAAAGGCCGCTGAAGATGGTGAAGTCGTTGCGGAAATCCCTGAGTGCTTCGAGATAGGGCGACAGCGCGTAGTCACGTCCGGAGGCTTGTGGAAAGAAGGGTTTCGGCAACACGCCGAGGTTGTTGGAAATCGCGAGCAAGCGTCGCGGTGGTGGCGTTTCCGCGGCGCGCGCGAAGCCCGGTCGCATACAGTCGAGCATCGGCAGGGCGAGGCTCACGCCGAGGCCGCGGAGAAAAGCGCGGCGGCTCACGGCGGACTTTGGGAGATGGGGCGCGTTCATGGGCGATCAGTTGTTGGCGACTTGGCTTCCGGCCTCGCCGAGGAAAATGCGGCTGGCGACGAAACCACGGAGAAGATCGCGGATTCGATAGTCGGTCGGCTGACAATCATCGAGGATGCGCTCGATGTCCGCACGATCGGAAAAGCGCACGGGTGTGCCGGTGGCGTAGGCCGTGAATTGGTGAAGGAGATTGCGCGCGAGTTGGCGGGGATTTGCGGCGAGGATGGCGCGGAGTTCGGCGATGTTTCTGAAGGCGCGACCATCGACCAGCTTCCCGCTCGGATCGACCGCTTCCGCCACGGTGTAGGCGAAGGCATGTCCGGCGCGATCGATGCCGGTGATGCGTTCGCCCTTCTCCAGACCGCGGTAACGATCGCGCCACACTCCCATGATATCGAAGCTCTCCAGGGCGAGCCCGACCGGATCAAAGCGAGCGTGGCAGGTGGCGCACGACGCCTCTTTCGTGTGCAGCGCGAGGAGATCGCGGATGCTTTTGGCACCGCGAATGTCCGGCTCGACGGCGGGCACGCTCGGCGGGGGTGGGGGAGGAGGTTCGCCGACGAGATGCTTCATGATCCATGCGCCGCGGATGACCGGCGAAGTAGTGGTGCCGTTGGAAGTCACGCGCATGATCGCGCCCTGCGTGAGTAAACCGCCATACGGGCTGCCGGACGGCAGCGGCACCCGGCGCATGCGGGAACCTTCGACCGGAGCGAGATCGTAGTGTCGAGCGAGTCGGTCATTCACAAAGACAAAGTCGGTCGCAAGCAGTGCGGTGGCGGGAAAATTCTCGCGCACCATGGTCGTGAAAAAGGCCCGCGTTTCCTCCCCGAGTGAAGCGATGAGATATTCATCGAGCCGGTATTCCGGGTAGAGCCGCAGGTCGGGGATGTCGCGGCGCAGTTCCTTCAGCTCAAGCCAGTAGTCGGTGAAATTCGCGACGAAGTGCTCGAAGGTTTCGCTGTCGATGAATCGATCGGTTTCCGCGCGGAGAAGGGTCGGTGTGCGCAGCGCCTTCTTCTCCGCGTGAGCGGTGAGCGTGGGGTCTGGGCGGGAGTTCCACAGGAAATGCGAGAGTCGCGCCGCGATGGCGTAGTGATCGTCGCCACGCTCCGGTTCACGCAGGTAGAGAAAATGGCCGGAGCATAGGAACGCCTTGTAACCGGCGAGCATGGCTTCGGCGAAGGGGGCGCCGGCTTTGAGTTTGGTGAGGATGAGTTGCTCGTAGATTTGCAGGGCCTCGAGAGCTACGGGTTCTCGTGCGGCGCGGCTGGCGAAATCGCGGAAAAACCGCACAGCGTCCTGCTCGGGTTCGGGCGCGACGACTTCCAGTGGCAGCGAGCCTTTGCCCGACTTGCGAATTGGCAGATCGCCGAAGAGCACGCGATGTGAGACGGGTGGCCACTCGGTGGGCGCGATCGGGCCGGTGATCTCGATCCAGCGAAACGCCACGCCGGGGTGTCCGCCCTCGGGCATGGGCGGGAAGTCGTAATAGAGCGGGCCGCCATTGATCGTGATCGGCAGCGGCACCGGCAGCCCGAGCAGGCTGTATTCAAAGGTCTCGCCAGCTTTCAGCCGCACGACGGTTTCATAAACGTCGCCCGCGGGAGCGATGTCGAGCGTGCCGCCGGTCGAGCGCACATCGCCGGAGACATCGGGGCCCGAGGGTGCGCGCGCGCGGAAGGTCATCGCTTGCGAAACCGGTGCCGGCACGAGCCGGAAATCGCGCACTTGCCGGACGGCTCGCGCTTGGAATTTCACCCGATATTCGCCCGCGGCTTTCGCGACAAAGCCGTGGGGATAGCCGTAGTAGGGCCACGACGCGGAGCGGAAGATCGCGAGCTCTAACTCCGGATCGTGGCTTTCGTTTTTCCGGATTTCAGCGAGTTCCTTTCCGGAGATCGGGACCATTTTCGAATCCCGCGCGTAAAACATGGCCTCACGTTCGCCGAAGGTGTTCGCCTCGGGAAACATCTTGGTGGCCAGCGCGCGGTAGCTCATCGCCGGTGGTGGTTGTTCGCCGCTGGCCATGGCGAGGCGGAGCGCGGCGTCGGCGGCGTCGAGGTAGGCCGCGAGCTGCACGCGCGACATATCGAGCGCGGTCGCGGATTTGTTGAATCCGTACTGCGTTCGGTCCTCGGGGAGCATGTCGCGGATGTCGAGCGCGGGCATCTGCAGCAGATCACGCAGGTTGTTTTCGTATTCCTCACGATTCAGCCGCCGCATCGGTCCGCGCCCGTGAACGACGACCTCGGCCCGATCCGTGGCCACGATTGCCCTCGAGAGTGTCGAGAGCAATACCTTGCGGCGTTCGGGAGAAAGTTCATCGGCCTCGGGTGGCATCTCGCCCTTCTCGATGCGGTCGTGTATCTGCACCCATTTCGCGCGCGAAGCCGAGGACGCGAGATCGAATGGCACCTTCGTGAGATCGAGTCCGCCTTTACGCTCACCCGGGTCGTGGCAATCGACGCACGTCTGGTCAATGAAGGCCGAAATCGTTGCTTTCGTGTCCTCGGTTGCGGCCAGCGCAGCCGATGTCGCGGCAAGGCTCAACCCAAGAACAAGGACGTATCGGGACCCAGGCAAACTGTAGCCGGGACTATTGCTGGCGGGGCTCGTGGTTTTGCGGTTCACGTTTGATGGAGGAGATGCTGGGACAGTTTCTATAACCGGCAAGGGCTGCAATCTTAGAGATTTGACGCCGGCACAGACAAGGATGGCGGCTTGAGGATTCGCGGTTCACGGAAAAGAATCTCCGCCATGTATCTCCCCGGAAATCGGCTATTGCTGGCTTCATGTTGCGCCCTTGCGCTCTTTGCGCAGTCCGCTTTCAGCGCCGACCCGGCGTTGTCGGATGACGCTCGGGCGGCGATGAAAAAAGCGGCGACCTTCCTGCGCACGAAGGCCGCTTCGCACGGCGGCTATGTCTATTACTACACGCCCGATTTCACCCAGCGGTGGGGCGAGGGAAAGGCGACACCGGAGCAGGTCTGGGTGCAGTCGCCCGGGACGCCGGGGGTCGGTCTGGCCTTTCTCCGCGCCTATTCCGCGACGGGCGATGCCTTCTATCTCGAAGCCGCTCGCGAGGCCGCGGAGGCGCTCGTCTATGGACAACTGGCTTCGGGCGGGTGGACGAATGCGATCGACTTCGATCCGGCGGGCAAGCTCGTAGCGCAGTACCGCAACGGCAAAGGGCGTGGGCGGAATTACTCCACGCTCGACGACGGCATTTCGCAAAACGCGCTGCGCCTGCTCATGCACGTGGATCGCGCGCTCGGGTTCCAACATCGCGAGATTCACGAGGCGTCGGAGTTTGCGCGGAGGGCGTTGCTCGCGGCGCAGTTTCCCAGCGGCGCATTTCCGCAGGTTTGGCTCGGGCCGGTGGCGCCGCAGGCGGCGGTGCAGGCGAGTTTCCCCGACTACGACTGGCGCACGGAAAACCGGATTAAAGACTACTGGGACCTGCCGACGCTGAACGACGATCTCGCCGGCCAGGTCGCCCGTACTTTGCGCGATGGCTGGGAGATTTATCAGGACAAGGCCTGTCGCGATGCGCTGGTGAAGCTCGGCGATTTCCTGCTTCTCGCGCAGATGCCCGAACCGCAACCCGCTTGGGCGCAGCAGTACGACACGAAGATGCGCCCGGTGTGGGCGCGAAAGTTCGAGCCGCCGGCCATCGCGGGCCGCGAGTCGATGGATGTGCTGGAGACGTTGCTCCAGATCCATCGCCTCACCGGCGACGCGAAATATCTCGCGCCATTTCCGCCCGCACTCGCCTACCTCCGCCGCTCGCTCCTGCCAGATGGCCTTCTCGCGCGCTATTACGAACTCCGCACCAACCAGCCGCTCTACATGACGCGGGATTACCAACTCACCAACGACGATGCGCAATTGCCCGAGCACTACGGGTGGAAGATCGACGCGCGGCTCGACGCCATCGAAGTGGCGTTCACGGTCGCGAAAGCTCGTGGTGCCGTGGCTGCCGCGCCGCCGGCGAAGGAGGAGGACGTGCGCCGGATCATCCGCGAACTCGACGCCGAAGGTCGCTGGATCAGCACCTACGCGGGCGGCATGATCGTCGGGCAGCCGAAGTTCAAGCTCGGGCAGCTCTACATCGCCAGCGAAGTCTTTTCCAAAAACCTCGAGACCTTGAGCAGCTATTTGGCGAAGTCCCGCATCAGCCCAACTCCGTCGCGATAGTCCCCCATAAACCGCCGCCACAAGAAGACCATGGACTTCGTGCATCAGCGCCAGACCGACACGATGAAGGGGGTGGGCCGGATGCTGGCTGGCTGATCTAGGCGATTAGGCTTTTGATCACGGTGCCGCCGAACTGGCTGAGCTGCTTGAAGCGGCCCGCGTGGTAGAAGGTGAGCTTGTTGTCATCGAGCCCGAGCAGGCGCAGAAGCGTCACGTGGAAATCGCGGACGTGCGCTTTGTCTTCCACGGCCATCATGCCGAGTTCGTCCGTCGCGCCGATGGTGTGGCCGGCGTTGCAGCCGCCGCCGGCGAGCCAGATGGTCATGGCGTTGGGATTGTGGTCGCGGCCGTAGGCGGTGCCGCCGCGGACACCGTTGTCGGGCGTGCGGCCGAATTCGCCGCACCACACGATGAGCGTGCTCTCGAGCAGGCCGCGTTGTTTGAGGTCGGCGATGAGCGCGGCGATCGGTTGATCCACGCCGCGCACGAGATTGCCGTGGGCGCGCTCGATGTAGTCGTGGCTGTCCCATGTGCCGTTGTAGAGCTGCACAAAGCGCACGCCCTTTTCGATGAGCTTGCGGGCGAGCAGGCATTTGCGGCCAAAGGCGTCGGTCGCGTCTTTTCCAATGCCGTAGAGTTCCTTGGTCTGCGCATCTTCCTTCGAGAGGTCCAGCGTCTCGGGCACCTGCATCTGCATGCGGAAGGCCAGTTCGTAGTTGTCCATCCGCGCGGCGAGTTCGTCGTGGCCGGGATGCTCCGCAGCGTGCGCGGTGTTAAGCTTGGCGATGAGGTCGAGATTCTGGCGCTGGCGCGCTTCGCTCACGCCGGCGGGTGGCGTGAGGTCGAGAATCGGCGAGCCTTTCGCGCGCAGCGGCGTGCCTTGGAAACTCGCGGGCAGGTAGCCGTTGCTCCAGTTCGCCGCGCCGCCCTGCGGATAGCTGATCTCGGGCAGCACGATGAAGCCGGGGAGATCCTGATTCACGGTGCCGAGGCCGTAGTTCACCCAAGCGCCTAGGCCGGGATCGCCGCCGAAGCGGTTGCCGCAATTCATCTGATACATCGCGGTCGGATGATTCACGCTGTCCACGGAGCAGCCGCGGAAGAAGCACAGCTCGTCGGCGACGCGCGCGAGGTGCGTCCAGTTTTCCGCCATGTCCGCGCCGCTCTGGCCGTGCTTCGCAAACTGGAACGGGCTCTTCACGTAATAGCGCTTGCCGCTTTCCATCGCGGATTTCTGCTTCCCCTCGCGCACGAACTCCTGGAGGTGCATCTCCGCGAGCTTCGGCTTCGGGTCGAAGGTGTCGATGTGCGACGGTCCGCCTTCCATCATCAGGAAGATGACCTGCTTCGCCTTGGCGGGCAGATGACCGGCTTTGGGCGCGAGCGGATTCTTTTTTTCCTCCGCGGCGAGCAGGGAGGTGAAGGCCACGCTGCCGAGGCTCGCGCCGAGGCTGTAGAGGAATTCGCGGCGCGTCGGCGCGTGCAGCACCCGACCACCGGCGCAGGGGAAGAATGGCTTAGTAGACATAGGCAAACTCGTTGGAATTCAGGAGCGCGAGGCAGACATCGGCGAGGGCGCGGGTGCGCAGCGGAACGTCCGCGGGCTGAAGATCGGGCACGAAGTCCGCGTAGGCGTGCAGCTTCTCCTGAAAGGAAAACTTCTCGCCGGTGTTTTCCTCGACCGCATCGCGGCGCACTTCGAGCGGGGGCCGAGGCACGGTGGGTGGCGCGTCGCCGAGCAGCGTGGTGATGCCGCGCCAGTGGGTGAGGCAGCTTTGTAATTCGTCGGCGCTGGGGGCGCGGGAAAACGCGAGTTGGAAACAGCGGGCGACGGCCTCTTCATCGCTCCGCGTTTCCTGCACCGCGCGATGAGCCAGCGCCAGGGCCCGGGCGTGGCTGCTTTGCCCGTTGAAGAGACTAAAGACCTGCGGCGTCACCGTGCTCGCCTCGCGCCGCTCGCAGGAGAAGTCCGGCGCGGGCGCGTTGAAGACTTCGAGCATCGGGTCGGTGAGGCCGCGCAATTTCAGCGCGTAGAGCGAGCGGCGATGGCGCTGCGCGGGCCGGGGATTCGGCACCCAGGCCGAGGCAAAGGTGCCCATGACCTGCCGCGGCTGGAGCGCGGCTTCGAGATTGATCTCCGGCCGGTTCGGGATGCCGCCAAGCGTGCGGTTGAGTTCACCCGTCGCGGCGAGCATGGCGTCGCGCAGCTCCTCCGCGCTCAGCCGGCGCGGCTGAAAGACGGCATAGCTCGTGCCGGTCGGATCTTTCTCCGCGAGCACCTTCCGGTCGGGGTGCGCGGCACTTCGGCGATACGCCTCGCTGGTCATGATGAGCCGGTGCAGCTCCTTGAAGCGCCAGCCCTTTTCGACAAACGTCGCCGCGAGCCAGTCGAGCAACTCCGGGTGCGTGGGCTTCTTACCCGTGCTCCCGAAGTTGTTCGGGTTGCCCGCGAGCGGTTGGCCGAAATGCCAGAGCCACACGCGGTTCACGATGGCACGCGTCGTCAGCGGATTCTGCGCGCTGGCCACCCATTCCGCGAAGACCTGGCGCCGGTCTTCGATGGCGTCGGGAATCGCGGACGCCCCGTCATTCACCACGCTGAGCACGCCCGGTTTGACCTTTTCACCCGCGCCAAACGGATCGCCCCCCGTCAGGATGCACGTCTCTTCGAGTTCCCCGTTCTGCATCCTATTCTGCGGCATCCGGATCGGCTGATACACCGAAGTCACCTGCGGCGTGCGACCGTTGTAAACGCCGTAGGCAAACGGCTCGTAGCGTTCCAACTCCCACTTGAGCCGCTCCAAACCTTTGCGGGCCACGCGTTCGTTGCCGTAGTCCTGGGGCGCGAAGCCCACGAGCTTCGGCGGATACCGCCCCTCGGGAAGTCCCTGCTTTTGCAGCGCCGAGCGCGCCTTGTCGAAGACGCCGGTGAGATTCCGTCCACGCCCGCCCTTCTTCTCGCCGTCGGGTCCGTCCCCGCGCGCCGCCGCCACGGCCTGATCCCACGCGGCCCGGTCGAGCTTCTTTTCCGCAAACCACTTCTCCGCGTGCACGAGCAGCTTCGCATCGAGCGCGCTCAGGGTGGCGGTATACTCCGCGGTCCGCGCTTCGAGATATTTCTTTTCCTCAAAGCCGGCCGTGTTTTCCGTGGGCAGGAAGGGTGCGGGCCGCTCGGTGAGTTGCGTCGTCGCGAAGACCGCCTGGATCGAATAATAGTCGCGCGTCGGCACGGGATCGAACTTGTGATCGTGGCAGCGCGCGCATTGCAGCGAGTGGGCAAGGAATGTTTCGCCGACGCCATTGGTCACGTCGTCGAGGAACCGCTGACGCGCCACCTTGGCCACTTCCATCCCGGTCAGCTCCCACGGCCCCATGCGCAGGAAGCCTGTGGCTACCAGCATCTCCGGGTCGTGGGGCGCGATTTCGTCGCCCGCGATCTGCTCGCGGATGAACTGGTCGTAAGGTTTGTCGCGATTGAAAGCGCGCACGACATAGTCGCGGTAGCGCCAGGCATTGCCGCGTTCGTAGTCATTGGCGAAACCGCTGCTGTCCGCGTAGCGCGTTACGTCCAGCCAGTGCTGCGTCATCCGTTCGCCGTAGTGCGGCGAGGCCAGCAGGCGGGTGAGGAGATTGCTGATGGCTGATGGCTGCTGGGCGATTGATTCCCGCTCGAAAGTCTCCACCTCCTCGGGCGTCGGCGGCAGGCCGGTGAGGTCGAAGGTCGCGCGGCGGATGAAAGTGCGCGCGTCGGCGGCGGGTGCGGGCGCCAGATCGGCGGGCATCCGGGCCGCAAGGAAGGCGTCGATGGGATTCCCTCCCGCGCCGGGCGCCGCCGGCTTCTTCACCGGCTGATACGCCCACAACCCCTCCGGCTTGTATTTGCGATTCGTCCACTCCGGCGCGAGCCCGCCGCTGGTCTTCATCGGCATGCCGTCTTCGGCCGACCACTTCGCCGCGTTCGCTTGCGCGATGGCCTGCGCTCTTGCCTCGTCCGGCCACGGCGCACTGCCGACGATCCATTCCTTGATCCAGCCGATCTGCTCCGCGGTGAGTTTGTCCGCCTCCTTCGGCGGCATCGGCTCCCAATCATCCGCATGCTGCCGCGTGACCGAGAG
Organism: Chthoniobacterales bacterium; assembly: GCA_038208565.1. Taxonomy (GTDB): domain Bacteria; phylum Verrucomicrobiota; class Verrucomicrobiia; order Chthoniobacterales; family Chthoniobacteraceae; genus Chthoniobacter. The sequence goes on from JBBQYR010000006.1 coordinate 24,815, forward strand.
ATACAGCGGGCTCTTCTCCGGTTGCCCCGCGACGACCGCCGGGTCGCCGCTCTCGCCGCCTTTCAGCGTCGCCGCCTGCGTCCGCAGATCGAGGTCACCCTTGATCTTCGACTCGTCCTTGCCATGACAGGCTAGGCACTTCTCCTGCAGCAGCGGCAGCACGCGCCGGACGAAAAGCGCCGCCGGGTCTTCCGCCGCGCGCAGCGTGGAGGCTAGCGCCAGCAGGGGAGTGAGGAGAAAGGGCAAACGCTTCATGGCAGGATCGCCACGAGGAAACCGCGGCGCCCAGAATAGTTGCACGCGCTTTGATCTCGGAGCCAGTGGGATGTGGAGTCGGTGATCGGAAAGGAATCGCTGCCGGTCGAGCGAATACTTCCCAAGATTCGCCCGGGCTGGCGGCTTGTCCGGGGCGTCTCCGCGTGTCTTCACCCATCCCTCCCTATGCGTGCTCTCTTTACCGTTGTCGCCCTGGCCTTGTTCGCTCTCCCGCTGCGTGCGGTTGATCCCGTGGTTCCGGAGGGTGTGGTCTTCGAGACGGGCATCGAGTTTGCCAATCCCGACGGACAGCATCTGCAGGTGAATGTGGCGCGGCCCAAGACGGGCGCGGGGCCTTTTCCCGCGATCGTCTGCATCCACGGCGGCGGCTTTCGTGCAGGCAAGCGCGAGAGCTACGACAAGCTCTGCCTCACGCTCGCGCAGCGCGGGTATGTGGCCATCACGGTGACGTATCGGCTGGCGCCGGCATTTCCGTTTCCGGCTGCGGTGCATGATTGCAAAGCGGCGGTGCGCTGGCTGCGCGCGAACGCGGCGAAGTATGGCGTGGACCCGGCGCGCATCGGCGCTACGGGTGGCTCGGCGGGCGGGCATCTCGCGCAGTTCCTCGGCGTGACGGCGGGCGTGAAGGAATTTGAGGGCGAGGGGAATCTCGACCAGTCGAGCGCGGTGAAGTGCGTGGTCAATTACTACGGCCCGAGCGATCTCACGAAATCCTACGGCGCCAGTGTGGATGCGGCGGAGGTGCTGCCGCTCTTTTTCGGCGGCGATCTCTCAACGAAGCTTCGCGAGCACATCGTGGGCAGCCCGCTCTACTGGGTGACGCCCGCCGCGGCGCCGACGCTCTGCATTCACGGCACGGAGGATAAGTATGTGGCCTACGAGCAGGCGACGTGGCTCATCGATCGGCTGAAAGCGAGCGCGGTGGAGGCGGAACTGCTCACGCTGCCGGGCGCGGGGCACGGCTTCAAAGGCGCCGACGCGGAGAAGGCGGAAGCGGCGCTGCTGGAATACTTCGACAAACAGCTCAAACCCGCCAAACGCTAGGCAGTGCTCGGAAAATCCAAATCTGTCATCCTGAGCGAAGTCGAAGGACCTCCATCTTCTTTCTTTCTCACCCGCGCAGCAGGCCGGGCGTGGTCGCTCATGGAATCGGGACGGCAGAGGAAGAGGGACATGCGAGTTCCTGCGGCTGCGCTCAGGATGACAACGATCGATTTTTCCACCACGCCCCAACCGCTCACCTCCCATCACGCCATGAATCGCCGCCATTTCCTCACCACTACTGCCGCCGCTGGTCTCGCCTTTGCCGCCCACGCGGCGGAACCCGCGCGTAAGACCCGCGTCGGGATCATCGGTCACACCGGCAAGGGCGACTATGGGCACGGGCTCGACACGATGTGGCTGAAGCTGCCCGAGACGGAGATCGTGGGCGTGGCGGACCTGAACCCCGCCGGGCTGGAGAAGGCGCTCGCGAAGCTGAAGGTGACGGTCGGTTTTGCCGACTACCGCGAGATGCTCGCCAAGGCGAAGCCGGAGGTCGTCGCGATCGGCATGCGCAACATCGAGCTGCATCGCGAAGTGGCGCTGGCGGCAATCGCGGCGGGAGTGCGCGGGATTTACATCGAGAAGGCTTTTTGCCGCACGCCCGCGGAGGCCGATGAGATTGTCGCGGCCTGCACCAAGGCTGGCGTGAAGCTCGCGATCGCGCATCGCAATCGCTACCACCCCGCGCTGCCCGCGGTGGAGAAGCTGGTGGCCGACGGCACGCTCGGCAAGCTGCTCGAGATCCGCTGCCGCGGGAAAGAAGACGCGCGCGGGGGTTCGCTGGACCTGTGGGTGCTCGGCTCGCATCTGCTGAATTTGGCGGCGTTCTTTGCCGGAAAACCCGTGGCCTGCACGGCGACGGTGCTGCAGGACGGCAAGCCGGCGACGAAGGCCGATGTGAAGGAGGGCGCGGAAGGCGTGGGACCGCTCGCGGGCAATGAGGTGCATGCGCGCTACGAGACGGAGCGCGGCGTGCCGGTGTTCTTCGATTCGATCGCGAATGCGGGCGACAAGGCGGCGGGCTTTGGTCTGCAACTCATCGGCACGAAGAGCGTGATCGATCTGCGGATCGACGAGCAGCCGCTCGCGCATCTGCTCGCGGGCAATCCGTTTGACCCGGTGATGGAGCCGCGGGCGTGGACGCCGATCACTTCTGCCGGACTCGGCCAGCCGGAGCCGTTGCTGGATGTGAGGTCGCAAACCGGCGATCACCTGCTCCCCGGGCGCGATCTCATCGCGGCGATCCGCGAGGACCGCGAGCCGCTCTGCAGCGCGGCGGATGGACGGCTGGTCGTGGAGATGATCTGCGCGGTCTTCGAGTCGCACCGCCTCGGCGGCCAGCGCGTCACTTTCCCGCTGGCGAACCGCCAGAACCCACTCGCGCAGTTGCCATGAGGCCGGTGGGCCGCCGTGCGCTCGTCGGCGTGCTGCTTTTCCTGCTCGCGTTCGCGGCGGCTGAAGCCGCGCCGGTGAAGGTGTTCTTCGACACCGACATGATGACGGACTGCGACGACGCGGGCGCGATGGCGGTGCTGCATGCGCTCGCGGATCGCGGCGAATGCGAGATCCTCGCCACGGTGGTGAGCGCGCGTGATCCGTGGTCGGCGGCGGCGGTGGACGCGATCAATACCTACTACCGCCGGCCCGACCTGCCGCTCGGCATGGTGAAGGGCGGGGGAGTGCTGGAGCCGTCGAAGTTCACGCGGCGGATTGGCGAGGACTTCGCGAATGACTTCAAACCCGGCGCGGATGTGCCGGACGCGACGCAAATCTATCGCGACGTTTTGGAAAAGCAGCCGGATGGCTCGGTGGTCGTGGTGACTGTGGGCTACCTGACCAACCTACGGAACCTGCTGCGCGTGCCGGCTTCCGACGAACGCCCGAGCGGCGTGGAACTGATCCGGCGCAAGGTGAAGACGTGGGTCTGCATGGGCGGGAACTTCGTCGGTGATCCGCCGCGCGATGACCTGAAGCTCGGCAACGTGAACTTCCAGCGCGACGCGGAGTCGGCGCTGGAAGTGGTGCGCGACTGGCCGGGTCCGGTGGTCTTCGTCGGGCGCGAGATTGGCTCGGTGCCGAGCGGGCTGGCCATCGGCGCGAACCTCGCGCAGACGCCGGAGAGCAATCCCGTGCGCATGGCTTACCAGCACTACTTCGGCGCGGTGAAGAGCTGCCACGTTGCCGATCTCACGACCGTGCTCTACGCCGTGCGCGGCTTGCGGGACTACTGGGACATCCAGACGAAAGGCCGCATGGATTTGCGCGCCGACATGACCTTCGACTGGCGTCCCGGCGCCGAGCAGGGGCAGGCGTATCTGCTCAAGCGCAAGATCGATGGCCAGCCCAACGACCGCACCATTGAGCGCGTGCTCGACGAACTGCTCATCCAGCCGCCGCGGGCGAAATCCGCCGCCACTTTCACGCTGCAACTCGACACCATCCACCGCGGCTACGACGGCCAGACATGCTGGGTGCATCCGCGCGCGGGCGCGATTCCGGGCGCGACGCCGAGCGTCGTGCTGACCATGCAGAAGCTGCTCCTCACAGGCAGCGACGTCTTCTTCGCCCTGAATGAAATGCGGACCGATGACCTCGGCCAAACATGGTCGGGCCCACGCGAGCACCCCGACACGCTTGGCCGGCGGAGCGAAGCGGACGGCGCGGTGGTGGCGACGTGCGACTTCACGCCGAAGTGGCATGCGAAGTCCGGCAAGCTGCTCGGCATCGGCCAGACGGTGCGCTACCGCGGCGACAAGGTGATCCACGAGCGCGACCGCGAAACGAGTTACGCGATCTACGACGCCGCGGCGAAGACCTGGACGCCGTGGACGACGCTCGTCATGCCGGCCGCGGCGAAGTTCCAAAGCGCCGGGGCGGGTTCGGTGCAGCGCGTCGATCTGCCGGACGGCGACATCCTGCTGCCGATCTATTTCAAGAACCGCGAGCAGAAGCAGTATCGGACGACGGTGGTGCGCTGCGGCTTCGACGGCACCAAACTGACCTATCGCGAGCACGGCAGCGAACTGATGGTGCCGATCGAGCGCGGCCTTTACGAACCGTCGCTGACGAAGTTTGCGGGCCGCTATTTCCTGACCATGCGCAATGATCGCGCGGGTTACGTGGCGACGAGCGCGGATGGGCTGCGCTTCGACGAACCGCGCAAATGGCTGTGGGACGACGGCACCGAACTCGGCAACTACAACACGCAGCAGCATTGGGTGACGCACAGCGACGCGCTCCATCTCGTCTACACGCGCACCGGCGCGGGCAACGATCACGTCTTCCGCCACCGTGCGCCGCTTTTCATCGCGCAGGTCGATCCGGAGACGCTGCGCGTGATCCGCCGCACCGAGCGGGTGCTCGTGCCGGAGCGCGGGGCGCGGCTCGGCAACTTCGGCGTGACCGAAGTGAGCGAGCAGGAAACGTGGGTGACGGTCGCCGAGTGGATGCAGACCTGGGGACCGGACATCGTCATCCCGCCCGGCCATCCGTCCGGCGCGGACAACAGCGTGTATGCCGCGCGCATCCGCTGGACCAAGCCCAACCGCGAGTGGAATCACCGCTGAACATGGACGCTCCTCGTGCCTTGCCAATGGGCAGTTCATTCGTTGCAATGCGGGCAGTTCCCCCAAACTCACCAACCATGAAAGCTATCGGTTTCACGCTCCTCGGAATCATCGCCGCCATTTGGGTGATCGCCATGATCGTCGGCATGGTCGCGGCGTTTCCCTACGGATTGATCGGCCTGCTCGGATTTGGCGGCATGGGTTGCCTGCTGATCCACGTCATCGCCGAGCGGATGAAGAACAAGGAAGACGACTACTACGACAAGAACATCAAACAATGAAGCTGCTCATCACCACCCAGGACGAACTCGCCGATTACCAGATCACGGAAACGCTCGGGCTCGTGTATGGCAACACGATCCGGGCGCGGCACATCGGCAATGACATCCTCGCCGGGCTGCGGAATCTGGTCGGAGGCGAGATCACGGAATACACGAAGATGATCGCCGAATCGCGGGAGCAGGCGCTCGACCGGATGATCCAGCGGGCGCGCGAGGTCGGGGCGGATGCCATCGTCGGGATGCGCTTCACGACTTCGCAGGTCATGCAGGGCGCGGCGGAGATCCTCGCCTTCGGCACGGCGGTGAAGCTTCAAAAGAAGTAGCGCGGCGTCCGGAGCCTCGGTTGCCCCGATTTCATGTTTCTCCGCTTTGCGCTTCTGCTCCTGCTGGCCGTGACGGCGCGGGCGGGAGAGATTCATCGCCTCTGGCTCACCCATCAGACGGACCAGCCGCAGCGGCTCATGGTCAATTGGGAAACCTCGGAGCCGCTGGATTCCATCGTCGAGTTCGGAGACACGCCAGCGCTTGGGCAGAGCGTCCGCCGAACGAAGCCCGTGAAGTTCCATCACCTCGAGATCCCGTTCGTCGAGCGCAACGCGACGATCCACTATCGCGTGCGCTCCGGCCCGCAGAGTTCTGCCGTCCACGCGGTTCAATGCTATCCGACGGAGGAACTGCGCGTGGCGGTGATTGCAAACGCGGGCTTCGCCAAAGTCTGGTGGGGCGACGCGGTGCTCGCCGAGAAGCCGCATCTGCTGATCAGCGCAGGCGATCACATCCCTGCGCTGCACAGCGGCCATCCAGTGCCGTCGAATGACACGAGCGCCTTCGCCAATTTGGTGGCCCTCAACCCGCAGCTCTTCGCCACGACGCCGTGGCTGCCGTTGCTCGGGAATCACGACCGGGAGATTCGTCCGCGCGGTGCGAGGCCTCCTGCGGAGCCAGTCTATGACGTCGATGCGACGGCGTTCCGCGAGTTTTTCGCGCTGCCGGGCGACGAGTGGAAATGGCACTTTGACGTCGCGGAGTTCGGAGTGCGTTTTATCGCGCTCGATCTCAATCACCTCAGCGACCAGGGCACGACGTGGCAGACGTGTCACTCGCCGAAGAAGGATGGGCCGCAATTCGGTTGGTATCGGGAGTTGATAGCGGCGAGCCGCCAGCCCTACGTGATCACGTTCTACAACGAGCGGAACTCGGCGGTGCGCGGTCTGGAAGGCGGCGAGTGGGGGCGGATGATCGGGCAGGGGAGTTTGGCGATCACGGGCTTTGGCTACTACGCCGAGCGCGCGGAAGTGGATGGCATGACTTATTACAACACGAGCGTCGGCGGCACCGGCACGCCTTACCCCGACCCGAAGTCCGCCTTCCTTAAGAGCGAGGACCACTTCATCCTGCTCACCTTCCGCCGCGCGCCGCGGGAGCTGCGCGTGGCGTTGAAGAATTTCGCGGGCGAAGTCCTCGATGCGAAAACCTTCACCCCACGAGCGGGTTCGGCTGCGCAGTAACTCCTCGGCCGCTCTTTCCTCATGAAACCCACTCGTCTCTCCATGCTCACCGCGATCCTCGTCCTGCCGATGATCGGCGCGCTTTCCGCATTCGCTCAAGCCCCGGCGACGCCATCCGCCACGCCGGCGAAACCCAAGTGGCAGAAGGTCCTGCCGGAGACGCCGCCGGGATTCACGCTCGTGACGAAGGAGGTCGCGGTTTATCCCGAACACACGGTGACGCTCACGCTTTACGTGCCGGACAAGCCGGGCGCGTATCCGGCGATCCTCGACATCCACGGCGGCGGCTGGAAGGCGCGGCAGATCGATTCGGATCGCCCGATGATGGAGCGGCTCGCGGCGCGCGGTTTCGTGACCGGCATCGTAGCGTATCGGCTGGCGCAGGAAGCGAAGTATCCCGCGGCGCTGCATGACTGCAAAGCCGCCGTCCGCTACCTGCGCGCGCATGCCGCGGAGTTGAAAATCGACCCCGCGCGCATCGGCGTGATGGGCGGTTCGGCGGGCGGACAGCTCAGCGGCCTGCTCGCGATGACCACGGGCAAGCCGGAGTTTGAAGGCGAGGGTCCGAATAAGGAGCAATCGAGCGCGGTCAAGGCGGCGATCGTGATGGCGGCGACGCAGGATTTCACGGCGGCGAATTTGCAGAAGACGAGCGATGCCGTGGCGGCGTTCGTCGGCGCGACGTTGGTGGAGAAACCGGCGCTGTTCGCAGAAATCTCCCCGATCACCCACGTCCGCCCGGGCGTGCCACCGATCATTTTCATCGAGGGGGAAAAAGACACGCTGAAGGTCGGTCGCGCCGAGATGCAGGAGAAGCTGCGCGCGCTCGGCATCGAAACCGCTTTGCACACGCTCAAGAACGCGCCGCATCCCTTTTGGATGAGCCAGCCGTGGTGCGATGAGACGGTCGAGATCGCCGCGGCCTTTTTCACGAAGCACCTCGGCGAACCAAAGTTTTCCGCGCAACCTTAAGACCACATCCCGCCATTAAACACGACCTCCACATTTTCACGTTTGGCCAGATCGATCGCCGTTCCTTTCTCCGCACCGCGCTGAACTTCCTCGCGGAGATCAAGCGTGCAGGCTCCTTCCCGTCCTACATCAAACCCACGCTTTGGCAGGTGCGCGATAATCTGCTGCTCGTGATGATGAACCACGAATACGGGATCAAGCCCTTTGACGCCGCGGAAGTGACCGCGGCGACCGTGCGCGCCCGCCGCGAGATGAACCGCATCGTCAACGGCCTGCGCGGACTCGGCGGCATCTGGGAAGGGCTGCAACTCGTCGCCACTGCCGAGCAGATCGGCGTGCGCGACGGGCGGCGCATCCGCGGGCGTTACGTGGTTTCCAAGGACGACGTCATCGCCGGTGCGCGGCACGCCGACGCCGTGGTACGCCCGACTTTCTCCGTCGATATCCACGCGCTCTCCGCCGAGATGAACAAAACGACCGCCTACACCAACGCCGGGGTGAAGGTGAAGCCCTACGACATTCCGCTGCGCGCCCTGATCGCGTCAGACGTGGATGGCCTGATGATGGCCGGGCGCTGTATCAGCGGCGACTTCATCGCCCACGCCAGCTACCGCGTGACGGGCAACGCCACCGCGATGGGCGAAGCCGCCGGCGCCGTCGCCGCGCTGGCCGCGAAGAGCCAGCGGCTGCCACACGAAGTGGAGTGGAGCGAAGCCGTGGCGCTGCTCACGCGGATGGGGCAGCGGGGATAGCTCCTGGTCATTGTGTTCACATGCTGGCGCGCAGGGCTTTCTTCGCCTCGGCGAGGCCTTGGCGCTGGGCGGCGCTGACTTTCGGATAGTGCAGATTGAGCGAGGTGAGAGCGTCGATCACCGCGGAGGCGACGATCACGCGCGTGAACCACTTGTTATCCGCCGGCACGACATACCACGGCGAATCTTCCGTCGCGGTCGCGCGGATCATCTCCTCGTAAGCCTTCATGTAGTCGTCCCAGAAGCCGCGCTCTTTGGCGTCATTCGGGGAGAATTTCCAATGCTTCTCCGGCTGATCGAGCCGCTCGAGGAAGCGCTTCTGCTGCTCGTCCTTGGAGATGTGGAGGAAGAATTTCCGGACGATCGTTCCGTTGCGATGCAGATAGCGCTCGAAGCTGCGGATGTCCTGAAAGCGTTCGTCCCAGATGTGTTTGGTCACGCATTCCGGCGGCAGCTTTTGCCCCGCGAGGAAATCGGGATGCACGCGGACGACGAGCGTTTCCTCGTAGTAGCTGCGATTGAAGATGCCGATCCGTCCGCGCTCCGGGAGCTGCTTCATGCACCGCCAGAGGTAGTCGTGATCGAGGTCCTCGCTCGTCGGAGCCTTGAACGAAGAAACCTGGCAGCCCTGCGGATTGATGCCGGACATGACGTGTTTGATCGTGCCGTCTTTTCCCGCTGCGTCCATCGCCTGAAAGATGAGCAGCACCGACCAGCGATCCTGCGCGTAGAGTTTGTCCTGGAGTTCCACGAGCGCCTGGACGCCGGTCTGCAGCGCTTCCTTCGCGCGCGGCTTGTCCTCGGATTTCAGGTCGCCCGTATCGCCGGGGTCCACATCCTTGAGGCGGAACTTCTTGCCGTTGGTGACGCGGTAGGGTTTCGAGAATTTGTGGGCGAGATCGATGATGCGCTTGGTGCTCATAGGAGGCGATGGGGATGTCTCAACCTGAGCGCATGGCTGCAGGGTGGCAAGAGAGCGTTGGCGGAGGGTGGTCCGCTCGAAGGCGCGCGATCACAATCTGCCGCCGCAGGTCGCGCCTTGCGGAACCCGCGCGAATCTACGCCACCCAACTACGGATCTTTTCCTCGTCCTTCAGCGGGCCGACGACGGCGAGACCGAGGCGCACTTTGTTCAGGCAGTGGCAGGCGACGCGCTGGATGTCCTGCGGCGTGACGGTAAGGATCTTGCGCTCGATCTCGGCGGGGTCGAGGACCTTGCCGTAGCCGAGGATGCTCTCGCCCATCCACATGATTTGATTCGAGGTGGATTCGAGGCCCATGAAGGTTTGCCCGATGGTGTAGTCCTGCGCCTTTTTCAGCTCGGTTTTGCCCGGAGCCTTGGCGCAGATGTTCTCCAGTTCGCGGAGGATCATGCGGACGGCTTTCTCCAGATTTCCCGGGTCGAGACCGGCATAGACGTGGATTGAGCCGGTCTCCGCGAGCGTGACCATGCTAGTCTGCACGCTGTAGCAAAAGCCGTGGCGTTCGCGCAGTTTCTGGAAAAGGCGCGAGCTCATGTTTTCGCCGAGGATGACGCTCAGGAGCTTGAGGGCGTAGCGGCGCTCATCGGCGCGGCCAAAGGCGTGGAAGCCCATCGCGAGGTGCGTTTGCTCGGTGTCCTGCGTGTAGAGCGAGACGCGCGCGGGACCGTTTTCGTGATGGCGGCTGCGGACGAAGTGCTGGGCGCGGCCACGCCCGACGCGGCTGAAGACAGGCTTGAGTAGCTCGACGACGCGCTCGTGATAGACGGGGCCGGCGACGGTCACGATGGTGGTGTTGCCGCTGTAGTGGCGCTGGCGAAAATCGAGGAAGTGCGCACGCTTCAGCCCGCTGATGCTCTCCACGGTGCCGGTGAGCGGGCGACCGAGCGGATGATCGGGCCACATCGTGGCGGTGAGCAACTCCTGCGCGTGCTGGCTGGGCTGGTCGCGATACATGAGGATCTCTTCGCGGATGACCTCGCGCTCGCGCTCGATCTCCTGCGGGCAAAACTGGCTGTCGAGATACATGTCGCCGAGCACATCGCAGAGCTCGGGAAGATGCTGGGCGCTGGCTTTGGCGTAGTAGCAGGTATGGTCCTCGGTGGTGAAGGCATTGAGGTAACCGCCGAGGCCTTCGACGGATTCCGTGATCTTCTTCGCCGTCCGTCGCTTGGTGCCCTTGAAGAGCAAATGCTCGATGAAATGGGAGATGCCACTTTGCGCCGAAGACTCGTGGCGTCCGCCCACCGCCGCCCACACACCCAAGCTGGCGCTGCGCATGTACGGCATCTCGACCGAGGCGATCCGGACGCCGTTGGGCAGCTTGGTCAGGCGATAAGGGAAATCCATCAGTGAGTGATCGGGCGCGCCTTCGCAGACTTAGCGGTTTTTTTGCGGCGCAAATCGAGGACGTGCTCGGCGAGTTCGAGGTCGTGAGGGAAGGTAATCTTCATGTTCCAGTCGTCGTTCTTGAGCAGGGCGATTTTCTTGCCGAGCTTCTGCACGGCGGAGACTTCGTCGGTGACCATCTCGTGCTTGGCCATGAGCGCGGCGTAGGCCTGGAGGATGAGGCCACTGCTGAAAACCTGCGGTGTTTGCATCGCCCAAAGGCCCGTGCGCTCGACGCTCTCGGTGACCATCTGCTCCACGCTCGCGCGCTTCACGGTGTCGGGAATCTGCGAGGCGCAACACGCGGCGCCGTGGGTTTCGGCGAGGTCGATGCACGCCTTGATGAGCTTGGGCGTGACGAGCGGGCGGGCGCCGTCGTGGATGGCGATGAATGCGCTGTCCTTGCTGTCTACGGCCTGCAGGCCGTTCCAGACCGAGATGTGCCGCTCGGCGCCGCCGCTGATCACTTTCGTGACCTTTTCCATCCGCTCCGTGGCGACGAGGTGCTCGACCAGATCCATCTGGTCTTCACGAGTGACGATGAGGATTTCATCGACCTCCTTGGTTTCGCTGAAGGCCTGAATGGAATGCCAGAGGACGGGTTTGCCGTCGAGTTTGGCGAAGAGTTTGTCGAAGCCCATGCGGCGGCTGCTGCCGGCGGCGACGATGATTGCGGAGACCATAGAGTTTTAGGAAAGGGCGGCGCTGACGGCAGCGCTCAAGGCTTTACCATCGGCCCGGCCGACGGCGCGTTCGTTGGCGAGTTTCATGACCGCGCCCATCTGGGCTTTGGAGGTCGCTCCGGTTTCTTGGATCGCGGCGGCGACCAGCGCGCTGATTTCCTCGGTGCTGAGAGGCTGGGGGAGATACTTGGCGAGGAGGACCGCCTCGGATTTTTCCTTGGCCGCGAGCTCCGGGCGATTTCCTTTTTCAAAGCTCTCGACCGAGTCCTGCCGCTTCTTGAGTTCCTTGCGGACGATGGCGATGGCGGAGGCGTCGTCGAGTTCGAAGCTGATGCCGCCCTTTTCAATGGAGGCGTTTTTGAGAGCCGCTTTGAGCATGCGGATGACGCCGAGTCGCTCGGCGTCTTTGGCCTTCATGGCCTCCTTCAAGTCCTGATCGATCTGCGCTTGGAAAGTCATGGGGGTGGAGATCGTAGCGAAAGGCGTGCGTGCCGCAAATGGTTTTGCCGCCGGGAGAATGTGGCTGCGTCGTGCGCGCGGGCTTTACCACTGGGCAGCGAAGCCCTAGATCATCGGCCCATGGAAATCAAATCGATCGCGAGCGAATTCAAATCTTTCGTCCTCAAGGGCAACGTCGTCGACCTCGCGGTGGGCGTCGTCATCGGGGCCGCTTTCGGAAAAGTTGTGGAATCCGTGGTTAAGGATCTGATCACGCCGCTCATCGGCGCGGTGGGTGGTCAGCCGGATTTTTCCACAGTTCGCCTCGGACCGATCGGCGTCGGTGCCTTCATCAATGCGGTCCTCGCCTTCCTGATTTTGGCCGCGGTGATTTTCTTCCTCGTGATCAAGCCGATAAACCTCCTGATGCGCCTGGCAAAAAAGCAGGCTGAAGCCGCGCCTGCAGAACCGGCGGCGGTGCCGGACGACGTGAAACTGCTCATGGAAATCCGCGATCTGCTGAAGGAGCAGTCCGGGTCGAAGCCGACCGTTTAAAGCTTCCGACGGTGGGCCTTGATCTGGCGCCGGAGATCATTTTCCGCGTCCTCGAGCCAGGCGCGCAGACCTTCCGCTGAGACAACGAGCGCGCCGAAGCTGGTCGCCGTCTGCTGCTCCATGTGATCGTCTGTCGCCACGGTGATCTCGTGCTGGCTGGCATATTTGGCGACGAGGCGCTCGACGATCGCGTCGGCTGTCTGCCCGGCGGCGGAGTAGAAAACCTGGATGCCGCCCGGGCTCGAATCCTCGTTGGATTTCTCACCCTTCCCATCGAAGACCACGACCACCCGCACGCTGCTGGCGTCCTGATACGAGGTGAGCGTTTTGATCAATTCATCACGCGCCAAAAAGGTTCGGCGCCCGTGGAGCTTGCGCAATTCCGGCCACGCGAAAATGACGCTATGCCCGTCAACGATCAGGTAGCGCATGAGGAAGCGCCGGGGCCTCTAGCCCGACGCTAAACTGAAACGGCAGGCCGTTACTCGGCGGCTGCTTCCACTGGCTTCTCCTTCTTGGGAGCGGCCTTCTTTTTGGCCGGCTTGGCGGTCGCGGCAGCCTTCGCTTTCAGCTTCTGGCGTTCGAGATAAGCGAGGCGGCGGCGGCGTTTCTGAATCTTGTTGGATTGTTGTCCCATAAATCGTGGTGAGTAAAGTGAGGGGCGAGTGACTACGGGATGAGTTCGGTGCGGTCAACCGCTTTCCCAACCGAGCCATCCAAAAGTCACGGGCATATTCGTTGACGCCCCCGCCCATCGCCCCCATATTCCGCGCCCTTTGCACGCCGACCAATATCAGGACATAGACATGGAACACATCAGAAACATCGCCATTATCGCTCACGTCGATCACGGCAAGACCACCCTCGTAGATCAACTTCTCAAGCAGGCGGGGACCTTCCGGGCCAACGAAGCCAAGGCCACCGAGATCCGCATCATGGACTCGATGGACCTCGAGCGAGAGAAGGGCATCACCATCAAGGCCAAGAACGCGGCCTTCAAGTGGCACGACTACCATGTGAACATCGTGGACACTCCCGGTCACGCCGATTTCGGCGGCGAAGTGGAGCGCATCATGAAGATGATCGACGGCGTGCTCCTCGTGGTGGACGCGCACGACGGCCCGCAGGCGCAGACGAAGTTTGTGCTCAAGAAAGCGCTGCAAAACGGCGCGAAGCCAATCGTGGTGATCAACAAGATCGACCGCGAGAACGCCCGCCCACACAAGGTGCTGGACATGGTGTTCGAGCTTTTCATGGAGTTGAACGCCACCGATCTCCAACTCGACTTCCCGGTCATCTACGCTTCGGCACGCGACGGCTACGCGATGAAGGAGATCCACGAAGAGAGCACCACGATGACCCCGCTCTTCGAGGCGATCATCAAGCACATCCCGGCTCCAGCGAAGAGCGACGTGAGCTATTTCCAGATGCTCGTCTCGAACCTCGATTACTCCGATTACCTCGGTCGAATCGCCTACGGACGCATCATCTCCGGTCGGGTGAAAGTCGGCGACAGCGTGGTTCATATCGCGAAGAACGCCAAACGCGAGCGCGCCAACGTGACCGCGCTTTTCGGGCACGTCGGCCTCGCGAAAGTCGAACTGCAAAACGCCAGCGAAGGTGACATCATTGGTCTTTGCGGTTTTGAAGACGCCTTCATCGGCGAGACCATCACCGATACCGAAGAGCGTCTGCCGATCCCGTTCGTGGACATCGATCCGCCGACGATCACGATGAAAATCTGCATCAACGACGGCCCACTCGCCGGCCGTGAAGGCAAACTTCTCACCGCCCGCCAAGTCCGCGAACGTCTTGTCCGCGAAACCCGCACGAACGTCTCGATTCTTTTCGCCGACACTGATGTCGCCGGCCACTTCGAAATCCAGGCGCGCGGCGAGATGCAGATCGCGATCATCGTCGAGCAGATGCGCCGCGAAGGCTTTGAATTGCTGGTCTCGCGGCCCGAGGTCATTTTCCAGCGGGACGAAGACGGCACTCTCTTGGAGCCCTTGGAAAACCTCTACGTCGATGTGCCGAACGAAAACCTCGGCGACATCCTCCAATCGCTGGCTGGCCGCAAAGCTGAGATCACGAGCATGGAGCACAATCCGCATAGCGTGACCGTGCAGGCCGTCGTCCCGACCCGCGGCCTTATCGGATTCGAGACGGACCTCGTCAATGCCACCAAGGGCCACGGCATCATGTCGCATATCTTCAAGGAGTACGGTGAGCACAAGGGCGACATCCCCACGCGCAACAACGGCGTGCTCGTGGCCATGGAGCAGGGGATCAGCACCAGCTACAGCCTCGAAACTATTCAGGAGCGCGGACGTCTCTTCATCGGGCCACAGGCCGAAGTGTATGAAGGCATGATCATCGGCGAAAACGCTCGCAACGACGACATGCCCGTCAATCCCTGCCGCGCCAAAAAGCTCTCGAACATGCGTTCCACCGGCGACGGCAAAGGCATCAGCCTTTCGCCTCCGCTCGTCATGACGCTCGAGCGCTCGCTCGAATACATCGCGCCCGACGAATACGTCGAAGTCACGCCGAAGAGCCTGCGCCTGCGCAAGAAGGTCCTCGACGCAACGGCCCGCAAGCGCTCGGGACAGAAGGTCGGGTAAACCGATAGAATCATGAATCCGCAAACGCTCTCGATGCTGATCGCAGCATTGGTCGGCGTTTGCGGATTCTTTTTTCCCGCCATCATTCGGGCGGAGGATAAGGCTTTCGTCGAAGTCCTGCGCACGCGTGCGCCGATGCTCCCGGTCCTCGCCGCCAGCGAAGAGGCGGGTTCGCCGAAGTTCACCGTGGTGCGTTTCAACGCGCCTCCGATCCAAATCGCCGATGAACGATACGGTGCGGTGCGGGTGGTTTGCCCGCCGGGCAAGCCAATGAGTCTAGCGTGGCTTTTCTCCGATACGGGGAACATCGACGAATACGACTTCACTTCGGTGCGCGCAGGTTCGGTCGTGGGCGACACTCGGCGGTTCATCGTTCCGGCAACCGCGAGCACCGACTTGGAACAGGAGCGGCCGGGTCGGCGGGTTTCTTCGCTGCCTCGCCCATGGGACATCTTTCAATTGCACGTCTTGGGCGTACCGGCGCGCGAACTCCAACCCGGCGGGGAGTATTTGATCTGGTTTCGCTTTTCCGACCGCCGCCCCAGCGACCTCCTGCTCGCAGTGACGTTTCTCGATCCGGCGGCGAAATTGGAACCTCTGGATCTGCCGCCGATCTTTGCTCTGCCTGCGCTGGAATAGCCTTAACTCGCCGGAGTTGCCCGATTGCCGAGTGCAAAAATATCGGGGCGCAAAGGACTGTGGCCGGTTGCTGCAAGGTCCGCGGTCATTTCGCCGATCGCGCTGCAGAATTTAAACCCATGGCCTGACCCGCCGACCGCGAGGATGACGTTCCGTTTCTGCGGGTGGACATCGACGATGAAATTGCGATCCGCGGCGTTTTCGTAGAGACACGTCTTGTGCGCCCGCCTCGGACCGAGCCTCGCCCCGAAGAGCCTGTGCATGAATGGCCCGAGGTTGCTTTCGTCCTCGCCCCGCAAGCCGGTTTCCACGCCCTTCGCACTGCGGAGCATTTCACCTCCGGTGTCTTCAGCGGCTTTGATCGTCAGCCCATCGGTGGACGGGAAGCCGTAGTAGTTCAGTCCCCCTATTTTCGCGATCCAGACCGGGAAACGTCCGGCGGTGAAGGCGGACGGGTCGGAGGTCTCGTACCAGAAAAGGACTTTGCGCTGCGCGACGACTACTTCCCCGAGTTCGGTCACCAGGTCGCGCGCGAATGCACCGGTCGTCAGGATGACCTTGGCCGCGTGCAGCGTCTGGCTCGTCGTGCGCACCCTGACGCCGTGGCTGTCGTCTTCGATCCCGATGACTTCTTCGTTCTCCACGATGTCGGCGCCATGCTCCTGCGCGAGGCGGGCGTGGGCGCGCACACAAGCGTCGGCCCGGAGATAACCGCCCAGCGGATCCCAGTAGCAGGTGACGTTTTCCGGAAGATGAAACTGTGGAAAACGCGCGATCGCTTCGGTCGTCGTCCAGCGTTCATGTGGGAGGTCGTGCTGGGCGTAGCACGTCTCGAGACCGCGGATGAATGGCCCGTCCGGCTCGCCGATGCAGAGCAAGCCGGGAAGGGACATCAGGCTCTCGCTCGCGCCCGTTTCCAGTTCGCGCCAAAGTTCATACGCGCGCCGCAGCACCGGCACGTAATCCGGATGCATGAAATAGGCCATGCGGATAACGCGGCTCTCGCCGTGCGAGCTACCGCGATCATGGCCGAGGGAAAACTGCTCAACGCCGCAAACGCTCAGCCCACGTTTGGCCAAGTGGTAGAGCGCCGCGCTGCCCCATCCGCCGACGCCGATGACGAGGACATCGTAGGCCTTCACACGCTAAAACATCGTGAGGTAGTGGTTCGTCTCCCAGCGCGAGATTTGCCGGTGATACTCATTCCACTCCTGCCACTTGAGTCTGAGGAATTCCTGCTGAATCGGGCCAAGGGCATTGCGCACTACGCCGTCTTCTTCCAACGCGACCAGTGCCTCTTTCAGCGACTGCGGGAGCGTGGTCAGGTTGCGTTTGTAGATTTCCTCGCGCGTCAGCCCATACAGATTACCGAGGTTCGGATCCCCGGGACTCAGTTCCTTTTCGATGCCGTTCAGCCCCGCGGCGAGATACGCGGCAAAGACAAGATACGGATTGCAGCCCGAGGAAACGCTGCGGTCCTCGATGTGCCCGGGCCCGCATACGCGCAGCATCTGCGTGCGGTTGTTGCCGCCGTAGCTGATGAACGCCGGCGTCCATGTGAAGCCCGAGTTGGAGCTGTAGAGTCCCGGCCCGACGAGCAGGCGTTTGTAGCAGTTGGCGGTCGGTGAATTGATCGCGCAGAGCGCCGGCGCATGGGCCAGGATCCCGCCGAGGAAATGATACGCGAGTTTCGACAGGCCGAGTTTCCGCGGGTCTTCGAGATCGGTAAAGACGTTCTCACCCGTCTTGGCGTCTGCAAGGTGGTAGTGAATGTGTGCGCCACTGCCGGTCCGATCGCTGAACGGCTTGGGCATGTGCGTGGCGATCGCGCCATACTTCGGCGCGATCTGGCTCGTCATCATCTTGAAGAATGTGAATCGATCGGCCGTGGTGAGCGCGTCGCTGTAGTGAAAATTCACTTCATA
Source organism: Chthoniobacterales bacterium (assembly GCA_038208565.1). Classification (GTDB taxonomy): domain Bacteria; phylum Verrucomicrobiota; class Verrucomicrobiia; order Chthoniobacterales; family Chthoniobacteraceae; genus Chthoniobacter. The sequence continues at coordinate 42,447 of JBBQYR010000006.1, forward strand.
CTGGCCGTTCGCGTCCTCGTGGTCGGTCTGATAAACGCCCCAGCCGAGTTGGTTGCAGGCGTTGGTGATTTCCTGGAGATAGCCCATCGCCGGCGCCAATCCTTTGAAGTCGTAGCAAGGCTTCGCGAGGTGATCGATCTTCTGCGGGTCCCACGGCGAGATGCTGCCGTCGGCGTTTTTCACCACGAGGAAATGCTCTGGTTCGATGCCGAGATTCAGCGTGAAGCCCTTTGCTTCCGCGGCCGCGAGGATGCGCTTGAGATTCACGCGCGGGCAGTAGGGATGCGGCTTGCCGTCGACGTAGAGATCGGACGCAAAGCGGGCCGTGCCGGGCTGCCACGGGAGCGGTGTGTAGGAGGCGAGATCGATGCGCCCCATCATGTCGTGCGAGTGTGCGCCCTGGCCCATGCCCCACACTGCGCCGCCGGCGAAACCCGCGCCGTCGTCGATCAACATGTCGAGCGCCTCGGCGGGTGACATCTTCACCTTGGCGGAGCCGTGGATGTCCACAAACTGCGCGAGCACGAATTGAATGCCGTCTTGCTGGAGGCGGTCCTTGATTTGATCCCTGGTCATCTTGGTGTGTCCCTGTTGGTTGAATTGGGCGCGCAATGGAGGTTGCATTTGCTGCAACTCCGGTCAATTGATTTCGCGCATTCCAATATCATGTGCGGCATCGTCGGTCTCTTTTTCAAAAACCCTGCGCTCGAGCCAGAGCTTGGCCACTACTTCAGCGTCATGCTCGACAGCATGAGCAGTCGTGGACCGGATAGCGCCGGCTTTGCGGTCTACGGCGACGAAGTGCCGGCGGGGTGCGTGAAGCTGACGCTGCATCATCCCAACGAGCAGTTCGATTGGGCCGCGTTGGCTAGCGCCATGAGTCACCGGTTTCAGGTGGCGCCGAACGTGAAGGTAAATGCGACGCATGCCCGCTTGATCCTGCCCGCCGCGGAGCAGGACGCGCGTGCTTGGCTCACCGAACGATTTCCCGGCGTTGCGGTCATGAGTGCGGGGCGGCGCATCGAGATCATGAAAGAAGTGGGAGCGCCCGCGGCGGTGCTGGCGCGATTTAATGTCCGGCAAATGACGGGCAGCCACGCGATCGGGCATACGCGGATGGCGACAGAAAGTGCGGTCACGACCGCTGGCTCACACCCGTTTTCTACGGGCCCGGATCTGTGCCTCGTGCATAACGGTTCGCTCAGTAACCACAACCGCCTGCGCGCGCAGCTTCAGCGTGCGGGGATCGAGTTTCGCACGGATAACGATTCCGAAGTGGCCGCTGGTTATCTCACGTGGCGACTCCAGCAGGGCGCTTCGCTGAAGGAAGCGCTCGAGGCGGCCCTCCACGATCTCGACGGCTTCTACACTTTTACCATCGGCACGCGTGACGGCTTTGCGGTGCTCCGCGATCCCATCGCGTGCAAGCCCGCGGTGATGGCCGAGACGGATGACTACGTGGCCATGGCCTCCGAGTATCGTTCGCTGGTCGGGTTGCCGGGCATCGAGCGTGCGCACTTGTGGGAGCCCGAGCCGGCGACCGTCTATTCGTGGACCACTTCGCGCAACTGATCACCCGTGAACGTCATCGACCTCAGCCAGACCACGGTGCGTGAACTCAACCACGCACTCCATCAACTCGAACCCACGGACCCGGGGCCGCGCTGGGTCGTGCGCGAGCCGCGTGGAGCCCACGCCATCGCCTGCGGATTGCGTGTTCCGGTGACGGTCGAGATCGAAGGCCACGCCGGTTACTACTGCGCAGGGATGAATCAATTCGCGACCGTTCGAGTCGCGGGAAATGTGGGCGTCGGCGTGGCGGAGAACATGATGTCGGGTTTTGTGCATGTGCATGGAAACGCCAGCCAGTCCGCGGGCGCGACGGCGCACGGCGGGATGCTCGTCATCGATGGCGACGCCTCGGCGCGCTGCGGCATTTCGATGAAGGGCGTGGACATCGTCGTGAAAGGTTCGGTCGGGCACATGAGCGGATTTATGGCGCAGGCGGGAAACCTCGTGGTGTGCGGCGACGCCGGCGAAGCGCTGGGTGATTCCATCTACGAAGCGCGCATCTTTGTCCGCGGCAAGGTGAAGGATCTTGGCGCGGATTGTGTGGAGAAGCCGATGGAACCGGAGCACTTCTCGCTGCTGAAGACTCTCCTCGAGCGAGCGGGCTCCGAGGCGCAGCCCGAGGAGTTTCGGCGCTACGGTTCCGCGCGGCGCCTCTACCGTTTTCACATCGACCACGCCAGCCAATACTAGCCATGCCTCTCCAACCACGCCCCGGTCTTCGCGAATCCGCGACCTTCGATCGCCACGTTATCCATGAAATCCAACGCGCCGCCGAGACTGGTATTTACGACATCCGCGGCTGGGGCGCGAAGCGGCTTCTGCCAAATTTCGATGACCTCGTCTTCCTCGGCGCGAGCATGTCGCGCTATCCGCTCGAAGGTTACCGCGAACGCTGCGCGACCGACGTCACACTCGGCACGCGCTCCGCGAAGAAGCCGCTGCACCTGAAGATTCCCGTGACCATTGCCGGGATGAGCTTCGGCGCACTCTCCGCGCAGGCCAAGGAAGCGCTCGGGCGCGGCGCCACGGAAATGGGTACCTCGACGACGACTGGCGACGGCGGCATGACGCCCGAAGAGCGCCACCATTCGCAGCATCTCGTCTATCAGTATCTGCCCTCGCGCTACGGTATGAATCCCGATGATCTGCGCCGAGCCGACGCCATCGAGATTGTGCTCGGTCAAGGCGCCAAGCCTGGCGGCGGCGGGATGCTGCTCGGGCAAAAGATCAGCGATCGCGTCGCGGAGATGCGCACCTTGCCGAAGGGGATCGACCAGCGCAGCGCGTGCCGCCATCCCGATTGGACCGGCCCCGACGACCTCACGATCAAGATCGAGGAACTGCGCGAGATCACCGATTGGGAAAAGCCGATTTACGTGAAGGTCGGCGCGTCGCGGACCTACTACGACGTGGCGCTGGCCGTGAAAGCCGGCGCCGACGTGATCGTGGTCGATGGCATGCAAGGCGGCACGGGGGCGACGCAGGATGTGTTCATCGAGCACGTTGGCATTCCCACGCTCCCTGCGCTGCGCCAGGCCGTCGAAGCGCTCAACGAACTCGGGATGCACCGCAAAGTTCAGCTCATCGTGTCCGGCGGCATTCGCTCCGGAGCCGATGTCGCCAAGGCGCTGGCTATGGGCGCGGACGCTGTGTCCATTGGCACGGCCGCGTTGATCGCGCTCGGCTGCAACAGCCCGAAGTGGCAGGCCGACTATGAAAAACTCGGGAGCGCCGCCGGTTTCTACGACGATTATCAGGACGGCACCGATCCCGCCGGTATCGCGACGCAGGATGAAAAACTCGCCGCGCGCCTCGACCCCGTGCAAGGCGGGCGTCGCCTCGCCAATTATCTCCGCGTGCTCACGCTCGAAGTGCAGACGCTCGCCCGCGCCTGCGGGAAATCTCACGTTCTCAATCTCGAACCGGAAGACCTCGCCGCCCTCACGATCGAGGCCGCGGCGATGGCGAAAATCCCGCTGGCCGGGACGGACTGGATTCCAGGAATCGCGACGCGCGGCGTGTAGGGATCGGACGTCGCGACGCTTACTGCTGGGCGTTGCTGATGATGCTGAGAAACTGCACCGGCGGCCGATACACCTTCACCGGACCGTGTTCGATCGTGCCGTCGAAGAAGAGGCTGTCGCCGGCTTCGAGATGATAGACCTGCGTGGCGTGGCGATAGTCCATCGCGCCTTCGAGCATGAAAAGCAGTTCGTGTCCCGGATGCCGAAACGTGTTCTTCGCGGGATCGATTTTCTTATCCTCGATCGTCATCAGGTAAGGCTCGAAGTCCTTTGGAAACGGTACTCCGTTCGCGAGAGATTCGTAGCTGTGGCCGATCTTCGAGCCGCGCCCGACGATTACCTTGCGAGTGTCCTTCTTCACCAGGACCGCGCGCGGCGCACTGGTATCCGATTGGAAAAACGCTCCCGGTCCGACGCCGAGCGCGGCGGCGATGCGCGTCAGCGTGGAGACCGGCGACGAGACCAGCCCGTTTTCAATGCGCGAGAGCTGCCCCTTGGTCAGTCGAACCTCAGAGGCGAGTTGTTCGAGCGTCACCCCGCGCTGCGCGCGCAAGGCGCGGATGCGTTGCCCGATCAGGGTTTCGACACTCGGCTTGGCGGGTGAACGTTTCATGCGGTGACTGTTGATGGCAGTTTGCGGCGCGGATGAAAAGCGCTTGCCGCAGTTTCCGCGCTCCGCATAGTGGCGGCGTCTTTCAGGGCAGTTAGCTCAGTGGTAGAGCGGCTCGTTTACACCGAGTTGGTCGGGGGTTCGAATCCCTCACTGCCCATGTCGCGCCGCTACGGAAGGCGCAGGTCATAGGTGACGAGGCCGGGATGCAGGCGTTTGCAAGGTTCTGAGGTTTTGGGCCGTTCGGCTTCGGGGCGGAGGGTGAAAAGGCGGCGGTCTTCTTCGATCTGATAGATGGTGGTTTTGCCTTCACTCGTGAGGGTGAGGACGAGCGGCATTTGCGGAGGGATGCCGGGGTGGAGCGAAGGGTAGAGCGAGGTGCGGCGGTAGCGCAGGCCGGCGCCGAGTTTACCCGCTGGGAAGCGCTGGAGCGGGAGAGCGCGGCCTTGGACGTGGAGCTTGAATTGCGCGGCGAACTCACGCGTGGCGACGAATTCCAATCGTTCGATGGACGTATCGACGAAGCGGCTGGTGCTGCCGCCTTCGAGTGGCGTCTCGCAAAGCAGCGGCCAGCCTTCGTGCCCACGGCGGATGGTGAGCGCGGCCGCGCCTTCGCTGTGCTGAAGCATGACGGGGAAGCGCCACTCGAAAATTTCGCGGAAGAGAGCGGTCGGCAGTTTGAAACCAGTGCGCCGCAGATCGCGGAGGATTTTTTCGAAGTCCGCCCAGAGGAAGCTCGGAAGGAAAAAGGAGTCGTGCAGTTTATCGCCGAGATCGATGAGCGGTTCTTTGAAAGGGTGCGTAAGGAGATGCGCGGCGAGGCTGTGCCAGAGGAGCGCAATGGCGGACATCCAGTGCGCGTGCGGCAGCGTCTCGACCGCGCGGAATTCCACGAGACCCCGGCACCCGCCATCGAAGTTCACGTTCCAGAATTTGTCGAAGCTCGTCTCGCTGCGATGCGTATTGCCCGAGGTATCGGTGTGGAGATGGCGGAGCGTTTCGCTGAGCAGGTAGCGGTGATCGCCGGGTGGGAGTTCCTCGAGAAAGCGGTAGGCCATCTCGAGATCGTAGAGCGAAGTGGCGCACTCATCGGGGCGCGGCGCTTGCGATGACGAGCCGACGTATTGACCGGTGAAAAGATAGGCGAGCGACGGGTGATGCTGCCAGTAGCGGAGGATGGACGTGACCCACGCCGGGTGGGTGAAAAGCGGATTTTCGTCCAGGCTCGGGCCGCCGAAGAGGAGGTGGTTGCCGCCGCCGCTGCCGATCTGGTCCTCAGGCGTGAGTTGTTTGAAAGAGCGCAGGCCGACGCTGGTCGTGGCGCGTTCGAGGATGTCGAGCCACTCGGCGTATTCGCGCCAGTTCGCGCAGGCTGGGAGGTTGACTTCCAGAACGCCTGGATCGGAGGCGGCGGCCATGCGATTCCAGGATTTCGTTTCGTCGGAAGGGACGTAGCCGGAGAGGATGGCGTCGCCAAGGCTGAGGTCGCGCAAGGTCGCGGCGACGGCTTCGAGCAAGGCGAGGAACGGCACCTGGAGCAGCGGCGGCAGGAAAATCTGGAGTTTGCCGTCGAGGATTTCCACGGCGAAGGCGCGGCGATTGACGTCTTCGGGGAGCTTGCTGAGCGGCAGGCGCAGGCCGGCGGGGCCGTCGGTGAGGAGAAGATCGATGGCGTCTCCCATGCGCCACTCTTCGACGACGAAAGCGTTGTCTTTGTAGTCGAGTGGAAGGACGGCGACGGGCCGCGTGGGCTCGAAAGGATCGACGCCGCGCAGCCAGCCGTCACGCACGCCGAGGCGCCCGGAAAGCCCGGTGCGAAACGCATCGAGCACGGCTTGATCAAGCAGCGCGGGTTTGCGGACGACTAGTCCGAGCGATGGAACGAGAGGGGTGCCGTCGCGATTCCAGACGAGGTTGATCGCCCAGCGCGGGTTGACTTCGCCAGGGTAGAATTTGCCGGGAGAGTAGATGGCGACAGCGTTCGGGATCGATTGCGCGATGAGTGCGTCGGTCAGCGCGTAGGCGTAGCGGAGCTTGGTCGGGCCGAGTGCGGTGACGCTCCACTCGGGACCGGTGGGATCGACCGGGATGTAAGTCGGCTCGCCACCGAGGGTCAGCTTTACTTCGCGTTCGGCGAAAGTGGCGTCCACTTTGTCAGCGACGCTGGCGAGGGCTTTAGGGATTTTCATGCGGGAAAGATTTGCAGGGAGGTCGTCATCTGCGCGGGGACGTGGGTGGGATGAAAATAGTTACCGAGAATGGGCGAGATGTCTTCCGGGGTGAGACCGACGGCGGCGGTGATGTGGTGATGATTGCAGAGGTAGCCGTTGGTCGGATCGAAGCCGACCCAGCCCGCGCCGGGGAGGTAGATTTCCGTCCACGCGTGCAGCGCGCCCTCGGCGACTTTGCTTTCGTTGCCGAATTCGCAGAGGTAGCCACTGGCGAGTCGCGCGGCGAGGCCGAGACTGCGCGCGACTTCCGCGAGGAGCACGGTGAAGTCGCGGCACGAACCGCGACCGAGCCTGAGTGTTTCTTCGGGCGCGTAGGCAGCGCCTTCTTCGCGACGTTCGTAGGCGAGATTGTCATGCAGCGCAGCATTGAGGGCGACGAGCGTGTCCACAGTCGGCTGCGGTGTCATGGGCGGTTGCCAGAAAGGGAGCGTGAGGGCGGCACTGGCCTGCAGGTACGGCGCGAGCACCTGCGTTTCGCGGGGTTCGTAGGTGAAAGGAAAATTCAGCGCGTGCTGGGCAAGCAGGAAGCCGAAAGCATTGCGCGGCTGGATCTCGAGTTCGATCTGAAGGTTCGCCGCGAGCAGCGCGGAGGTGCCGGGGTAAAAGCAGGACGCGATCTCATTGTCGAAGAGGTCGCGGCGGTAGCTCACCGAGGCGTCGGCGTTCGTCTGGAAAGCCAGCGAGCGCACCGCGAGATAACGATCGGCCTTCGGAAAGAGTCGGAAGAGGTGCGACGAAAAACTAACGGGCTCCTCGTAGAGATACTGCGTCTGGTAAAGGATGCGGACGTTCACGAGGTGACCCGCACTTTCTCCGGCCGAACGGCCCGCCGCTTCATGATCACGCGTACTTTCATATTTTGTCCGCCGCTGCCTTTGAACGTCCCACGCAGCGGCGTGGCGTCGCGATAGTCGCGCCCGAAGCTCACCACGACGTAGCGCTCGTTTATCCATTGGCGATTCGTCGGGTCGATGGCCACCCACGTCATGCCGGGCACGAGCACCTCGATCCACGCGTGCGTGGCCACGGCGCCGACCATCCGTTTTACCGTGCCGTCGGGATTGCGCACCGGATCGGTCTCGATGTAGCCGCAGACGTAGCGCGAGGGCAGGCCGGCGGTGCGCAGGATGCTGAGCCCGATGTGCGCGAAGTCCTGGCAGACGCCGACCTTGTTTTTCCAGATCGTCGCGAGCGGCGTGGAGTTTTCCGTCGCGCCGGACTTGTATTTGAACTCGGCGTGGATCGCCTCATTCAGCCGTTGCAGGCATTCGCCGAGCGGCGCCCGGCCGGGAAGAAATTTCTTCGCCCATTGCACGGACTCGCGGGTGGTTTGCACGACCGGGGTCATTTGCAGGTAGTCGAAGACGTCGGTCATCACCGAGCCAAGAATCTGGCGCGCCTCCTGGACGGTGAGTTCGAGGCTGCTCGTCGGCAGCGCGACGGGATGCGTGCGGACGACGGCCTGGTTGCTGACGAAGAGCTGCTTGTGGCGGAAGGGCAGCGAGAAGAAGTCCACGCGGTTGCCGAAGTGATCGACGTAATCCGAAGTCTGCACCTCGGGATCGATGACGAGCCGATGGCTGAGCACCGTCTGGCTCGGCAGGTTGGGAGGCGTCAGTCGCACCTCGCCGTAGGCCTCGGCGGCGGGGTGTCCATATTTGTAATGCGTTACGTGAGTGATTTCGAACTCCATCAGGCCCTTTCGAAGGCGCGCGTTTTATCGCTGAACCCGCGCCTGCCACCAAGCGTCAATTTGCGGCAACGCGCGGGCCTTGAACTCGGCTTGAAAGCGGATGTTGTCCGCCGATTTCGCGACGGCGATGCTGACCGACGGCGGCAGATTTTTCTTCGCGTAAGCTTCGAGTTCATCGGCCCTCGCGGCGTCGTCGAAGGCTTCAAACAACCCGGGCACGTAGCGGTTCGCGCCCATGGCGGAGACCTTGCCGAGGAGTGCGTCGAGGTTCTTTTGGGTGAAGGCCCAAGCAAGTTCCGGCTGATCGCCTTCGTGCGCGACGCGGTGGACGAGATTCGCGGCGTCGGGTGCGATGAGTTCGTCGGTGAGGGAAAGCGCGAGGGTTTTCTCCGCGAGCTGGGGATCGCGCGCAGAGGCGAGCGCGGTGTAGAGCGCGCGCTTTTGCTCGAAGCTATCGGCGGCGCGGGCGCGCTCGTGCAGGGTATCCCAGGTTGCAGCGTCGGCAGTGCGACCCACGATCTTGAAGACGGCGCCGCGCAGATCGCCGCTCAGCGAAGCCGGCGTGGCGAGGTAAGTGGCAAAGCGATGGCGGGCCTCGGTGACGATGTCTTCGTGGCCAAAGGCGCCGAGCACGCCGATGAGGCTCGCGCGAAGTTGGGCGTCGAGCGGTGACTCGCCGGCCTTCGCATCCCAGCCGAGGCGCTCGAATTGTGGGCGCAGAAATCCACTGGCCCACGCGCGATAGCCGGCCCGGGTGGCGCTCCCGCGATGGAGTTCATCGATGCCATCGAGGCCGCCGATGATTTGTCCGAGCACGGTGGGCGAGCGGTCGTCGCTCAGCGCGAGCGCGAGGTCGAGATACTCGCTGGCGGGTGCGCGGCCCGCCTCGACCATGGCCCACGTGTCGTTGAGCGCATTCAGGCGATCGGCTTCCGCGAGGTGCGGCGCGGCTTTGCGCAGGCGCTTGGCGAGCGTCGGGTCGTAGGCCACGCGGTAGTATCCGACATCGCCGAGGTTCCCCTTGATCGCTGTGTCGGGTTCGAGCGGGGCGCCAGCCTGCACGCGGTCTTGGAGGAGCAGGAGCAGAGAGCGATGCGGCGCACCGGCAGGCCCGTAGATCACGGGGATCTGCCACTGCAGCGACGGCGGATTTTTTTGATGAATCGTGAAGCGCTCCTGTTCGAGCTGCACCACGGAGTTCCCGCCTTTGGGCAGCGCGCTGAGCGTGATGACGGGGAATCCGGGTTGCTCGGTCCAGCCCGCGGCGAAGTCGCGCACGGGTTTGCCGGAGACCTTGGCCAGCGACTGCCAGAGGTCGGCGGTCGTGGTGTTGGAGTAGGCGTGCTGTTGCAAATACGCGCGGATGCCGTCGCGGAAGGGTTCCTCGCCGAGCCAGCTCTCGATCATCCGGATCACGGACTGGCCTTTACTGTAGGTGATTTCGTCGAACCAATTGACGGCCTGCGAATCATTTGGCACCGGCATCTGGATCGGGTGCGTGGTCGCGCGGGCGTCGAGGCGCATCGCGTGTTCCTTGCTCCCCGCGGCGCGCAGCCACACTTTCCATTCCGGGTTGAGACGGTCGGTGACCTTTGTGCCCATCCAGCTCGCGAAGCCTTCGTTCAGCCACAGATTATCCCACCACGCCATGGTCACGAGATTGCCAAACCACTGGTGCGCGATCTCGTGTGCGACGATCGCGAAGACCCGCTCGCGGGTGCTCTGCGCGCTGGCCGCGGGATCGTAGAGGAGCGTGTTGTCGTTGTAGATGATGAGGCCCCAGTTTTCCATCGCGCCCGCGCCGGTGCTGGGGATGGCGAGCTGATCGAGCTTCGGTAGCGGATACTTCACGCCGAAATAATCGTGAAAATAGGTGAGGATCTTCTTCGTGGATTCGAGCGCGTAGCGCGCCTGCTCGCGCTTGCCGGGTGTGGTGAAAACGGAAAGCTGGGTGCCGTCGTGCTCGTCCTTGAGTTCCTCGAAATCGCCGATGGCGAGCGCCACGAGGTAGCTGGCCATCTTGGGCGACGGCGCGAAGGTCACCTCGCGGAGGCCGCCGTCGCGTTTCTTTTCCGAGGTCACCGGCATGTTCGAGAGCGCGCGCAGCTTTTGCGGCACGACGGCGCTGAGCGCAAACTCCGCGCGAAATGCCGGCTCGTCCCAGCACGGAAACATGCGCCGGCAATCGATCGCCTCCATCTGCGTGACGAGCGCTTTTCCGGAAACTCCGCCCGCCTGATATCGCGAGATGTAGAGCCCGCGCGGCTGTTCGGTGAGCTTGCCGGTGAAGCTCAGCGCGAGTTCGTAGCGGCCGGGTGCGAGTTTTTCGGGCAGGGCAAAAGTGAGCGTTTGCTCGTCGGTATTGACCTGTGGTGTGAGTGCGAGGGGGCGCGCTCCGAGGAGTCTGGCGTCGGAGATTTCGAGTCCGACGGAATGGAGCACGATATCCTGCGCGGGCTGGCGGACTTCAAAAGAGACCGTCTGCGAGCCAACAAAAGTCGCCTGTTCGATGTCCGGCTGAATCCGCACCTCGTAGCGCACTGGCACGATGTGCTTGGGCAGTCGGCCCGGCGTTTTTTCCCACGAAAACGGCTCCTCGGCACGAAGGGCGACGGAACCCAGAATCAGGAACAGGCAAAGGCGTAGCAGGGAAGGCATGGGACGCGGAATCTGCCAACGCTCCTGCGGCAAGGAAAGGAGTAAGGCGCTGGGATTAAAACAACCCATCGTCGAATCATGATGCGTGAATTTGTTCCTTGAAGCGGCTCGGCTGCCGGAGTCTATTCCGCCACGCATGTCATCCCCGCATCCTCTCGAAAAAATCCTCCAGCAGCGCATCGCCATCATCGATGGGGCGATGGGGACGACCATCCGCAGCTATGGGATGACCGAGGCGGACATCCGCGGGGAGCGCTTTAAGGATTCCAAGAAGGACATCCTGAACAACGGCGACCTCTTCTCGATCACGCAGGGTGCGATGATCGGCGACATCCACCGGCGCTTCCTCGAAGCCGGGGCGGATATCATTGAGACGAATACATTCAGCGCGACGAGTATCGGCCAGAGTGAGTTTTTCGTGGATGATCCGCGCGAGCATGGCGGGCGGAAGGACCCGGAGTTTTACCAGAAAATCATCGACGATAAGTTCCTGGGCGACCTCGCCTGGGAGATCAATGAGACTTCGGCCCGGCAGTGTCGCGAGTGGGCGGATCGGGTGGCGAACCAGGACGGGAAACAACGCTTTGTCGCCGGGGCGATTGGGCCGCTCACCGTGTCGCTTTCGAACTCGCCGGATGCGGACGACGCGGGTTTTCGCGTGGTCACGTTCGATCAGGTGAAGGCGGCTTACATCCAGCAAGTGAGGGCGCTGATCGCGGGCGGGTCGGACATTCTGCTCGTGGAGACCATCTTCGATTCGCTGAACGCCAAGGCGGCGCTGGTGGCGATTCAGGAAGTCTTCGAGAAGGATAAGGTCATCCTGCCGATCTCGATTTCCGCGGCGGTCGGGCGCGGGGGCGAGACGATGATTTCCGCGCAGACGGTCGAGGCGTTTTGGAACGCGGTGAAGCACGTGAAGCCGCTTTCGGTCGGGCTGAATTGCTCGCTCGGGCCAGATCTCATGCGCCCGTTTTTGGAGGAACTCTCCACCAGATCCGACGCCGCGATATCCGTTTATCCGAACGCCGGGCTGCCGAACCCGCTCGCCGCGACGGGCTTCGATCTCGAACCCGCCGACATGGGCCGGTGGCTCGGTGAATTCGCGCAGAGCGGGCTGGTCAATATCGCGGGCGGGTGCTGCGGCAACACGCCCGAGCACATCGCGGCGATCGCGAAGGCGCTTTCGGCGCAGAAGCCCCGCGAGCCGAAGGAGGAGACCAAATTTTCCACCGGCGCGGCGCTGCCGCTGCGTCTGTCGGGGTCGCAACCATTTACCCAGCAGATCGGCAGTTACCTAATGATCGGCGAGCGCACGAACGTCGCCGGTTCGCCGAAGTTCGCGAAGCTGATCAAGAGCGGGAACTACGAGGAGGCCGTGGCCATCGCGCGGCAGCAGGTGGAGAACGGCGCCAACGTCATCGATATCTGCATGGACGAGGGCATGATCGACGGCGTCTCCGCAATGACGCGCTTCCTGCAACTGCTCGGGAGCGAGCCGGAAGTCGCGAAGGTGCCGTTCATGGTGGACTCGTCGAAATGGGAAGTGATCGAGGCCGGCCTGAAGTGCATCCAGGGCAAAGGCATCGTGAACTCCATCTCGCTTAAGGGCGGCGAGGACGCCTTCCGCGAACAAGCCAGCGCGGTGCTGAAATACGGCGCGGCGGTCGTCGTCATGGCCTTCGACGAAAACGGTCAGGCCGCGACTTACGCGGAGAAAATCCGCATCTGCGAACGCGCGTATCGCCTGCTCGTGGATGAAATCGGCTTCCCGCCCGAGGACATCATTTTCGATCCGAACATCCTCACCGTCGCGACCGGCATCGAGGAGCACAACAACTACGCCGTCGACTTCATCGAGGCGACGCGCTGGATCAAAGCGAACCTGCCGCATGCGAAAGTCAGCGGCGGAGTTTCCAACATTTCATTCAGCTTCCGTGGCAACAACCACGTGCGCGAAGCCATGCATAGCGCGTTCCTCTACCATGCTATCCAGGCGGGCATGGACATGGGCATCGTCAATGCCGGCATGCTCGAGGTCTATGAAGAGATCGAGCCCGAGCTGAAGGAACTCGTCGAAGACGTGCTGCTCAACAAACGTCCCGACGCTACCGAGCGCCTCGTCGATTTCGGGGAAAAGCTGAAGCTCGCCAGCGCGGGCGCGAGCGGCGCGGCCGTGGCGAAAAAGGAAGAGGAATGGCGGAAGGGCACCGTCGAGGAGCGCCTGTCTCATTCGCTCGTGAAGGGCATTGACGCCTACATCGACATCGATACCGAGGAAGCGCGGGCCAAGCTTGGCAAGCCGCTGCTCGTCATCGAGGGGCCGCTCATGGATGGCATGGGCGTGGTTGGCGACCTCTTCGGCGCGGGGAAAATGTTCCTGCCACAGGTCGTGAAATCCGCACGCGTGATGAAGAAAGCCGTCGCGTATCTCACACCCTTCATGGAAGCCGAGAAAGCCGAGATGGCCGCGCGCGGTGAGGTCGTGAAAGCGCAGGGCAAGATCGTGCTCGCGACGGTGAAAGGCGACGTCCACGACATCGGCAAGAACATCGTCGGGGTCGTTCTGGCGTGTAATAACTACGAGGTCATCGACATGGGCGTGATGGTGCCGTGCGAGAAAATTTTGGCACGGGCAAAAGAAGTGAACGCCGATCTCATCGGGCTGAGCGGCCTGATCACCCCGTCGCTCGACGAGATGGTGCACGTCGCCAAGGAGATGGAGCGCACCGGCTTGAAAATCCCGCTGCTCATCGGCGGGGCGACGACGAGCAAGGCGCACACGGCGGTGAAGATTGCCCAGCATTACACCGAACCCGTGGTCCATGTGCTCGACGCCAGCCGCGCCGTGCCGGTCACGACCACGCTGCTCAACAAGGAATCCAAAGCGACCTATGTGGCACAGCACAACGCGGAGTACGAAAAGCTCCGCCAGCTCCACTCCGGGCCGAAGCAAAAGCTCATCCCACTCGAAACCGCGCGCGCCAATCGCACGCCGATCGAGTGGCGCGCAAAAGACATTCCGCAGCCCGAATTTACCGGCGCACGCGTGCTCGAAGACTTCCCGCTCGCCGAGTTGCGCAAGTTCATCGACTGGACGCCCTTCTTCCACACGTGGGAACTCCGCGGCGTCTATCCCTACATCCTCACGCACGAAAAATACGGCGAGCAGGCCACGAAGATTTTCGCCGACGCGAACGAGCTGCTCGACGAAATCATCGCAAAGAAGCTCCTCACCGCGCGCGCCGTCTACGGCTTCTTTCCCGCGAATGCCACCGGCGATGACGTCGAACTTTTCACCGACGAAGCGCGCACCGATAAACTCAGCACGCTCCATTTCCTGCGCCAGCAGATGGAAAAAAAAGACGGCGAACCGCACCGCTCACTCGCCGATTACATCGCGCCTGCTGGCTTCGCTGATCACGTCGCCGGTTTCGCCGTTACCAGCGGCATCGGCCTGCACGAACTCGTCGCCAAATACAAAGCCGAGCTCGACGACTACAACGCCATCATGGCCGAAGCCATCGCCGACCGGCTCGCCGAAGCCTTCGCAGAATGCCTGCACAAACGCGTCCGCGACGAATGGGGCTACGGCAAAGACGAGCAGCTCAGCAACGACGACATGATCGAGGAAAAATACCGCGGCATCCGCCCCGCCGCCGGTTACCCCGCGTGCCCCGATCACACGGAAAAGGGAACGCTTTGGAAACTGCTGGATGTGGAAAAAAACACGGGCATCAAGATCACCGAAAATTTCGCCATGTGGCCCGGCTCCTCTGTCAGCGGCCTCTACTTCGCGCACCCCGAGTCGCGCTACTTCGGCCTCGGGAAAATCGACCGCGATCAAGTCACCGACTACGCCCCGCGCAAAGGCCTGACCATCGAAGAAGTCGAACGCTGGCTTGGCCCGAATCTCGGCTATTGAGGGTCCGCTACTTTGCTCCCAGCAGCCCGCGCGTGCGCATCCAGTCAGCGACGCGCGCCGGCCAGGTGGTGACGTTGTGCTCGCTCGGGCGCAAGCCGTAGCCGTGGCCGCCCGTCGGATACGTGTGCAACTCGAAAGGCACCTTTTCCTTCTTGAGCGCGAGTCCGTAGAAGATCGGGCCTTCGACGCGGATCGGATCGTCCTGCGACATGACCATGAATGTCTGCGGCGTTTGCGCGGTTACTTTCAGCTCAGGGGCGAGTTCATCGGCCTTGTCCTTCAGCGTGAGGTAGGCGGGATAGACGAGCACGGCGAAGTCGGGCCGGCAGCTTTGCTTGTCCGCGTCGTCGATGGAGGGGTAAGTGCGCGACTCGTAGTTGGTGCTGGCGGCGGCGGCGAGATGGCCTCCGGCGGAAAAACCAAGGATGCCGATGCGTTTCGGGTCGATGCCCAATTCCACGGCGCGGGTGCGCACGAGACCGATCGCGCGTTGCGCGTCCTGAAGGGCGGCGGTGTGCTTTTCCAAGCCGCCGCGCTTCGGCACCCGATACTTCAGCAGCACGGCGGTCACGCCGATGGTGTTGAGCCACTCGCAGATTTCGCTGCCTTCGAGGTCGAGCGCGAGGATGCCATAGCCGCCGCCGGGGCAGACGATGACCGCCGCTCCGGTGGCGCGATTTTTGTCCGGTGAATAGATGGTGATCGTCGGCTGAGAGACGTTGCCGAGGCGGATGAGCGGGCGCCCGCCCACGGGTTTGTCGGTCGGTTTCGTCTGGTCTGCCTCGGGACCGATATCGCCCTTTTCTCCCGGCACAGTTTCCGGCCAGAGCGGGATCGGCTTTGAGACCTCGGCAGCGCAGACGGAAGAGACGAAGAGGGATAAAACGGCGGCGAGGACGGCGGCGAGAACGAGGGGGCGCGACATGCGGAGAGGAGAGGGGATGGACGCGCGCATGGCAAACCCGGATTGCCCGGCGCGCCTCGTGCTTTAACGAATCGGATGCACCGCGCCTTCGTTGTCCTTCTCATCACCGCCGCCCTCTGGTTGCTGTGGCCGGAGCGCGCGTTGCGTCATCCGCCCGGCGTCCTGGTCTCGATCCCGCCGATTCAGACCAAGGTCGAGCCGCATGTTTTGGCCGAGTTCAAGGGCTACCGCATTCAGGCCCAAGCCGCCTACCTGATGCAGGCGCGGGTTTTGCGGACGAAACGATATTTCGGCCAGGGCGGCGACCTCGTGCCCTACGATGTCGCGCTGGCGTGGGGGCCGATGTCGGATCAGCGCGTCCTCGATCGGCTCAAGATCTCGCAGACGAACCGCTTCTTTTTCTACCGGTGGGATGACGCACCGCCCATCGCTCCCGAGGCCATGGCGAGCCACGCGGCGAATGTGCATGTGATCTCTGCCGACAAGACGGTGGCGAAAGCCGTGAGTTCACTGCGCGCGGGGCAGATCGTGACGCTGAAAGGTTACCTCGTGAATGTGAGCAAGGCAGACGGCTTCCACTGGAATAGCTCCCTCAGCCGAGACGATTCTGGAAATGGGGCGTGCGAAGTCTTTTACGTGCAGGCGATCCGGATCAGTGAAAAGCCTTCGGCTCCCGCGACGGCCCCGCGCCAGACTGCGCTAGCTCAGTGACGGAGTCGACGGTTTGTCGTCTTTCGCGGCCGTCGGATGGTCGAAGATCGGTTTGTGCCAGCCACACTGCTGGCAGCGCCAGGGTCGAAACCGGTGGCCGATATAGACGGAGAGCCAACTGACCAGCCATAGCCCAAAGGTCACGACGCTCAGGAAAAAATGCAGACCGTGCCGGAGTTCGGTCCTATCGAAGAGTTGTTGATGGCGGCAGCGGGGGCAGTAGCCGCGGACCCTGTCTCGTGTCATACCTTGTGATCGGAGAGTGGCATATCACCGATTGCCTGCCTATGTGGAGTATTGTGTATTTTTCGGAGACTATGGTTCGATCACTCCATTGCGAATGGCGTAACGCACCAGTTCGGCGACGGAGTCCACGCCGAGCTTACGCATGACCCGGGCACGATGGGTTTCCGCCGTCTTGACGCTAATCCCAAGGTGTGCGCCGACTTCCCGGTTGGAGCGGCCCTCGGCGAGGAGTTGCAGGATTTCGCGCTCGCGCGGGGTCAGCGGCCCTTTGGGGCGGGCGGTGCGGCGACGCTTGATGTCTTTGAATTCGCGGTCGTGGATTCGGGAGGCGAGCTGCGAGGTAAAGAAAGTTTCACCGCGCACGAGCGCTTCCACGGCCGCGATCAGGTCGCGGCCAGCATCCGATTTCAGGATGTAACCGCGCACGCCTGCGGTCAGCAATTCGCGCACGAGCTGCTCGGATTCATGCATCGAAAGAATGAGCACCTGGACGTTCCGCAGCCGGTCGAGGATTTGGTACGTGGCATCGAAGCCGTTCAGATTCGGCATGCTCAGGTCCATGACCACGACATGCGGCTTGAGCGAAGTGGCGAGTTGCACGGCGGCGCGTCCATCGGCCGCTTCGCCGCAGACTTCCCAGCCAGCGTGGGTCTCGAGGAGCGCGCGCAGGCCGCGCCGGACGAGTTCGTGATCATCGACCAACAGAATTCGGGTGGGGGCGGGTTCAGTCATGTCAGGGGGATGAGGACCGTTACGGTCGTTCCTGTGGGGCTGGTTTTGAGGGTCAAGCTTCCGCCAAGTTGCGCGACGCGTTCGCGCATGCCGGCAATCCCGACACCGATGCAGTCTTCCGGCGCTTTGGACAGGCCCGAGCCAGCATCGCGAACTTCCAGCAAGACTCGCGTTCCCTCCTGGCCCAGGGTGATTCTGGCCGTCGGACTCCTGGCGTGACGGTGGACGTTGGAGAGACTTTCCTGGACGACACGAAAGACAGTGAGTTCCACCTCATCCGGGAGTCGGCTCAGCAGCGGTGAGAGGTCGAGATCGACCGCAATCCCGCTCCTCGCCGCAAAACCTTCTGCCAGCCAACGGAGCGCTGCGGGAAGCCCGCGCTCATCGAGCAGCGGCGGATGCAGCAGGTAGGCGTGGGTGCGCAATTCCCGCCCGATCGTCTCCGCGAGGTCCAGGCCGTCGGCGAGAAGCGCAGTGCGCTTTTCCTCGGAGAGCGTGGCCGCGTGATTGTTGAGCAGCGAGAGATTCACCGCGAGGGCGGCGAGCGATTGCGCCGTCGAATCGTGCAGTTCGCGGGCGAGTCGGCGGCGTTCTTCATCCTGTACCCGGAGCAGTCGGCCCGAGAGTTGGTGCAGGCGCCGCTCGGCTTTCTTTTGTTCGCGAATGTCGCGCACGATCGCCGACTTGCCGATCACCCGGCCATCGGGGGCGCAAAGCGGGAAGAGCGAAAGCGAGATTTCGATCAGTTCCCCACTGCGAGCGACCCGCACGGTTTCGAGGTTGTCGATGCGCTCGCCCTCCCAGACTCGCTGCTTGAGCGACCGAGCCTCGTCGAGACGATCGGCGGGCGTGATGACGAAGGTCGTTTTCCCGACCATCTCCGCGGCGCTGTATCCGAAAATCCGCTCCGCGGAGCTATTCCAACTCACGATGGAGCCGCTCAGAGCCGAACTGATGATGGCGTCACCCGAAGCGGCCACGATCTGCGCCATGTGCTCGAGCTCCGCCGTGCGCTTGAGGACCCGCACTTCGAGTTCCGCATGCGAGCGGTCCAATTCTTCCCGGATCATGCGCAGCTCGGTAATTTCGGTAGAAGTGCCGACGTACCCTGTGATCGTGCCGTCAGGCGCCCGCTCTTCGATTGCTTGACCAAAGACCCAGACCACGCGCCCGCTGGGCTGCAGACACCGGTATTCCATCCGAAAGTGCTCTCCCGCGAGGCACGAGCGGTGCCACTCCGCGGCGACCTTGCCGGCGTCTTCGGGGTGGAGCGCTGCTTCCCAGCCAGTGCCGAGTGCCTTCTCGCGGGTCAGGCCGGTGAGTTCGCACCAGCGATCGTTGGCATAGATGCAGCGCCCCCGGGCGTCGGCGCGGTAGATGCCTACGGGAGAAATTTGCCCCAGCAATTGGAGCCATGAAAAGTCCTCAATCGCGTACGAGTTGGAGCGGACACGAGCCGGCTCTCCGCCGTGACTCGTGTGGGGGGTGTCCTCAGGGCCGCCTTCCATGGGCGGAAATTATCCATTCACTCCGGCTTTGCAATACCACTCGTAGGTCTGCGCGATGCCTTCCCGCAGGCCGATGCGCGGGCGCCAGCCGAGGCCGGTCAGCTTGGTCGTGTCGAGCAGCTTGCGCGGAGTGCCGTCGGGCTTGCTCGCATCAAAGGCCAGCTCCCCCTTGAAGCCGACGACTTCGCAGATCAGCTCCACGAGTTCGCGGATCGTCACGTCGGAGCCGAAGCCGACGTTCACGATCTCGGGCGCGTTGTAGTTTTCGAGCAGGAAACGCAGCGCGCTGGCGAGGTCTTCGACGTACAGGAATTCGCGCCGCGGCGTGCCCGTGCCCCACACCGAGACGGTGGCGTCGCCGCGTTCCTTGGCCTCGTGGACTTTGCGCAGGAGCGCGGGCAGGACGTGCGAAGTGTTCAGGTCGAAGTTGTCGCCCGGGCCGTAGAGATTCGTCGGCATGGCGTTGATGAAATTCTTCCCATACTCCCGCGCATACGCCTGGCAGAGCTTGATCCCGGCGATCTTGGCGAGCGCGTAGGGTTCGTTCGTCGGCTCGAGTTCGCCGGTGAGCAGCGCGCTCTCCGGGATCGGCTGTGGGGCGAATTTCGGGTAAATGCAGGAGCTTCCCATGAAGAGCAGTTTCTCCGCGCCATACGCATTGGCGGCCTCGATCAGGTTGTTCTGGATGTTCAGGTTCTCAATCAGAAACTCGACCGGGAAATCGTTGTTCGCCTTGATGCCGCCAACTTTTGCCGCCGCCACGACCACGATCTGCGGACGCTGTTCCTTAAAAAATTTCCGCACCGCCGCCCGCTGCTGCAGGTCCACCTCGGCGCGCGTCCGCGTGAGGAGATTCGTATAACCCGCCGATTGCAGTTCCCGCAGGATGGCCCCGCCCGCGAGACCTCGATGACCGGCGACAAAGATGGAGTCCGATTTTTTCACGGCGCGCACGCTAGCACAGCAGGCCGCTGGGGAAATGAGGAACTGCGCCGAGTTCACCATTTCCAAATCCCGCGACTCTGGCCCATGCTGCCTCGGCTTATGCGCGCACTTCTCATCGTCCTCGACAGCGTCGGCTGCGGCCACGCGCCAGATGCGGCGGCCTATGGCGACGCCGGAGCGGATACGCTCGGCCACCTCTTCGCCGCGCAGCGGGCGCTCGAGCTCCCCACGCTTTTCTCGCTCGGCCTGTGGAAAATCCTCACCGCCGATGTCCTCGACCGCCGCTCGCTCGGCACGATCGGCAGCTTCGGCCGGATGCGCGAACGCTCCGCCGGCAAGGACACCACGACCGGCCATTGGGAAATCGCCGGCGCCGTCCTCGAACAAGCCTTCGCGACCTTCGAGAAGTTTCCGCCGGAACTGGTTCAAGCGATCGAGCGCGATGCGCGCGTGCAGTTCATCGGTAACTACGCGCGCAGCGGCACGACGATCCTCGAGGAACTCGGCGCCGAGCACGTAAAGACGGGTCAACCGATCCTGTATACCTCGGCGGATTCGGTCATCCAGATCGCCGCGCACGAGCGCGTGATCCCGCTCAAACGACTCTACGAAATCTGCCGCGTCGCGCGCCGCCATGCCGACGCTCTCCGCATCGGTCGCGTGATCGCGCGGCCGTTCGAGGGCGAGCCCGGCGCGTTTCGCCGCACGAGCGGACGCCATGATTTTTCCATGGTCCCGCCGGCTACCGTCTTGAATGCCATCGCCGAGACCGGGATGCGCGTGGCGGGCGTCGGGAAAATCAGCGACATCTTCGCGGACAGCGGCATCACGCAATCGACGCCGACCGCCTCCAACGCCGAGGGGATGGCGGCGATCGAGCAATACTGGGCCGACGGGCAGGACGGGCTCATCTTCGCCAACCTCGTCGATTTCGACATGCTCTTCGGCCATCGACGCGACGTCGCCGGCTACACTCGGGCGCTCGTCGAGTTTGATGCGTGGCTCGCCACGTTCCTGCCGAGCTGCGATCCCGAGGACCTCGTCATCATCACCGCCGACCACGGCAACGACCCGACATGGCGCGGCAGCGATCACACCCGCGAGGAAGTCCCGCTCATGGTCCTGCACGGTGCGGCCAGCCTGCCGCTCGGCACACGTTCGACCTTCGCCGATGTCGCCGCCACGCTCGCCGCGTTCTTCGGCTTGTCGCATCCGTGGCCGGTCGGCAAATCCTTCATCAGCCTCCAGCAACGCCATGCACGTTCCTACTTTCATCGAGCGTAAACGCGACGGCTTCGCGCACGAACGCGCGGAGATCGAGGAGTTCGTCCGCGGCTTCACCTCCGGCGATATTCCCGAGTACCAGGCGGGCGCGTGGGCCATGGCGGTCTTCTTCCGCGGGCTCGATGCCGCCGAGACCGGTCATCTCACCCGCGCCATGATGAACAGCGGGCGCGTGCTCCAGTATCCGCCCGGCACGCCGCCCAAGGTCGATAAACACAGCACCGGAGGGGTGGGCGACACCATCTCGCTGATCCTCGCACCGCTCCTCGCGTGCGACGAATTGTGGGTGCCGATGATCTCCGGGCGCGGCCTCGGCATCACCGGAGGCACGCTCGACAAGCTCGAGAGCATCCCCGGTTTCAACGTCTCACTTTCCGAGCAGCAGGCGCTCGCGCAGCTCGCCAAACTCGGCGTGGTCATGATCGGACAGACTGGCGACATCTGCCCGGCGGACAAAAAGCTCTATGCTCTCCGCGATGTGACCGCGACCGTGCCGTCGCAGCCGCTGATCGTCGCGAGCATCATGAGCAAGAAGCTCGCAGAGTCGCTCGATCGGCTGGTGCTCGATGTGAAGTTCGGCTCGGGTGCGTTCATGAAGACGCGTGATGAAGCCGTCTCGCTCGCTACTTCGCTGGAAGCCGTCGGGCGCGAGATGGGTGTCGAGGTCAGCCACCTTCTATCGCCGATGAATGAACCGCTCGGCGAAAGCGCGGGCAACGCGCTGGAGGTCGCGGAAGTCGTCGAGTGCCTGCACGGCGGCGGGCCGCCCGACAAAGTGAAGCTGACGCTAGATTTGGCGGTGAAGGTTTCCAAGACCGAGCGCGCCACCTTCGCGCGATGGCTGAACGACGGCACGGCGTGGCGGAAGTTCGTCGCCATGGTCGAGGCGCAGGACGGCGATGCTTCGGCGCTGGAGCGGCTGACCGAGATTCATCGTGCACCGATCATCCGCGACTTCCCGGCACCGCGCTCGGGGCGTCTCATCAAGCTCGATGCCGGCTGCATCGGCCGGGCCTGCGTGGCCCTCGGCGCCGGGCGCGCGAAAGCCACCGATTCGATCGATTTCGCGGTGGGTTGCAATCGTTTCAAGAAGGTCGGCACGCAGGTCGAGCGCGGCGAACCGTTGCTCCAGATTCATGCGCGCAACGAAGCTACCCTCGCCATCGCCCTGCGCCTCATCGAGCCGGCGGTCGCCATTAGCTAACGCGCCCCACGCGCCCTTCCAATCGTCATTCCGAGCTTGCGAAGAACCTCCGATCTCTCCCGGTCATCTGCCATCGCGAAGGAGAAGCTGCCGTCACCGGCCTTCCATGCGAGTGAGGAAAGGCCGAAATCGCAGGTCCTTCGCAAGCTCAGGATGACGGGTGGGGGCGCTGGCGCTACCATCGACACCATGTTTTCACGCTCCCTTCTCCCTGCGCTCTTCATCGCTCTGCTTTCGATTTCCAAGGCCGAAGACAAGCCCAGCCCCGTGCAGACGCTCATCCCGTGGCTGCTCGACGAGGCGAGTAACTTCAAGGGCATCCGCTTCGCCGATGTCATCGCCGCCACGTCCGGGAAACGCGTTCTGCCTTTCGATCCGCAGGATGTTGATGACCAACGCGTCGCCACCAGCCTCGGGCCGGTCTTCACCGAAGTCCTCGCGGCCATGAACGCGCCCGACAGCAAGACCCGCAGCGCGCGGCGCGTGAATGAGATGAGCAGCAAATTCGAGGACGCGCTCCAGTCGAAGCTGAACGCGTTGCCGGGCTTCACCTGCAATTTTCCGCTGACCGCGACCGGCGCGAAGCAGCGCTCCGGTTACCCCGACCTGCGCCTCGTGGATAAGGCCACAGGCCGCATCTATTACCTCGACCCCAAGCTCTACGCGAAGGGCGGCAAGAGCAGCACCTTCCGCACGTTTTACTTCGAGCCGAAGCGCGAGACCAACAAGGTCAACGACGACGCCCGGCATCTCGTCATCGGCATCGAGCACGAGAAGGCGCCGGACGGCAGCGTGCGGTTCGCCCGCTGGGAACTCATCGACCTCGCGAACTTCCGCGTGAAGCTGAAGGCCGAGTTCGAGGGTAGCAACGTCGAGATGTATCGGCCCGAGGCCGTTGTCGGCAGCGGCGCGCCGTAGTCGCCCGCGCAACTTTCCGTTCCCTTGCTTGCGGGAGCGTGATTGATTCCTCCCCCTGCCATGCCCACTGCCTCGCTGTTTGACCCCATCGAAGACGTCATCAAAGACATCCGCGCCGGACGGATGGTCATCGTCACCGACGACGCCGACCGGGAAAACGAAGGCGACCTCGTCATGGCCGCCGAGAAGATCACGCCCGCGGCCGTCAATTTCATGGCCACCCACGGGCGCGGCCTGATCTGCGTCCCGATCACCGAGGAGCGCGCCGAAAAGCTCGGGCTCCAGCGCATGGTGCTCGAAAACCGCGAGAGCTACCGCACCGATTTCACCGTCTCCGTCGATGGCTCCGCCGCGCACGGCGTGACCACCGGCATCAGCGCCCACGACCGCGCCAAAACCATTCAGCTTCTCGTCGATCCCACCGCTACGCCGCAGGACCTCGTGCAACCCGGTCACGTCTTCCCGCTGCGCGCCAAACCCGGCGGCGCCCTCCGCCGCGCCGGTCACACCGAGGCCAGCGTGGATCTCGCGCGGCTCGCCGGACTCCAGCCCGCAGGCGTGCTCTGCGAAATCCTCAATGCCGACGGCACCATGGCGCGGCTGCCCGAGCTCTTGAAGTTTCGCAAAAAGCACAAGCTGAAGATGTGCTCCATCGAGGACCTCATCGTCTATCGCCGCAGCCGCGAACGGCTCATCGAGCGCGAACAGGTCATCAAACTCCCGACCGATTACGGCGAATTCGACCTGCACATGTATCGCTCCGTCGTCGATGGCGTGCATCACCTCGCACTGGTCAAAGGAACCATCTCGCCGAAAAAAGCCACGCTCGTCCGCGTGCATAGCGAAT
>JBBQYR010000007.1:0-62461 GCA_038208565.1 Chthoniobacterales bacterium
CTGGTCCTTGAAGAAAGAGCGCGGACGGTTTGGCATGGCTCCGACCTGGCCTTCGTATTCGGTGATATCAAACTTCGCGCTCTCCGGATCGGCCACAGGCAGCGGCTCGATCGTCTGGCTCAAAGCCGTCGCGACCGCGAGGAAGAAGATCGCACCTTGGCATCGGGCAGTTCTCAAAAATGGGAATGAAAGGAGATGATAAGTCGTCATGGGCAGGCTGGGGCGCGTGAAGTTAATTAGCAGAGTCGAGGCCAGAGGGCGGGAAAACTACCTAGATGGGCAGAAAAGGGCAGATGTTTCTATGTAGGAGCGAAGAATTTCTGATGCAGGCGAGCTTTGCTCCGTTTCTTGCTTTCTCATCCCGAGTTCTATCGTGCACCTCGACCCTGGTATCTGGTCGCGACTTCCGCGAAAAACCCATCGGGGGTGCTGCTTCCGCCTAGCCTTAATGTCGGTATCGCTGAGCGAAATGGCGACGCTTGGAATTTCGGTTGTTCGCTGGAAAGCACCCCGCCGTTGCTGGCGTTTATATGGACAGCCGCGACGGGGAAGCAGACTGCGCCGACATCGAGGCGCTGCGGAATGGCGGTGCCGCGACTGCGGTTTGGGGCTGCGCGAAAAAGGCGTCAGACTTTCTTCGCGCGCCGACGCGGAGTTTCGAGGACGAGCCGGGTCGCGGCAGCGCGGGATTTCACGCCGAGCTTCTGCAGGATGTGCTCGACATGTTTTTCCACGGTGCGCGGCGAGAGGCTGAGTTCGCCGCCGATGTCGGCATTTGAGCGGCCTTCGGCGAGCAGATGGAGGACTTCCGTTTCGCGCTGAGTCAGGCCGTAAGTGGCGAGGGCGCGGGGCGCAGTCGTGGCGCGGGTTGTCTGCAAAGTGTGGGCGAGAGTGTTGATGCGGGCTTGGTCTTCGCGTTGCCGGTTGCAGATGGACGAGGCGATGGCGATGGCGGAGCGCAGTTGTTCCTTGCTGGTCAGCGGCTTGACGAGGAAGGCCTGCACGCCGATCCGGCGCGCATCTTCGAGCACACTTTCCTCTGTCAAACCGGTGAGCACCACGATCGGCATGAGCTTTTTCTCAAGGATGCGACGCGCGGCTTCGATGCCATCGAGCAGCGGCATGCCGATATCGAGCAGCAGCACGCCGGGGTCGAGGGCAAGGGTTCTCTCGATTGCTTCATGGCCGTTCGCGGCTTCGCCCGCGATGGGGTAGCCGAGCGATTGCAGCATCGTTTTCAGGAGAACCCGGGTTCTCTCGTCATCTTCCGCGATCAGTATTGAGGGCAGCGTCTCCATAATTTCGTAGTTCAAGCCAAGCATTAGCAGCAGGCTTAATGCCCGGTCGTAGCTAGGCTTTGCGGAGCGCGGATGCAAGGCGTGTTTTCTTTCCTCGCAGGCGCGGGATTATTGTCTTTACCGGGCTCCTTGCGTAATCTCCCGCACCTTTGTCCTGATGAGTTCTTCCCAATCCGCCGCCCTTCGCTCTGTGGCCTCTCCGCCCGACCTCGTGCCGGATGCCCAGCGGCTGCAGGCGCAATTGGCCGCGCTTTCCGAAGGGCGCAGCCCGGAACCGGCCGGATCGCTGCTGCCGCTGTTGCAGCATCTGCGGCAATTGCTCGGGGCGCGGACTGTGGCGCTGCTGCCGCGGGCGGGCGGATCGGGTGCGGAAATCGTGGCCGGAGTGCCCGTGCCGGGTTTGCTGAAACTGGCGGAAGCGCTGGACCCGGCGAAGACCCAGGTGCTGCCGGCGCCTGCGCTCGGGGCGGAGGGCTTCACGCTGGCAGTGCCGGTCTGGCGCGAAGGGCGCGTGCTGGGCTGGCTGGTTGCGCAACTGGTCGTCGCCCAGGCTCGCGATCTGCAGGCTTTCGTCGTCCTGCTGCAGGCCTTTGCCGGCTACGTGCTGTATCGGGCGCAGCGGATCGCTGGGGCGGAATTGCATCAGGTTCTCGAACGCACTTCCGGCCTGCTCGATCTTTTCCGCCGCGCGGGTTCGGAGCTCGATTTTTCCCAAGCCTGCCGCCTCGCGCTCGAAGCCTTGTGCACGGACATCGGC
Organism: Chthoniobacterales bacterium; assembly: GCA_038208565.1. Classification (GTDB taxonomy): domain Bacteria; phylum Verrucomicrobiota; class Verrucomicrobiia; order Chthoniobacterales; family Chthoniobacteraceae; genus Chthoniobacter. Next base: position 2,056 of record JBBQYR010000007.1, read on the forward strand.
TGCCAGCGGGCCTCGCTCGGGCTGCGCCGCCGCGGGACCGTGCGCGTCGCGGCGATCTCGGGCATGGCTCGCATCGATGCGAAAAGCCCGACGCTGCAGCCGATCGAAGCTGCCATGGAAGAGGCGGTGGAAGCGGATCAGCCGATCGATTGGACCCCGGCCAGCCAACGCACGGACGCCACCGCGGCCCTCGAAATCCTCGCCGAAAAAACCGGAGCAGTCCGCTTTCTCACGCTACCGCTGCCGCGCCGCCGCGGCGCCGTGCTGCTCGAGTGGACCACGCCGCCCGATCCCGCCGCGGCCCCGGTCGCCGAAGCGGCGGCACCGTTCATCCCGGTGCTCTTCGATCTGCTGGAGCGCGCGCGCCCGCACTCCGCGCTCTTTGCCGTGCAGCGGCTCTGGCGCAAGGCCACGGTGAATCGCCGCCGCGCGGTGCTCGGTGGAGTGGGCTTCATCGCTCTGCTGCTCGCGTGCCCATTTCACTACCGCATCGGCGCCGAGTGCCGGATCGCGCCGACGGTGAAGCAGATCGTCGCCGCGCCCTTCGACGGCCAGCTTCGCAAGAGCTTCGTGCGGCCCGGCGACTCGGTGCGCGAAGGCGATCCGCTCGGCGAACTCGACAATCGCGAACTCAAATTCAAGGAGGCCGAACTCACCGCGGCGCGGGAGCGTTCGCTCAAGGAACGCGACCGCGCCATGACCAGCGGCGCGCGGGGTGAAGGGGCGGATTTTGCCGCCGCGCAGATGGCGAATCTGGAGGCGCAGAGCGTCGGCCAGGAGCTCGAACTCGTGCGGCGCAAACTCGCGCTGCTCGAGGTGAAGGCGCCGCTTTCCGGCGTCGTCGTCTCGGGCGATCTGCGGCGCGCGGAAGGCCAGCCGGTGCCGCGCGGGCAGGCGCTGTGGGAAGTGGCGCCGCTCGATGCGATGATCGTGGAGATCGATGTGCCGGACCGCGAGATCAGCCGCGTGCGCGCCGGCCAGCGGGTGCGCGTGCGCCTCGAAGCCTTTGGCGGCGGGCGTTGGGAGACGACGCTCCGCCGCGTGCATCCGCAGAGCGAACAGCGCGACGCGCGCAATGTCTTCATCGTCGAGGCCGACATCGCTGCGGATCGCGTGGCCGACTTGCGCCCCGGTATGCGCGGTCGCGCGAGCATCGAGACGGATCGCCGGCCGCTCCTCTGGATCATCGGGCACCGGTTCTGGGACTGGCTCGTGACCACGCTTTTCTGGTGATGGCGGGCGAGAATTTTTCCGTGCGGGAAGCCGAAGGGCTGCGTCCGCGTCTCCGGGACGGGCTGCGCTTTTCGATCCAGGAGCACGGGGGCCGCCGCGTGTGCGTGATCGAAGACCCCGCGGCCTCGCGCTTTCACCGCGTGGGCCTGGCCGAATACCGCTTCCTCCGCGCGCTCGATGGCACCCGCCCGGTCGCCGGCATCCTCGCGCAACTGGCGCGCGAAGGGCAGGAGGCCTTCACCGAAGGCGAGGCGCTGCAGATGCTCCGCTGGTTGAAGGACCAGCATCTCCTCTCCGTGGAAAGTGCGCGCGGCGGGCCGACCGATCGCGAGCACGGCGAGCGGGCGCTGCGCATGGCGATCACCTGGCTGAATCCGCTCGTCTGCAAGCTCCCGCTCTTTCGCCCGGATCAATTCCTGAGCCGCGCCGAGCCGGTGCTGCGTCCGGCGCTCGGCTGGGGCGGATTTTTCATCTGGCTCATCGTGCTCATCACCGGCGCAGCGCAGGTGGGCATGGACTGGCGCCGCTTCGTCGGCGACTCCGGCGGACTTTTTGCGCGCGACAACTGGGTCTGGCTTTTCGTCGCGTGGGCCGGGCTGAAAGTGGCGCACGAGTTTTCGCACGGACTTTTTTGCAAGCACTACGGCGCGGTCGTGCGCGAGGCCGGCGTCATCTTCGTGCTTTTCATTCCGATGGGTTACGTCGATGCCACGGCCAGCCTCGGCCTCGCGTCGCGCTGGCGGCGCATCATGGTCTCAGCGGCCGGGCTCTACATGGAGTTCTTCCTCGCTGGCCTCGCGGCGGTCGTCTGGGCGCGCACGGAGCCGGGCGCGCTCCACACGCTGGCTCACAATACCGTCGTCACCGGCACGCTCATCACCCTGCTTTTCAATGCCAACCCGCTGATGCGGTTCGACGGCTACTTCATCCTCAGCGACCTGCTCGATGTGCCGAATCTCGCCACGCGCGGGCGCCAGTGGTTCCAGCGCACCGCGGGCTGGCTGCTACTCGGCGGAAAGAGCGGGCGCAAGCTGTGGCCGGATTCGCGGGAGAAGTGGATCGTCGCGGGCTATGGGGTGGCGGCGTGGTTGTGGCAGGTCGTCGTGCTCGTCGGTTTGCTCGTCGCGGCGAGCGTGGCGTTGCGGGGCGGGGGATTGCTGCTCGCGGTGGTCGCGGCGATCGCGTGGGTCGCCCTGCCGGTCTCGAATTTCGTGCATGGGCTGGCGACGAGCATCCACGGCGGCGCGGGGCGCTGGAGCACCGTGGCCGTGCGGCTCGGCGCGCTGGTCACGGCGGTGGCGCTGATCGTTTTTGTGCCGTGGCATCGGATGGTCGCGAGCGATGGCGTGGTCGAACTCGCTGAGACGCAGGTGCTGCGCGCGGAGTGTCCGGGATTCGTCGTCCGCGAGCTGGTGCAGGATGGCGAAGTCGTTGCCGAGGGGCAGGTGCTCGTGGAACTCGACAACGCCGAAGCCGCAGCCGAGCTGGCGCGGCGCCGCCTCGCCTTCGACCGCCAGGAATTGCGGGCCCGCCTCGCTTACACCCGCGAGGAAATTTCCGCCTTTCAAGCCGAGCAATCGAAGACCGAGGCGCTGCGCAAGGAGGTCGCCGAGTATGAGCAGTATCTATCCACGCTGCAGATCCGTGCGCCGTTTGCGGGCCGCGTCACGAGCCGCCCGCTCGGCACGCGGAGCGGCGCCTTTTTCGCCGCCGGGGATGAAATCGTGCGGCTCGGGCGCGCGGCGGAGTGCGAGGTGAAAGTCGCGGTCAGCGAACGCGACGCGCCGCACTTCCGCGCGGCGCTTTCCCAGCCGATGGCGGTGCGTCTTACCGGTCGCGGTGAGGTGCTCTCCGGCGAACTCACCCGCGTCGAAGCCCGAGCCACACGCGAGCCGCCGCACCCCGCGCTCACTGCTCTGGCCGGTGGCCCGCTCGCCTTGCGCCGCTCCGAGGAAGGCGCCGCCGAGGCCCGCCGCACTCCCGCCTACGAGCTGGCGGAACCGCACTTCACCGCCGTCGTCCGCCTCGCCCACCGCGGCGATCTTTCGCCGGGCGAAATGGCCCGCATCCGCTTCCGCAGCGCGCGCCCCGCGACCCTGTGGAACGAGCTGCAGGCGGGCTTCGGGCGCTGGCTCCGCCGCTACACCGCGCAGGAGAGTTGATCGGCACGCGCACCTGGCTTTTTGCGGCGATATGATAAAGAAAGTTGCACTCTGACACTAGCAGCGCGACTTATTCGCCCAAGTCACCTCCCTACCCATTCCACTGCATGGCCAGCCTCCGCCTTACCTTCCCCGAAAAGGATCAGCCAACCGTCATCGCCTTGACCGGCGCCCGTCTTACGATTGGCCGTCTGCCCTTTAATACCATCCAGATCATCGACCGCACGGTCTCGGGTTTCCACGCCGAGCTGATCGCGGAAAACGGGCACTACCGCCTGCATGATCGGGGCTCATCGAACGGGACTTTCGTCAACGGCCAGAAGGTCGGCGACTACCATCTCAACGAAGCCTGCTCGATCAGTTTTGGCACGGTCGAGGCGCAGTTCAGCCCTGAGGCGCTGCCCGCGGAGGAAGAAGCGGAGAGCTTCCCGACGCGCTCGGAAGTGAATGGCGTGCGGCAGGAAAATGCCGACCTCAAGAGCACCATCGCCGCCTTGCGCGAAGAGGCGGTGGCGCTCCGGTCAGCGCGCCCGAGCGAGGGTGAAGACAAGGCCTTGGTGGTGAGCAAGGACGAGTTTGACAAGGTGGTCGTGGAGCGCGAGGCGCTGAAAGAAGCGCGGCTCAAGCAGGATGAAGAGATCGCGCGGCTTAAGGCGGACCTCTCCGTGCTGAAGCGCGACCGCGTGAATTTGCAGCTCGCTTACGATGGCGTGCAGCGGGAACTGACCGATCTGCGGGCCAAAGCCGGGGTGGTCGAGGAGATCACGCTCGCGCCGAAAGCTGCGGCCGTCGCGCTCGCCGCTCAAGCCCCGAAGGCCGAGCAGGAAATCCGCGTCGAGGTGCCCACACCTGAACGCGCGCCCGCCGCCGAGCCGGCTCTCGCTCCCGCAGCCCAGGAAGCTCCAGCCGCGGCCCCAGCCCCAGTCGCTCCTCCCGCTCCCAAGCCCCCGCTCGCCGCACCAGCCAGCCTGCCCAAGGCCCCTTCGATGCCGGGCGCTGCGCCGAAGCCGCCGATGCCTCCCTCGGCTGCGCCCAAGCCTTTCGCGCCTCCGGGCTCGCCGGCTAAACCTTTCGCTCCGCTTCCCAAAGCGCCCGCCGTCGCGGCGACCGGCGTCGCCAGGCCCGTGGCTGGCGGTCCGCCCGTTCCCGTGGCGAAGGCGCCGCCCGGATTGGGCGGCAGTGGCGTGCGCCCGCTCCCCGGGAAGCCGCTCAGTTCCGTCGAGGGCTTGAAGACGCAGACGCTGCCGGCGGCGCCGCTCGCGCCTCGCGTGGTATCGCGTCCTGTCCCTTCCGAGGTCGATGAGCCGACGGTGAGAATCGTCCCGCCGCAGCCCAAGGTCGGCCCAAAAGGCACACAGAAGCTGAACTAGCCGCGGCGGCTTCGCCCGCTCGTTGACGAATTCCAGAACACGGATTGCCTCGCGCCGGCTTTCCGGTTCATCCTGCCACGATGCGTTTCTCGTTGCCCCCGCTTCCCGCCCTCCTCGCGCTCGCTTGCGTCCTCCCGACGCTGCTCCGCGCCGAACCCGTCGCCAGCCCTTTTGCCAAGTGGGAAAAGGAAATCGCCGCGCTCGGGGCGAAGGATCCGGTCAGCGCCGAGACCAAGGGCGGCATCGTTTTCGTCGGCAGTTCCAGCATCAAAAAGTGGACGACCCTCGCGCCGGACTTTCCGCAGCATCGCGTGCTCAATCACGGCTTCGGCGGCTCGCAGTTGGCCGACAGCGTGTATTTCGCTGAGCGCATCGTCCTGCCTTACGAGCCCCGCTTCATCGTCGTCTATGCCGGCGGCAATGACCTCAACGCCGGCAAAAAACCCGAGCAAATTTTCGAGGCGTTCCGTGCCTTCGTCGAGAAAGTGCGCGCGAAATTGCCGAAGACCGGCATCGCCTACATCTCCATCGCGCCGAACCCGAAACGCTGGGCGCAACTCGAGCGGGTGAAAGCCGCGAACGCGCTCATCGCTGACTACATCAAAGGCCAGCCGAGCCTCAAATTCATCGATGTCTATCCGCGCATGCTCGGCACCGACGGCCTGCCGTTGCCGAATATCTTCGTCGCCGACCGTCTGCACATGAACGCCGAGGGATACAAGTTGTGGACGGAAATCGTCGGCGGCTTCCTCCCCGCGCCCGATCGCTAAACGGCGCGCGGCGCTCCGTAGCGGCGGTGGGACTCGAACCCACACGAGGGTAACCCCTCTTCAGATTTTAAGTCTGATGCGTCTGCCATTTCGCCACGCCGCCGACGGAATAGGCGACGGTGCCAGCCCCGGCACGGGCGCGCAAGGCTGAGAAATCGCGCGCTCTTTCTCGGGGTGCGATCCGGCGCTGAAAAATGCGTGGCGCTTGCTGGTCCGCGTTGGTCTTGGTAATTCCTGCGGGCGAGTCATGAGTGCGGAAACTTCCACTGCCAAAACCGAAGCCACCGCGTTGAGCGACGAGGAGTTTCTCCGGCATTTCGAGGCTTGCACGCTGCCTTACGTCCACTGGACTCATCGTGCGCACCTGCGGGTGGCGTATCTCTACGTTACGCGCTTCGGCCTTGAGGGCGCGATCCCAAAGGTTACCGCCGGCATCCGCGCTTACAACAAATCGCAAGGCATCGAGGACACGCCGACGAGTGGCTACCACGAGACGATGACCGTGGCGTGGCTGCATCTCGTGGCGGCGATGCTCGCCGAATACGGCCCGACCGGCGCGGTGCTTCCAGACAGTCCGCCACTTCTCGGACCAGGCGCGCCGCCTTCGCTGGAGTTCCTCGAAGCGCAACAGCAACTCCGCGAGAAAAAGCTCCTGCGGCTCTACTACTCCCGCGCCCGCTTCGGCTCGCCCGAAGCGAAATACTCCTTCGTTCCGCCCGACCTCACGCCGTTTACGGGAACTGCTTCGGAGCTTTAATAGATTTTCGCTCCAGCTATATCGGCCAAATGACTGCCCAGGAAGCCTCCAAGCAACGATACGAGAAGCTCAGGGAGTACACCCGATTGCACGCTTTCCAAGAGCGGCGTGACTTGGAGTTGGGAGTTCTCGAGGGTCTCGCGGAACTGGAGTCAGGCAAACGGATGCCCGTGGTTGATTACTCCGTTTACGCCGGATCGGATCCCTACAGAATACAGTGGTCGCCGTCCGCACGGGACGACTTTGTGGAAGTCGTCCGCCATATCGCAGGCAGCTCTTCGGAGATGGCCGAGTCCTACCAAAATATCTTGTACTATGAGGTCCAGACCCAAGTAATACGACTGACGGAAATACGTTCTATCGGGGCTGCCATGCCGAAGTTTGGCGGCAAAGATATCCGCGAGCTTCCAGGGAAGGTGTTTCGCATTATTATTTGGATAGATACTCCTCGCTGTCGCTTGGACGTGGTCAGACTGTGGCATGGTTCGGATGACGTCTCGAAAGCAGAAGGTGTCTGATCCTTACCGCCGGGCCCGCGGATCGAGGGCATCGCGGATGGCGTCGCCGAGAAAGTTGAGCGCGAGCAGTGTCACGCTCATGACCAGCGCGGGGAAGAAGAGCAGCCACCAGTAGCTTTTCACCGGGTTGATGACTTGTGCGCCGTCGCTGAGCAAGCTGCCCCAACTTGCCTGTGGCGCTTGCACCCCGAGTCCGAGAAAGCTGAGGAAGCTTTCGTCGAGGATGACGGCGGGGATGGTGAGGGTGAGGTAGATGATGACGATGCCGCCGAGGTTGGGCAGGAGATGGCGAAAGATGATCCTGGTGTGGCTTTGCCCGAGGCTGCGCGCGGCGGTGACGAATTGCAGATTTTTCAAGGCGAGCACCTGACCGCGAACGATGCGGGCCATGGTGAGCCATTCGATGAGGCCGAGGGTGACGATGAGGATGATGATCTTCGAGTAGCCGACGAGTTCAGCGTAGCCCTGCGCGGTGAGCCAGGTCTTGAAGTGTTTGTCGAAGATGAAGGTGAAGAGGATGAGGATGATGAGCCGCGGGATGGAGTAGAGGATCTCGACGAAGCGCATCATCGCCGCGTCGGTGCGTCCGCCGGCGTAGCCGGAGACGAGGCCGTAGGTGGTGCCGATGACGAGGCTGATGAGCGCGCCGCAGATGCCGACGAGGAGCGAGATGCGGGCGCCTTCGAGGACGCGGGCGAAGGAGTCGCGGCCGTTGTTGTCGGTGCCGAAGAAGTGCTGCGCGCTCGGCGGTTGGAACTGGTCCTTCGACGTGGTGTGCGGGTCGGTCTGGAAAATGATCGGGCCGAAGATGGCCATGAAGCCGATGAACGCGAGGATGACCATCGCGGCGACGGCGACGGGGTTTTTGCTCAAGCGCGCCCAGGTGCCGGGGGGGGGGGGGGAGTTAGCAGTTAGCATTTAGGATTTAGCATTCGGGCTCCGAGCGCGGAACTGGTGCTGATGCGGTGAGAGCGTGCGGCATTGGAGAAATGCTGAATGTTAAATCCTAAATGCTAAATCAGCTCTCCAGTTTGATGCGGCGGTCGAGCCAGGTGTAGGCGATGTCCACGAAGAGATTCAGCGCAACGAGGAGGACGCAGTAGACGATGATCACGCCTTCGAGGAGGAAGACGTCGGAGTTGAGGATCGAGTTGACGAAGAACGGGCCGGCGCCGGGGATGTTGAAGATGCTCTCGACGACGAGCGAGCCGGTGAGCAGATGCGCGGCGAGCGGGCCGAGGAAGCTGACCACGGGAAGGATCGCGACCTTGAGCGCGTGCTGGTAGATGACGCGCGACTCGCTCAGGCCCTTGGCGCGCGCGGTGCGGACGAAGTCCTGATGCAACACCTCCAGCATGCTCGTGCGCATGAGCCGCGCGATGTAGGCGATGTATGGTCCGGCGAGCGTGACTGCGGGCAGGATGATGCTCGTCCAGCTATTCCATCCGCCGACGGGGAGGACGCGCAGCTTGATGCCGAAAATCAGGATGAGCACCGGGCCGACGACGAACGTGGGGATGCTGATCAGGAAAAGCGCGCCGAGCATCGCGCCGGTGTCGGTGGGGGTGCGGTGACGGACGGCCGCGAGACTGCCGAGCCACACGCCACCGGTCGTGGCGATGAGGAATGCCGCGAGGCCGAGCGTGGCGGAGATGGGCAGGCTCTGGGCGAGGAGTTCGCGCACGGTGCGGTCGCGGTATTTCGTGGAAAGCTGGAGGTCGCCCTGGAGCAGGCCGCTGTAATTGCCTTGGGAGTTCTTCCGCACGCCGAGGTAGGTGGAGAACTGCTCCCAGAGCGTGCCGTCGAGATTGTAGCGCGCCATGATCTGCTTCTCGATGGCCGGCGGAATCTTGCGCTCCCTGGTGAACGGTCCGCCGGGCGCGATCCGCACCAGGAGGAAGGTGAGCGTGATGACGCAGAATAACACCACGAGCATCGAGGCGAGGCGGCGGAGGATGAAGGTCAGCACGGCGGGGATTTAGAGTTGGGTGCTCCTCATTGGCAAGCGCGCGTCCAAGCGTCGTCATCCTGAGCGGAGCGAAGGATCTTTGATCGCTGCCTTTCTTCCATGGCGTCGTCGAAGATGCCGGACGGAGATCAGAGGTTCTTCGCTCCGCTCAGAATGACGGCTTTGGGGGCGCTGGTGTCCAAGCGCGACCGCGCTTCTGCGAGATAACCCGCATCGATCTCGAAGCCGATGAAGCGTTCCACTTCGCACGTGGCCGCGGCGCTGGCGGCGTGGCCGAGACCGAGGAAAGGGTCGAGCATTGTGAGGCCGGGTCGCGCGCCGTGGAGGCGGATGCACCACTCGGCGAGTTGCGCGGGGAAGGTGGCGGGATGCGGACGGTCGGTGGCGCGGCGCTGGATGGTCTCGTAGGGGATGAACCAGTTGTTGCCACGGCAGCGTCGGTCGCGCTGGATGCCGCGGGTGTGCGCCCAGCGGGTGATGTTGCTTTTGTCGGCGTAGGCCACGCCGACCGCGAGGCGATCGATCGGCACGTTGCCGGTCTTCGTGAGGTGGAAGACGTATTCGTGGCAGTCGGTGACGTAGCGGCGAGAGTTGATCGGCTTGAAGTGGCCGACGCTCAGGTCATCGCCACGCCGCGGGCGCACGGTGATCGACTTGATCCAGTGGATGGTGTTTTGCAGGCGAAAGAGCGGCTGCAGTTTGAGCAGGAGTTCGTGCGGGAGCAGGGGATTGGCGGGCGCGGCGCCGACATTGAGGAAAAAGGAACCCTCGGGCCGGAGCACGCGCTGCACTTCCGCGGCCCAGCGGAATGACCAATCGAGATAGTCCGCGCGCGGCGCATCGTCGCGGTAACTGGCGTAGGCGATGTCGAGATTGTAGGGCGGCGAGGTGACGACGAGGTCGATGGATTCGGCGTCGAGGGCGCGCATGCCGGCGAGGCAGTCGCCGTGGCGCAGGTCAAAGTGCGTGGTGCAGATTTTCATGGATCGCGTCCGAGCATCGGCAAACGCGCGCAGAGTACAAGGCAAAACACGCAGCTCGCTGGACGGTCGGCGGAAGGGCGGAGGGGTGGCGTTTTCGCGCGCCGGGCGGTGGCTGATTTTTCTTCCCGCGCCGGACCGAATCCCGCACAACCCACGCGCCATGCGGCTCCCCATCTCCCTCATTTTTTTCGGTTTATTCCTGCTCCTCGCAGGCGTCCCCGCCGCGCGTGCGGGCAAGGAGGCGCCGCCGACCAGCGGGCCGACGATCTCGGGCAGCCGCGCGGGGCTCAAGGGGCGTTTCGCTTCCGCGCCATCCAGCGCGCCGGAGAATGTGAAGCGCGGGATCTGGGCGACGAATTTCCTGACGTGGCGACCGTACGTCTGGGGTGGCGGCCACGGCACGTTTTACGATCGCGGTTACGATTGCTCGGGCACGATTTCGTTCTTTCTCCACCACGCCGGGTTGCTCGATTCGCCGATGCCCTCGAAGGGCTTCCTGACCTACGGCGAGCCCGGGCGCGGCAAGTGGATCACGATCTACGCGCGGCCCGGCCACGTCTTCGCGGTGATCTGTGGATTGCGGCTCGATACGACGGGCTACCGGCAGGAGGAGGGCCCGCGCTGGCGCCTGGATGCGCGGTCGCCGGGCGGTTTTGTGGCGCGCCATCCGCCGGGGTTTTGAACGGGCGGACGGATAGAAAATATGCGCATTGGCGGAAAGGTGCGGATGCATTTCATACATCGCAAAAAAGAGGGCTGGCATTTTTCCCTGAAAATCCAAGAGTAGCAGGAGCAGGCGCGGTTGGTGCTTAGGAGCCGCTCGAACAAATAACCGGGCGGGCCAGCGAGTGCCGACCACCCAAAATTCCTACCGCTATGCAAGATTCCATCCCCACAGAAAATCATCCGACACCCGATCGTAAGCAATCGATCCTCGAGTGGGCGACGAAGATGCAGTCGTTCACGGTCTCGACGATCATCCACGCCATCCTCGTGCTGACGCTCGGTGGCACCGTATTGTTCCAAGCGACGAAGGAACCACCGGATTTCGCCGCCGATCCGGGCGGCTTGGTGAGCAATGATCCGACGGTGCAGCCGCCGCCGGAGCAGAAGCCGGCGATGGACACGCCGACGATGTCCACCTCGACGCCGAACGTCTCCGCGGTGCCGACGGCGCCTTCGGACCTCGCGGCGCTGACCACGACGAACCTGACCACGTCTTCGTTCAATATGGCGTCTCAGTCGATGGCGATGCCGGCGATCAAGTCCGACAAACTCGCCGCTCCGCTGACGCCGAACGTGCCAACGGCGGGCGTGAAGGGTCTGAGCAAGGACATCGCGACGAAGATCGCGGGCTTCACCGCGGGTTGGGCGAAGGGCGGCACGGCCAGCTTCAGCCAGCCGATCAAGTCGCGCGAGTTTGAGTTCACGGCCTATCTCGCGAAATACCAGGGCGGCGATTGGGATTCGACGGTGCGTGTCGAGGACGGCCAGATCTGGGCGGGCAGCCTGCCGAACCTGCTCTTCATCATCAGCAAACTCTCGAAGAAAAAGATCAAAGCGACGCCGCAGGTGGTGCCGCTGGATCTCGCGAGCAGCGAGATCTACGAAAAGAAGCCGCCGTTTATCTGGTTCACCGGTCACCGCGATTTCAAACTCACGGACAAGGAAGTCGAGAACCTCGGCGAGTACCTGCGCCGCGGCGGCTGCATCTGGGGCGACTCCTCGCTGCCCGGCCGGCGCTCGCGTTTCGACATCGCCTTCCGCCGCGAAATGATGCGCCTCGTGCCTGATCCGAACCAGCAATGGCAGGCGCTGCCGCCGACGCATCCGATTTTCACCAAGGCCTATTACTCCGAGGTGAAAGGCGTCGCGCCGGGCATGAATTACTACGCCGAGCCGATCTATGCGCTCGAGGGTTACGGCGGCGAAATCGCCGTGCTCTATACCGCGAACGACTATGGCGACATGTGGCAGTTTGGCCTCGATGAAGAGGGCAAGATCGACCTGAGCCGCGACGAGAAGCGCCGCATGGTGGCGTGCAACGAAGAAATGTGGTACCGGCGCAACCTCTACTTCCGCAACATCGAACCGAAGGCGCTGTCGGACACTTACAAGTTCGGCACAAACATCATCATCCATCTGATCACGCGCTGGGAGGACAAGATCCGTTTTGTGCCGCAAGGCAACCAGCCCGCAGCGATGAAACCCTGACCTCACTTTCTCGAACCACCCTCCACCACTCCAACCGCAGACTTCCTATGATTCGTCCGTCTGTTCTCTTCTCCTTCCTCGCGCTCGCGGCTTCGGCTTTCGGGCAAAACCTCGTCAAGAATGGCGACTTCGCCAAGTTCGCCAGCGCAGACAATGTCTGGGACGGCATCGACGGGGCCAACTACCTCGCCGGTTTTCGGCGTGGCACCTACGCGGTGACCGATAGCGGCAAGGTCGGCGACCTGCCGATGCCGATCTCGGTGAACTACGTGGATGTGAATGGCGATGGTTTGCCGGACATCGTCGCCGCCGATCCGGCGGGCGTGGTGCGGGCCTACATCAATAGCGGCACCAAGACGGAGCCGAAGTGGACGCACGCTGAAGTGGTCCCGATTTTTCCACCGCAGATCGCGCGTGACAGCGCCTACGATCGCGGTCTGTGGACGGCACCGCACGGGGTGCCGAAGCTCGCGATGTTCGACTGGGACAAGCGCGGTGCGCCCGACTTCATCGTGGGCAATTACGTCGGCGACATCCTGATGATCCCGAACACCGGAGGCGCCTCGGCTCCGACCTTTGCCCAGCCGACGAATTACGATAAGGTGCGGATCCCGACGAGTGACAAAGGCAAGCAATGGGGCAACCTCTTCGCGCCCTACGCGGTGGATTGGAATCGCGATGGAAAGACCGATCTGCTGGTGGGTGAGGGCACCTACTCGGCGAACGCGGTCTATGTGCTGCTCAACAAGGGCGCGGGTTCATCGCCGAAATTCAACGAGGATGATCGCTCGTATCTCTGCTACGGCGACGGGCGTGAGCAGCTCGTCCCGACAGTGGCGGACTACAACGGCGACGGTTTGCCCGATGTGCTGGTCGGCGACCGCAAGGGCCAGATCGCCGTTCACCTGAATAAGGGCGATTGGAAGCCGGGCGTGGAATTGCCCTTCTCGTCGTTTATCAACTTCGGCACGACCGCCACGCTCGGGGCGGGCATCGCGCCTTACGCGTGCGACTACAACGGCGACGGGCTCTTCGATCTCCTCATCGGCAAGGTCAACGGGCGCATCGCGCTGGCGCTGAACAAGGGGAGTAAATCCGAGCCGAAATTCGACGCGCCGAAAGAGATCATCGGGGTTGATTTGATGAAGGACAAAGTGAACTCGCCGGAGTCGTGGACCATCGATGCCGGGAACAGCCGCGCAAACCTCTACGCCTACATCGCGGTGGACGAAAAAGAGGCCAGCCCCGGTGGCGGCAAGGTCTTGAAATCGGGCTACTACCCGTCGCCCAACAAGGTCTTCAAAATGTCCGAACTCGGCGTGGATGGCAAAGATACCGAGGACTTCTTCCGCTACTGGTATGAGGTCTGGTATCCGATCAATGCCTCGTGGGCCGGCTGGGTCCGCCCATCGAATCAGTTTGTGCTCCGCCAGGAACTCGGGCCGCTCAAGCCGGGTGGGATCTATACGCTGAGCTTCAAGGTGCGCGGCAAGGCCGTGCAGGAAGGTTTGGCGACCGTGGCGATCCTCGGCGCGGCGGAAAACGTCGCGAAATCGTTCAAGAAAAACGAACGTGGCGCGGTGAAGGCAGTGAAGGACGAGACCCACGAGATTTTGCTCGAGAGCGAAAAGTTCGGGGGCGCCGACGCCTGGAAGAACGTGGAAAAAACTTTCACGATCAACTTCAAGGAAAAGGCCCTCAAGCAACTTCCCGAAACCACGCTGGCGGTGATCGAGTTCAAATACACGCTGCCGCAGTACAGTGGGCATCTCGACATCGCTGACGTCCAACTCGTGGCCAAGCCGGCGAAGTAATTTCGCCGCGCGCCACGATTTCGTCACAAGGAGACTGGCAGCGGCGCTGCGCTTGACTATCTTCGCGGCGCCATATGCCCGTTCAGTACAAGGATTATTACGCGACCCTCGGGGTCGCGAAGACCGCTTCGCAGGATGAAATCCGCAAAGCTTTTCGCAAGCTCGCCCGCCTGCACCACCCGGACGTTGCCAAGGACAAGAAGAACGCCGAGGCGAAGTTTAAGGAAATCAACGAGGCCTACGAAGTCCTCGGCGATGCGGACAAGCGGCAGCGCTACGATGAACTCGGCGCGGATTGGGATCAGCCCGGCGCGGGGCGCCAGCCGCCGCCCGGATGGGGCGCCGGTGGACATCCCGGCGGGGCTGGTGGCGGGAGTTTTGGCGGCACCGGATTCTCGGATTTCTTCGAACAGTTTTTCAGCGGCGGAGCCTCGCGTGGCGGGCGTTCGGGCTTTCCGGGATACGGCGAGGAAGAGCACGGGCGCGGCGGCGACATCGAGGCAGACTTGCTGGTCACGATCGAGGAGGCGCTGCACGGCGCGAAAAAGAAGATTTCCTTTCGCCGCGACGGGAACCCGAAAGTAGAAACCTACGAGGTGCGGATTCCGAAAGGCGTGCGCGAAGGTCAGAAAATCCGGCTCGCGGGGCAGGGCGAAGGCGCCGGGCGCCGCGGTGGCGCAGGCGATCTGTATCTCGGCGTGCGTTTTGAAAAGCATCCCGATTACCGCATTGATGGCAGCGATCTGATTTTCGACCTCGAAGTGCCGGCCTGGCGCGCCGTGCTCGGCGGTGAGGAAAGCGTGCCGACGCCCGACGGTTCGGTGCGCTTGAAAATCCCCGACGGCTCACAACCCGGGCGCAAATTTCGCATCAAGGGCCGCGGCCTGCCGACGGGTCCCAATTCGCGCGGCGATTTCTACGCCCTACTCGTAGTCACGCTGCCCACTTCGCTCATCCCGGAGACGCGGGCGTTGTGGGAAAAACTTTCGCGGCTCTGACGCGCGCCCGCCTCGCGGGCGGCTAGGCGGTCTTCCTCTCGAAGTCGTGGAAGATCACTTGCGGCTTGAGCGGTTGCGCGAGCACTTCGGCGACTTTGCGGCCGAGCGCATCGATTTCGTAGGGCTTCGCGATCATGCCGCAGAAGCCGTATTCCTCGTGCCGGCTCATCACCGGATCGTTGGCGTAGCCACTGGAAACGATGGCGCGCACTTTCGGGTCGATCGTCTGCAGACGTTTGATGGTTTCCTGTCCGCCCATGCCGCCGGGGATGGTGAGGTCGGAAATGAAGAGGTCGTACGGCCGGCCGTCCTTGATCGCCTTTTCGTAGGCCGCGATGGCGTCGGTGCCGTCGTTCGTCTCCGTGACTTCGTAGCCGAGCGGCTCCAGCGCGCACGTCACGAGCATGCAGATCGCTTCTTCGTCATCGAGCACCAGCACGCGCGCGGCGCGGGTCGCCATGGGCACGGGCGAGTGGGTGGCCACCTGCAATTCTTTCTCCGATGCGGGCAGGCAGAGTGTGAAGGTTGACCCTTCGCCGGGCTTCGATTCGACGGCGATGACGCCGTGGTGATTCTTGACGATCGAGTAGGCGGTGGCGAGGCCGAGGCCGCTGCCCTTTGGTTTGGTCGTGAAGTACGGGTCGAAGATCTTTTTCACGTATTCCTCGGGAATGCCGATGCCCTGATCCTGAATGGTGATGCGCACCCAGCGACCCGCGCGCAGGCCGAGGCTCACGCTGTTGGTCGTGAGTTCGAAGTTTTCCGCCGAGACGCGCAGGATGCCGCCCGCGGGCATGGCCTGCTCGGCGTTCATCGCGAGATTGTTGATCACCTGGCTGATCTGGCCGGGATCGATCTCGACCGGCCAGAGGTCGTCGGCGATGACCGTGTCGCAATGCACCTTCGAGCCGTGGAGCGTGAGGCTGAGCGTGTCGCGGAGCAGTTGGCTGATCGCCGCGGTTTGTTTGATGGGCGCGCCGCCTTTGGCGAAAGTGAGGAGTTGCTGGGCGAGTTCCTGCGCGCGTTTGGTGGCCCGTTTGGCGGCGGCGAGGCGCTCGCCGACTTCGGGTTCGAGCTCGCGGGTGAGCAGGGCGAGTGAGAGATTCCCGAGGATGGCGGTGAGCAGATTGTTGAAGTCGTGGGCGATGCCGCCGGCGACGACGCCGAGCGATTCGAGTTTGTCGGCCTTTTGCCTCTCCTCATCCATGCGCCGCTTTTCCGTGACGTCGCGGAAGACCACGACCGCTCCGATGCGTCCGCCCGCCTTGTCGCGGATCGGCGCGGCGTTGCTCTCGATGAGCCGCTCCGAGCTGTCGCGGGCAATGAGCAGCGCGGGTCCGTCGAGCCCTTCGGCGACGCCCGCCTCGACGATCCGCTGCAGCGCGTGCGAGTAGTGTTTGCGACTCCGCTCGTTCACGAGCTGGAAGACGGTGGCCAGCGGTTTGCCGGCGGCGTCGTCCTGCGTCCAACCGGTGAGATTCTCCGCGACGGCATTGAGCATCAGGATGCTGCCGCTGTTGTCGATGGTGATGAAGCCATCGGCCATCGAGCGCATGGTGACAGCGAGACGTTCTTTTTCCGCCGCCAGCGCTTCTTCGGAACGCTTTCGCTCGATTTCGGCGGCGGCGCGGGCGGCGAAAATTTGGAGGGTCGATTCGGTGATCTGGGTTTCGGCGAGCGGCTTGCGATCAAGCACGCCGACGAGACCGATGGTGCGCCCCTGATGATCGACCAGCGGCGTGCCGATGAAGCTCTCGATGGCGAGATCGTGCAGCGTTTTGTCCTCGGTGAACTTCCAGCGGACGCCGCCGAGATGGCTGCGGAAGCCTCTGATCATCGCCTCGGCAAAGGCGGTATGCGTGAGGTCGGTCTGGCCGCTGCGGATGATGATGCCCTGCTCGGCGATGGAGAGCGTCGAGGATTGCTCGGCGCCCTTTCCGCTTAATTCGACGAGGAAGGCGTAGTCGTTTTGCAGGGCCTTGGAGAGTTGCTTGAGGAGCGAGCGGAGGAATTCTTCGCCCGTCGTCGTGGAGACGCCGAGGCTGATCTGCCGCAGCGTGTCCTCGCTCTTCTGCCGCTCGCTCACGTCGCGCACGATGGCCACGAACTGCCGCCGGTTCGCGACTTCCATGGTGCTCAGCGAGATCTCGATCGGGAAGGCGAAGTAACCCTGCCGCTGGCCGACGGCCATGATCGCGCCGCGACCGGCGTTTTTCATGTCGTGGAAAAAGAGCCGCTGCGGGACGAGGAGCGAGATATTTTGCCCCACGACTTCGTCGGCCTTTTGCATAAACATCCGTTCGGCGGCGGGATTGATGGACTGGATCAAGCCGCGCTCGTCCACGGTGATCACGCCGTCGAGGGTGTTGTCGATGATCGCGCGATTTTGCAGCGTCGCCGCCTCGGCTTTTTGTAAGTGCTGTCGGAAAGCGCGGTAGGAGCGCCAACTCGAAGTCACGAGGAAACTGATCGCCAGCGCGCTGAGGACGGCGAATCCGCAATTTTGCAACATGCGCCGCCAGCGAGTCATCTCATTGAGCGACTCGAGGAGGTTGTTTGATGTGCGCACGAAGCGGCTCAGGTCCGCGCGCATGCCTTCGAAGATGGCGCTATCCGGCCCGTGAACGAGGAGAGCCGAAGCGTCCCGCCCTTGTTTGCGCATGGCGATCTCGGGCAGCGCCGCCTCATTCAGCCAACGTTGGAAATCGGCGTTGATTTGGCGCAGGGACTCGCGGCGCCGGGCGTTCTCCTTGAGCAGCGGCATCAGGTCGGCGAGGCGGCCTTGGAAGGACTGCTTGCGGCGTTCGAATTGTTGCAGCGCCAGCGTTTGTCCGGTGAGGAGATAGTGCCGGTGGGCGGTTTCAAGAGCGGCGAGGTCGGTCTGTGCGGCAGAGACCGAGCGCATCACGGCGTCTTCCACGGTGCGGGCGTCGTCGGCGGTGTTTTCGCGGATGGCGAGGGTCAGGAAGACGATCGCGAGGATCAAAATGACGGCGACTCCGAGCACTGAAGAACTGATGTGACGGGAGACCAGACCGTCCTCCGCCGCCAGCCAGCGACGCAGCCGACGGAGCGTCGGGAAATATTCGGAGGACGGGCGACCGGGCATGATTACCCATAGAATTAGCTAAAGGTGTGCCGAAGTGGCCTTTAGGGGTGGTTTCTGCCAGAAATGACAAGGCGCGCCAAGCTGGCCCCAAAACCGCCATGCATTCTTTTGTCGTGGTTATTACGTATGCAGAAACGCCCACCTAAAGAGGAACAAGCCTTGCGCCTAGTGTGGTGCAGGTCGCGCGAGGTGGTCGCGGGACGCCCGCAGCGGGTCCGCTTCAGAATTGCAAAAATGCGCGAATCGACCGGGCGGGGACGTTTTTCCGTCCGTTCAGGAAGCCCAGTTCTATCAGAAACTGCACCTCCAGCAGTTCGGCGCCCATCTTGTCGATCAACTGCACCGCCGCCGCTGCCGTGCCGCCCGTGGCGAGCAGGTCATCGATCAGCACGACCCGCTCGCCCGGCTTTAGCGCATCGATGTGCATTTCCACGACCGCCTCGCCATACTCCAGCGTGTACGCGGCACTCTGACACTGGTAGGGCAGCTTGCCTTTCTTTCGCACCGGCACGAAACCGAGGCCGAGTTCGTAGGCGACTGCCGCTCCGAAAAGAAACCCGCGCGCATCGATGCCGACCACCTTTTCCGCACCCGCGGCGCGGGTCGCCTCGACGAAGCAATCGATCGACAGCTTAAAGAGCGCCGGGTCCGCCAGCACGGGGGTGATGTCTTTGAAGAGGATGCCGGGCTTGGGGAAATCCGGCACGTCCCGGATGCCGGCGCGGAGCCGCTGAATGTCGGAATCGGTGGGCATGATGGGGAAGGGTTGTGGCAAACGGGCTGCGGAATGACAAGAGCGGCGGGGCTATCGATCGCGTCGCCAGCCGTGAATTGGCGGCCCGCGGCGTTTGCCAAACCCCGGTCGCGCCGATATATCTCCCCGCCCCACCACGCATGGACCGCCTTCTGTTGGTCATTTCCACCTTCTGTTTCCTCTTCGGGTTTGCCTACACGATGCATGCCCTCGGGGCGCGTGCGTACCGGCATTCGCCGCTCAATTTCTTCGCCATCCTGACCGGATTTCTCTGCCAGAGCGGCTTCCTATATCTGCGCGGACAGCAAGTCGGGCGCTGCCCGCTGACGAGTTTCTTCGAAGTGCTCGTTTTCCTGAGCTGGTCGCTGGTGCTCTTCTACCTCCTGATCGGTCCCGCTTACCGGCTCTCGCTGCTCGGCGCCTTCACCTCGCCACTCGCTTTTGGGCTGCAAGTGATCGCGCTGCTCGTTTTGAAAGATACGCCGGTGCGGGTCGCGTTGCCGCCGAATCCATGGATGGAACTGCACGCCGCCATCTCCATCGTGGCTTATGGCGCGTTCGCCTTGGCCGGCGTGGCGGGCGTCATGTATCTCGCGCAGGAACGCCAGCTCAAGACGCACCACATCCACTCGATCTTCTATCACCTCCCGCCGATCCGCGATCTCGCGGTGGCCAATGGGCGGTTGATTTTCACCGGCTTCAGCCTGCTCGCGATTGGGATCGCCTCGGGTTTCATGGTCGGAAACTGGCAATCGCACGCCGATAAGGTCGCGTGGTCCGTCGGGGTCTGGGTACTCTATGGCGCGATCATCGGTTTGAGCAAAGGGCACCGGCTCAGTCCGCGGAAAGTCGCGTGGATGTCGGTGGTGGCGTTCAGCGTGGCTCTCGTGACGTTGTCCGGGATCAATTTTATTACCGAATCGGGGGTTCACTAGTCGTGGAAATCCTCTGCCTCGGCCTCAATCACCACACCGCGCCTGTCGAACTGCGCGAGAAATTCGCTATTCCCGACGGCGAGGTTTCGGCGCTGGCGGCACAGCTTCGCGCGACCCCGGGGGTGCAGGAAGCGGTGGTCGTTTCGACGTGCAACCGCGTGGAATTTTACGTCGCTGCTGAGGCGGCGGCCGATGGTTTCGCGGCAGTGCGCGACGTGGTGGCAGCGCGGGGCACGGCGCCGGATGGGGAGGGCTTCATTCGACTGAGCACGGCGGCCTCGATCCGGCACCTGTTCCGCGTGGTCAGCGGGCTGGATTCCATGGTGCTCGGCGAGACGGAAATCCTCGGCCAGGTGAAGAAGGCCTACGCGGCGGCGAGCGGCGCTGGCGCGACCTCGAAGCACCTGAACAAGCTCTTTCAGCGTGCCTTTAACGTGGCCAAGGAGGTGCGGACTAAGACCGCGATCACGCGCGGTTCGGTGAGCGTCGGCTCCGTCGCAGTGGAACTCGCGGAGAGGATTTTCGGCCGGCTCGCCGATTGCCATGTGATGATCCTCGGCGCGGGCGAAATGAGCGAACTGACCGCGGGTGCGCTCTCGGCGCGCGGCGTGCGCACCATCTTCGTCGCCAATCGCTCCTACGACCGCGCGGTGGCGCTGGCCGAGAAGATGAAGGGGAGGGCGATTCACTTCGACGCGTGGGCGAATGATTTTCACGAGGTCGATATTCTCATCGGCTCGACGGCGGCGCCGCACCACGTGCTCACCGCCGCGCAACTCACGCCGATCATGCGCACGCGGCCCGACCGCCCGCTTTTCTGCATCGATCTCGCCGTGCCGCGCGACATCGAGCCGGCGGTCAACAAACTCGACGGCGTTTACCTTTATGACATCGATGCGCTCCAGGCGATTGCCGACCAGTCGATGAACATTCGCCGACAGGAACTCGTGGTTTGCGAGCAGATGATCGAACGGCACGCGGTGGAGTTTTCCGAATGGCTCGCCGGGGGCTGGAACCGGGCGGGCGGGCGGTATTCGGAAGTGGTTTCGGGAGGGCAGGGTTGAAGTCGATCATCCTGGGAACACGCGGTTCCGCGCTGGCGCTCGCGCAGGTCGAATTGACCGCGAAAGCTCTGAACACGGCCTTTCCCGGCGTGCCGGTCGAGCGGAGGATTTTCGTCACGCGGGGCGATCAGAAACTGGACCTCAGCTTGATCAAGGCGAACGAAGCGGGCGGCAAAGGTCTCTTCACCAAGGAGCTGGAGGACGCGCTGCTTAACGGTTCGATCGATGTGGCGGTGCATAGCTTGAAGGACCTGCCGGGACATAATCCGCCAGGTTTGTCGGTGACCGCAGTCTTACAGCGCGCGCCGACCGCCGACGTGCTCATCACCAAGACGCCTCTGAAACTGCGCGAACTCCCGGATGGCGCGACGGTCGGCACGAGCAGCGTGCGCCGGGCGCGGCAGTTGAATTGGTTGCGGCCCGATCTGCAAATCTGCGAGTGGCGCGGCAATGTGCAGACGCGTCTGCGCAAGCTGAGCGAACAGCCCGAAGTCGCCGGAATCATTTTGGCGCAAGCGGGGCTGGAGCGGCTCGGCTACTCCTTTGCCGAAGGCGCGATGGAAGTCGAAGGGCGGCGTTATTTCGTGTCGTCGCTGGGCGATGATTTATTCCCGGCGATCGGGCAGGGAGCGATTGCGCTCCAAAGCCGCGCGGATCGTCCGGAAGTGACGGCGGTGCTGCAGGAGATCGACCACCGCGAAACTCACCTCACGATCCGCGCCGAGCGCGAGTTGCAGCGTCTTCTTTCCGGTGATTGCGCGCTGCCCGTGGGGGTGCGGACGACGCTCGCGGATGGTGTCCTGAAAATGCGCGCGATCCTTTTCGGGGAACAACGCGAACCCGTGCAGGCGGCGGCCGAGGGAGCTTCGCCTGAGACGGTGGCGGCGGAGGTCTTCGCTCATTTGCAGGTTTCGTGAATTTGCGACGCGACGAAAAAAGGCCGCTTGGCGGATGCGCGCGCCGACTTTAGTTTCCCCGCCCTTTATGAAAGCCGCCAAGAAGTCATCCGCCGAAGGAATCTGCTATCTCGCCGGAGCGGGGCCGGGCGATCTCGGGCTGGTCACGCTGAAGGTGAAGGAGGTCGTCGAGCGCGCCGAGGTGCTGGTGTACGATTATCTCTGCAATCCGGAAATCCTCACGTGGGCACCGGCGGGTGTGGAGATCATTTATGCGGGTAAAAAGGCCGGGCAACACACGCTGAAGCAGGAGGAGATCGATGCGCTGCTGGTCGAGAAGACGCGCGCCGGGAAACGGGTGGTGAGGCTGAAGGGCGGCGATCCGTTTTTGTTTGGGCGGGGCGGGGAAGAAGCGGAGGCGCTGGCCGCGGCGGGACTGCGTTTTGAGATCATCCCCGGGGTGACTTCGGCGATCGCCGCGCCGGCTTACGCGGGCATCCCGGTGACGCATCGCGATCACACCGCGCAGCTCACGATTTTCACCGGGCACGAGGACCCGACGAAGACGGAGAGCTCGCTGGATTTCAAGCAACTCGCGACGACGCCGGGCACGAAGGTGATGCTCATGGGCGTGGAGCGGATCGGGGTGATCACCGCGCGGTTGATCGAGAACGGCGCGGCGCCCGAGACTCCGATGGCGCTGGTGCGCTGGGGGACGACCGGGCAGCAGCAAACTCTGCGCGGGACGCTCGGGGACATGGCGGCGAAGGTGGAGGCGGCGGGTTTCAAGGCGCCAGCGGTGGCGGTGATGGGCGGGGTGGTCACGCTTCGGGATTCGCTGAACTGGTTTGAGACGCGCCCGCTTTACGGCAAGCGGATCGTGGTCACGCGGACGCGGAAGCAAGCTGGGGCCTTGAGTTCCGGGCTGCGACAGCTTGGAGCGGACGTTTTTGAAATCCCGACGATCCGTATCGAACCGCCGAAGGATTTGCTCGAGTTCGGCCAACTCGTGCAGGACGCGCACAGCTACGACTGGATTGTTTTCACGAGCCCGAACGGGGTGACGGCGTTTTTCGAGATGTTCTACAAGCTCTTCAAGGACGCGCGGGAGATCGGCGGAGCGCGCATCGCGGCGATCGGCCCGGCGACGGCGGCAAAGGTGCGGGAATTTCATCTGCACGTGGATTTGCAGCCGGATGAATATGTGGCCGAGGCGGTCGTGAAGGCGTTTCAAAAAGACAGCACGATTGAGAATCAGCGCATCCTTTTGGCGCGAGCCGAGCAGGCGCGGGATGTCCTGCCCAACGAATTGGCCAAGCTCGGAGCGATCGTGGATGTGGCGGTCGCGTATCGCACGGTGCCGGAGGCTGAGGATCTGAGCGGTGCACTGGCGCGGTTTAAGGCGGAGGGTGCGGACTTGATCACGTTCACGAGTTCCTCGACGGTGGAAAACTTTCTGGCGCTGAAGCTTCCGCTGCCGCCCGGTCTGAAGACGGCGTCGATCGGACCGATCACCTCCCAGACGATGCGCGATCACGGCTTGGCGGTGGACGTGGAGGCCAAGCAGTACGACATCCCGGGATTGATGAAGGCGATTAAGGGTTTCTACGGTTCTTAGGGGCCCCGGGAATCTCTTAATTTTCTAGAAATCCAGCGGGGTTGGCGTGGTTTTGGCTAAACAAGGTCGCTGTATGCCTCAACAAGAAGAGAATCTCGACGCGGATTTTGATGCGCAATTGCGTGGTCTCTTCAAGGAAGCGGAACAAAAAATCGAGGATCGCGAGGCTGCCCACCGTCGCGCTGACGTAGAAAAAGAGCAGGAGATCACCCGGCGCGTGGAAGAGCGGATGGCGAAATCATATGTGAGTCTGCCACTGATGCTCCGCCCGCTCGTCCAAGGGCTGGAAGCGGTGACGCGCGCCGCGGGTGAGAATTCGACCGTTTTGCACAAGCTCGATAAGGTGAGCGACCAATCGGTGGCCGTCCGTGCCGATCTCCCGGGTTTGATCGATGGTTTGCACGATCTGCTCGACCAGAAGAACGGCTTGAACCAGCGGATGTTTGATGCGTTGCACGAGGAACTCAAAGGCTACAAGGACGGCTTTCTCCTCGAGTCGGTTCACAAGCCGATCATTCGCGATCTCATCTCGCTTTACGATGACCTGACGACGATTCACCGGCAGATGCAGGAGGCTGTCGCCGAGGCGGCCCAACTGCCCTCCGAACCGGCGATCGAGCTGCTCGATCACCTCAAGACGATGGATACGAACATCGAGCACAACTGCGAATTCATCATCGAAGTGCTGGCGCGTCTGGAAGTCATGATTCTGCCGGTCGGCTTCGGCAAACTCGACAAGCAGACGCAGCGGGCTGTCGCGGTGGAGATGGCGGAGGATCCGGATGATGAAGGCGCGATCGTGCGCAGCGTGAAGCGGGGCTTTTCGTGGAAGGGACGCGTCCTGCGCGCCGAGGAAGTGATCATCAAAAAATGGAAAGAAGGTTTCCTTGTCGCGCTGGCCAATGCATCGTCGCAAAAGTAAATGCGTCCCGGAGCGGGGCATGTAACCTGCGAGCAACTAATTTGAGAATTTCATCCCTCCCACATGAGTGAATCCGACAAAGCCCACGCCCAGCGAAAAGCCGTGGGCATCGACTTGGGCACGACCTTCTGCGCCATCGCCCACATCGACGCCTACGGAAAGCCCCAGATCATCCCGAACGCGGAAAGCGAACGCATCACGCCATCGGTGATCCTGTTCGATGGCACGAACGCCATCGTCGGCACCATGGCGAAGCAGAACGCGGTGGCCGAACCGGAGAAGATTGTGGATTTCGTGAAGCGCGAAATGGGCAAGAGCAAGGCGCAGTTTCATCGCGAATTTAACGGGAAAATTTATTCCGCGGAGGAGCTCTCGGCGCTGATCATCAAGAAGCTCAAGAATGACGCGGAGAAGTATCTCGGCGAACGGGTGACGGATGCAGTGATCACGGTTCCGGCATATTTCAATGACGCCGAGCGAACGGCGACTTTGCACGCCGGGCAACTCGCGGGCTTGAACGTGTTGCAGGTCATCAATGAGCCGACTGCGGCGGCGCTCGCTTACGGCCTCGACAAACTCGACTCGAATCAAACTGTGTTTGTCTTCGACTTGGGCGGAGGCACTTTCGACGTCACGATCATGAAGATCGAAGACCATCACATCCGGATGTTGGCGAGCAATGGTGACCACCGGCTCGGGGGCAAGGACTGGGACGATATCATCGTCAATTGGGTGGCGGATGAGTTCGACAAGATCCATGGCGAAAACCCGCTGCTCGATCTGCAGAGTTATCAGGATCTCTACAACCGCGCGCTGACCGCGAAGATCCAGCTCTCCAGCCGCACCCGCACTACGATCGTCCACAGCTTCAATGGCAAGAGCGTGAAGCTCGACCTGACGCGGGACGAGTACGAGAACCGCTGCCGTCACCTCATCGAAAAGTGCAAAACGATCTGTGAAATCGTGATGCAGGAGTCCGGCCTCGACTGGACCAAAGTCGATCGCATCCTACTGACTGGTGGTATGTCGCGCATGCCGTCGGTGCGGGAGATGATCAAACAAATCTCGAATGTGCCCGTGGCCGACGACGTGAGCCCGGATGAAGCGGTGGCGGTCGGTGCGGCGGTGCAGGGCGTCCTTTCGCTGCTCAACGAAGAAGACCGACTCGGGGAGCGGGTGTTGCCACAGGAAGTGCGCGATCAATTTTCCAGCGACGATGGATCGCTGATCAAGGTCACCAACATCACAACTCACACCCTCGGTGTCGTCCTCTGGGACGATGGAAAAGTGGAGGAGTATGTTTTCCCCATGATCCGCAAAATGACGCCGGTGCCCGTGGAGACGAAGAATTCCTTCGGCACGGCCAAGGCGAACATGAAGAACGCGATCGTCCGTGTCGTGGAAGGCGAGAGCACGGTGCCTGGCGAATGCACTCCACTCGGCATCTGCGACATCGAACTGCCGCCGTTTTTGCCGAAGGGGTCCCCGGTCGAATTGACCTACACCTACAACGAGAACCAAGTGCTCGAAGTCATCGTCGACGCCTACGGCCGCCAGAATCGCGTGCAGATCGCGCGCAATACCGGCCTTTCGGATAGCGAAATCGAAATGGCGACCGCTGACCTCTTACAGATCAAGGTGGTTTAGTTGAGCAGTTTTTAACGTTCATCCGTGCGTGGCGCTACCGAACCCGATTCCTGATAATCCGCTTCGTTGGGAGGGCTGGAGGAGCTACAACTCCGACGACCTTTATGCGCGGCTATGTCTCTCCTATGAATCCAATCCGAGCCCGGATCAGATCGAGGAGAATTGCCGGCAGCTTTTGATCTGGTGGCAGAAAAAGCTTCCGCTCAAGAACCAGCCGAGTAATCCGCTATCGCAAATGCTGCGGTCGGGGATGGATGAAGCGCCGGCGTTTCTGGCGGAGGCTCGGACCAAGTTGCTCGATGCGGAAGGGCGGGCGATTTTCGATCGGCAATTGCACTTGCAGATCGTGCAGGAGGCGCTGGGTGAATTCAAAAAACTGCTGGTCTTTGCACTGGGTGAAAACCGGTTGCGCGAGGAAGATGAGAAGCGCCTCTACGAGCGCGGGCGGGGCCTCGGGCTTTCCCGCGACGACATGCACGCGGCCGTCGAGGAAGAACTGGCGCGCGTCGGAGCCCAGCGCGTGGCGGCGACCATGTTCGTCGCTGCTCCCACGTACCCGATGGCTGTCCCGGCAGGTGGAGGGGACGTTGATTCCAGGGACCCTGTTGCCGAATTTCGGCGGATGCTGCGGCTTTCGAAACTGGCGCTCGATGGCGACGAGATGACCGACGATCAGCGCGATGCTTTGTGCAACATGGGCGAAAGTCTCGGGCTCACGGGCGGTCAGGCGGAGGACCTGATCGACGATTACCTCGAAGAAGCGAGCGGGATGCCGCCGACGCCGATGGCCCCTCCGGCCCGTGGGGCCGCGATGGTTGCGCCAAAGCAGGTGTCTGCTCCTGTGGTGGCGCCGGCGCCGAAAAAGCCTGATCCTATACCAGTGGCGCCCGTGCCGAAGGAGGCTGCGATCAATGTCTCGCCGCTTTCCCGGGCGCAGGAGCGGCAGGATTTTCCGAACTACACGAACAGTGCAGGCGCGGAGATGCTGCTCGTCTCTTCGGGGGCGTTCCTGATGGGGAGCACGGCCCGCGACGCTGCGCCGCACGAGCAGCCTGTCGCGCAGGTGACTGTGAGTTGCTTCTACATGTCGCGTTTCCCGGTGACCAATGCCCAGTATGAAAAGTTTGACCCGACTCATGCCAACAAGCGCGCGCCGTGGGCGGATGGCAATCATCCGGTGGTTTATATCAGCAGCAAGGACGCGGAGAAATTTTGCCACTGGCTGAGCTCGAAGGAGGGCAAGAAATACCGCCTTCCGACCGAAGCGGAGTGGGAATACGCCGCGCGTGGTTCGGATGGGCGAACTTTCCCATGGGGCGACTTGCTCGATAGCGGCCAACTCGCAAACTTCGCCGACAAGCTCACGAATTTTGCGTGGAAGGATAATGTGATCGACGACGGCTTTGCGGAAACCTCGCCCGTCGGAAGTTATCCGCGGGGGGCGAGTCCGTTTGGCGTGGAGGACATGTCGGGAAATGTCTTCGAGTGGTGCCTCGATTCGTTCGAGACCTACAAGAGCAAGGAGCGCGCAAATCCGCGCGGACCGGTGGGCGGCGCCAAGCGCCTCTACCGCGGTGGGAGCTGGAAATCGCGCGTGTCGAATCTCCGCGCCACCGCCCGCAACTTCAATCTCCCGGACTATTCATCGAACGACGTCGGCTTCCGCGTCGTTTGCGAGTGCGAACCCGCGTAAAGCCGCAAAAGAAAAACAGCCAATCCAAACGGGACTGGCTGTTTCCTAAACTAAAATGGAATAAGCGGAAACTTTTCCGCGAGCCCGACTAGGAGGGGCTATTGAAGCGGAACTTCGCTTTCGCGCGCTTGGCGTTGGCCTTGGCTTTGCGCTTCGATTTCTGCGTCGGCGTTTCATACGCCCGGAGACGACGGACTTCGTCCATGATCCCTTCGGCGTCGAGTTTGCTCTTGAGGCGTTTGAGAGCGCGGTCGATTGGCTCTCCTTTGCGAACGATGACTTCTGGCATGTGATTTCCCTTAGCGATGGGTTGAGTTGAAGAGTTTTGGGTAGCGGGCGTGGAGCGTAGAAGCTCCCTAGACCGTCGTCAATGACGGGTTTGCAGGAATTTTCAGCGCCTTCAAGAGGTCAAACTCTCCAGGATCTAGGAAATCCACATTTACTCTGGAAACATCCTCGAAATGGAGTCATTCCGTCTCAATTCGTTCCTGGAGGCGGGCCTTCAATCGGTTGAACTCGGGGCTTTGAATGCGGGCTAAAATCCCACGCGCCTCGGGTTTATTGCCCAATTTCATGTGAACCCGCGCGAGGTTTAGCAAGGCGAAATCTTTGCGCGGAGAGATCTCGTGAAAGTGCTGCCACGCGCGGAGTGCGGCGCGCCAATCGGGGTCGGGCACGCTGTAGAAAGTCTCGGCGTAAGCGCGCGCGTATTCCGCATCGAGTGGCTGCAAACGCGCGGCTTCGGCGAAATGCGCGAGCGCATCGCGGAGAAGCGAATCCGCATCCGCGTGGTCGGCGTCGAGCAGTTGATGACGAAAGAGGAACGCCACGTTCGCGTAGCTGAAATGATACGCGGCTTTGGCCGGCGAGCTCGTTGCCGCTCGGCGATAAAACGCCGCCGCCTTTTGTGCGTTTCCTTCCGCGAGAAAGCTATCGCCGAGGTGATCCAGCACCACGGCATTACCCGGCTCCAGCTTCTCCGCGGCGAGCCACGACTCCATCGCGAGGCCCTGCTCGCCGATCGTCCATAGGAATTCGCCCTGCGCATTTCGCACCGCGGCGTCGGCGGGATATTTGGCAACGAGATCCGCGTAGGCGCGCTCCAGTTTTTTCCACTCCTCCGCGCCCGCCTGCCGGGCGAAAAGCGCGGTCTCCATCATCTTTGCGGCTTGGAGTTCCTCGCGCGGCGCGGTCCCTGAGGTCTTCGCGGGAAAGGGGCGCAGGAGGAGCAATCCCGCCAGAGTCACGGCGAAGAGACGTGGCAGTTGACGCTGCCGGACCTCGTGCTTAGCTTCGCGGCGTTGTTGGGGAGCGTGATTCATTTTCACGTCGTCGGTCATGCAGTGTAGGCGCGGCTTCGTGCGGCGCCAGCACGCGTTTCCGCGAACTCTCCGGCGCGCCAAACCTCTATGCAGAAACTCGACTTCGGAGAAAAACTCGACCTCATCGTCCAGCAGGATTCGCGGTATGGTCGTGAAGCCTACATTTTTCTCAGGGATGCCCTCGATTTCACCGTGAAGCTGCGTAAGAAGGCCCGCGAAGGCACCGATCACGTCACCGGACAGCAACTCCTCGAAGGCGTCCGCCAGTATGCGCTCAAACAGTTCGGCCCGATGGTTCTGACCGTCTTCAACTACTGGGGCGTGCGCCGGTGTGAGGACTTCGGCGAGATGGTTTACAATTTCATCCGCGAGGGCGTCTTCGGGAAGACCGACACCGACTCGAAGGAAGACTTCGCGGGCGTCTATGATTTTCACGAGGCCTTCGTCGCACCTTTTCTCCCCGAAAAAGCGGTCGCCTGTCCCGTCCAGCCCGCGGAGGAACTCCACTGATCCCCGGGCCGCGGTCCGCTAACGGCGGTCCCATTTCCCCTATGAAGTCCCAGCCTCCCACGGGCTCCGACACCGGCGAGCCCATCCACTTCCCCGCCGTCACCGCGCGCACTTGGACGCTGCCCAACGGGCTCGGTCTCATCGTGCAGGAAGACCACAGCGCCCCGGTGGCCAGCGTGCAGGCGTGGATCGAGACCGGCAGCGTTCACGAAGGCGAGCACCTCGGCGGTGGCCTTTCGCACTTGCTCGAGCACATGCTTTTCAAAGGCACGCCGACTCGTGCGGCCAGCGCCTTTGCCCAGAGCGTGCAGGACGCCGGCGGCTACATCAATGCCTACACGTCCTTCGATCGCACCGTGTACTGGATCGATATTCCGGCGAAAGGCGTGCCCGTCGCGCTCGATCTCCTCGCCGATGCGGTGATGAACTCCACGCTGCCGGCAGACGAATATGTGAAGGAGCAGGAGGTCATCCGGCGCGAGTTCGCCATGGGCATGGACGATCCCGATCGGATGAGCGGCCAGGCGCTTTTCGCCACGGCGTACCGCGAGCATCCATATCGGCATCCGATCATCGGTTACCTCGACGTCTTCAATAGCCTGACGCGCGACGAAGTGATGGCCTACTACAAGAGCCGTTACATCCCGAACAACATGTTCTTCGTCGTCGTCGGCGACGTGGATGCCGAGCGCGTCCACGCGCAGATCGCCGAGCTTTTCGCTGCGCATCCGCGGCAGGCGCAGCCTCCCGTTTACATTCCCAAAGAGCCGCCCCAGCACGGTCGGCGCGACGCGCACAGCGAGTTCGCGACCGAGCACACGCGCCTCCACCTCGCCTGGCACACGCCGCCGGCGTCGCATGTCGATGTGCCCGCGCTCGATGTCGCCGCGACGATTCTCGGCAGCGGACGCAGCTCGCATCTTTATAAAGTCCTGCGCGAAGACCTCGCCATCGTTCACTCTGTGGATGCGTGGTGCTATGCGCCGGGGCAGGGCGGGCTCTTCGGCGTGGATGCCATCCTCGACGCCGACAAATGCCGCGCCGTCGAAGTCGAGATTTTCCGCCTCATCCAGCGGCTCCGCGAACACGGCCCGACGGAGCGTGAACTCGCCAAGGCTAAGAAAGGCTCGCTCAGCCACCAGTTGCAGAGCGTCACCACGATGCGCGGCCGCGCTTCCGATCTCGGCTCGAACTGGATCCTCGCCCGCAACCTTGACCTTTCCCGCGACTATCTCGAAGCCATCCAGCGCGTCACCGCCGCCGACATCCAGCGCGTCCTCGCGACCTATCTCGTCGATCGCAACCTGAACGTCGTCTCGCTGAACCCCGAAGGCACCCTCGCGAAAATCGAAGCCGCCAGCGCCGCGATCACCGCCGGGCCGGTGCAGAAATTCGAACTCTCGAACGGCCTGCGCCTCCTCGTCCGTGAAGACCATCGCCTCCCGCTCGTCTCGATGACTGCGGCATTCAAGGCCGGCGTGCTCGCCGAGACCGGGGCCCACAGCGGCCTTACGCGCTTGCTTTCCAAGGTGCTGCTCAAAGGCACGACCACGCGCACCGCCGGGCAGATCGCCGATGAGATCGAGGAACTTGGGGGCAGCATTGGCAGCGATGCGGGCAACAACAGCCTGAGCGTTTCCGTGCGCGTCATGCGGCCCGACTTCGGCACCGGCCTCGACTTGCTCGCCGATGTCTTGAAAAACGCCACGATGCCCGAGAAGGCGGTGGCTCGCGAAAAGGAAGCGCAACTCGCTTCGCTCAAGGCCGAGGAGGAGGAGATGACCGTCGTCGCGCGCAATCTTCTCCGCGCCGAACTCTTCGGCACGCATCCCTACGCCCGGCGCATCTCTGGCACCCCGGAATCCGTCGCCCGCCTCACGCCGCCCGATCTCACCGCTTTTCGTGATGAAATCCTCGTCGCCCGCAATGGCGTTCTCGCCGTCTTCGGCGACGTGCGCGCCGAGGAAGTCCGCGCTGCTGTCGAGGCCGCGCTCGGCGACCTGCCCGCGGGACAACTCGCGCTCACTCACGTGCCGGAGCCGCCTGCGCTCATCGCCAGCCGCGAGGTCGAGGAGATTAAAGACAAGGAGCAGGCTGTGCTCATGGTCGGTTTTCCCGGCGTCGATTTGTTCAGCCCAGATTCCACAGCGCTGGAAATCATCGATGAAGCGTGCAGCGATCTCGGTTCGCGCCTTTTCCTCCGCATCCGCGAGGAGATGGGCCTCGCCTACTTCGTCGGCAGCAGCCAGATGAGTGGGCTGGCGCGCGGCATGTTCACCTTCTACCTAGGCACCGCGCCGGAGAAAATCGCCGACGTGAAAGCAGCGCTGCTCGACGAGATCGCCAAGCTCGCCGCCGCCGGCCTCACGCCCGCCGAACTCGCGCGTTCCAAGGAGAAAGCCATCGGCCAGCAGGAAATTCGCAACCAAAGCAACGGCGCCCTCGCCTTCCAAGTCGCGCTCGACGAACTCTACGGCCTCGGTCACGCCCACCACCTGGAGCAGCGCCGCGAGATCGAGGCTTTGACCGTCGAGCAAGTCGCCGCAGTGGCGCGGAAGTATTTCGCGCAACCCGCGATCACCGTGATCGTCCGGCCGGAGTAGTGCGGCGCGAAGATCCGTGGTCGTCAAATTCGTAAAAATTGATTTCGCGGTGCCCGAGTGGCGCGCTTAGTCTTTTATTCTATGGCCGAAATCCAAACGAATACTTTTCAAGCGGGCGAGATGTCGCAGATCTTCATCGAGTTCATCATGATGCAGACGCAGAACACCGCGCATTGCCTCGGTCAGATGCCTGACCCGCGCACAGGTCAGGCCTATGTGAATATCCCGATGGCCCGGGTGCTGATCGATCAACTCTCGGTGATCCGCGCGAAGACCGCGGGGAATCTTTCCGCCGAGGAGCAGAAGATCATCGATAGCGCGGTCGAGGAAATGGAGCAGGCGTTTGAGTATGTGGCGGCGCGCACGGAAGGCTTCCACCCCGGAGAATCGCTGGCCTCCGATCCCGAGCCCGAAGCTCTCGCGGCCGGTGCGCCCGCCCCAGAACCTGCGGCGCCCGCTCCTGCACCGGCACCGGCACCGGCACCGGCTCCCGCTGCGCCCGAGCCGCCGGCGCCGGAGGAAAGTCGCAAGCGTTTCACCAAGAGCTACGGGGCTTAAGCGGGTGGCGTTTCCAGTGCTTTCCATCGGGTCCGTCCGTCTGGGCGGGCCGGAACCGCTCTTCATCCTCGGTCCATGTGTGATCGAGTCGGAGGAATTCGTCTGGCGCATGGCGCGGCAGATTCAAGGCATCGCGGCGGAGGTCGGGGTGCAGTTCGTCTTCAAGGCGAGCTATGACAAGGCGAACCGGACTTCGGGGAAATCGTTCCGCGGTCTCGGCGTGCGCGAAGGCTGCGCGATCCTCGCGGCGATCGGCCAGGACCTCGGCGTGCCGGTGACGACGGATGTGCATTCGCCGGAGGAGACGCGGATCGCGGCGGAGTATATCGATATCCTGCAAATCCCGGCGTTCCTATGCCGCCAAACGGATCTGATTCAGGCAGCGGCGGAAACGAAGCGGGTGGTGAATGTGAAGAAGGGCCAGTTCCTCGCGCCGTGGGATGTGAAAAATATTGCGGACAAGCTGCTCGCCTTCGGCAACGACCAATTCTTTTTTACGGAACGCGGGACGACCTTTGGCTACAATAATCTCGTGGCCGACATGCGCTCTCTCTACTGGATTCGCGAGGCAGGGTATCCCGTGGTCTTCGACGCGACGCACTCGGTGCAGCGTCCGGGCGGGGCAGGGGACAAGACGGGCGGCGACGGAATCCTCGCGCCGGTGCTGGCGCGCGCGGCCGCGGCCGCTGGGTGCGACGGCATTTTCATCGAGACGCACGAGGACCCGAACCAGGCGCTGTCGGACGGGCCCAATCAAATTCCGCTCGCACAATTGCCCGGGTTACTGAAACAATTGCGTCAAATTCATGACCTCGTTCGCTAAGTTCGTCGCGGTCTTCGCTGCTGGTCTCCTCACGATGGGGGCGATGGCGACGAAGGGCGCCGAAGACCAACCCAAGAAGTCCGACTTGAAAGAGCCCGGCGAAAAAAAGGCCAAGAAGAAGGAGAAGAAAAAGGAAACCGACGAGGAAAAGGCGATCGATATCCCCATGCCCGAGGGGAAGGACGCGAAGGGTTTGAAAATCCCGTATCGCGACGAGCAGGGGAAACTGCAGATGCGGTTCACGATCGGCGTGGCGCGGCGGATCGACGAGTCGCACGTGGAGATGTCTCAGTTGCAGGTGGAGACGTTTGATGATGAAGGCGAGCCCGAGATGACGATCGATCTGCCGACTTCGGTGATGGACCTGAAGACCAGTGTGCTGACGACGAACCAGGCGGTGAAGATTCAACGCGAAGATTTCGAGATCACCGGCAATACGATGGTCTTTAATACCAAAACCAAAGCGGGTGGCCTCGGCGGAAAAGTCCGCATGCTGATCTACGACCTGGCCAATGAAACGGCCGAAACGCCCGCCACTCCCAAGCCCAAAACCAAGTGAAACACCATCCCCTGCTGTCCCTCACGCTCGCCGCGCTTTTCGCCTCGGCAGCGCTCGCGCAAAAACCGGGCGAGAAGCCTCTTTCGGAAACGGATCTGCTCAAGCAGATCGAATCGCTGACGCCATCGAAACCGACGAGCGCGAAGAACGATGGTCCGGTGACGTTATTCGACCCCGCTCGCGCCAGCGAAGCGGTGCGCGCGGGCGAGGAACTGCGCTCCGATAAACGCCCGAAGGAAAAAAAGTCGAAGGGGCCGACGGAGATCACCGCGAACGAAGCGACCTTCGATCAAAAGGCCAATCTCGCGATCTTCATCGGCAGCGTGGTCGTGAAGGATCCGGAGTTCAACGTGTCCTGCGACAAGCTCACGGCCTACCTCAAGAGCGATCCGAAGACCAAGCCCGCTACCGATGCCGCCGCCAAACCGACCCCGAAGCCCGATGTAGCGTCCGCGAAGAAAAAGAGCGGCGGTCTTGAAAGAGCAGTCGCCGAATCGACCGGCGAGCAGCGTGTGATCATCACGCAGGACAAAACCGAAGCCGATGGCACGATCTCGCGGAGTATGGGCAAAGCCGACAAGGCGACCTACGACGCGGTGAGCGGCGACATCGTGCTCTACGGTTCGCCCGAGGTGCTGCAGAACATCAACAAGGTCATCGCGACCGACTCGGGCACGATCATGACCCTCAACCGCGATGGGCGCATGAAGGCGACAGGGCCGCACAAGACGACGATCGTGGAGAAGGAAGGGCTCTAATTTTCCCCGTGGTCATTTCCGAAACCAAACCAGCAGCGGTCGGCCAGCAAGTCCTGCGGACGGACAAACTCGTAAAAGTCTACGGCGGGCGCGCCGTGGTGAATGGCGTCGATATTCAATGCCGCAGCGGCGAAATCGTGGGCCTGCTCGGGCCGAATGGCGCGGGCAAAACGACGAGCTTTTACATGGTGGTCGGCCTCGTCCGTCCGGCGAGCGGTCGCGTGTATTTTAAGGAGCAGGAAGTTACCGATTTCCCGATGTACAAGCGCGCGCGGATGGGCATGGGCTACCTGCCGCAGGAAGAGTCGATCTTCCGCAAGATGACCGTCGAGGAGAACATTATGGCGATCCTCGAGACGCAGCCGCTGAACAAGAAAGAGCGCAAACACCGCTGCGAGGAACTGCTCACGCAGTTCGGCATCGAGCACGTCGCCAGACAACTCGCGCTCACGCTTTCCGGAGGTGAAAAGCGCCGCCTGACGATCGCCCGTTCGCTCGTCACCAAGCCGAGTCTGTTGATGTTGGACGAACCATTCAGCGGCGTTGATCCGATTGCTGTGTATGACGTGCAGCAGATCATCAAAAACCTCGGCGACTCCGGCCTCGCGATTCTCATCACCGATCACAACGTCCGCGAAACTCTGAACATCGTGGATCGCGCTTACCTTATCTCCGAGGGCAAGGTGGTAACGCAGGGCGACAAGGATTTCCTGCTCAACGACCCCGTGGCCCGCAAGGTCTACCTCGGCGAAAGCTTTCAGATGTAACCCCCGAAATCCAAGAAAGGACCCACACATGCAAACCGCCAACGTCAACGTCCCAATCAAAGTCACTGGCCGTCATGTCAGCGTTACCGAGCCGATCAAGGCCTACGCCGCCTCGAAGATCGAGCACCTGCACCTCGACTACCCGCGCATCATCGAGGCGCACGTGATCCTCGACGTGGAGAAGCACCGGCACTTTGCCGAGATCATCCTGCACTGCAACAACCACATCACCATCGAGGCCAGCCACGAGTGCGACGACATGTATGCGTCGATCGATGGCGTGATCGCCAAGATCGCGCAGCAGATGCGGAAGTACAAAACGAAGATCCTCCGCAATCATCGCCCGCGCGGCCAATCGATCCGCCACATCGAGGAGCAGATTCTGGAACTCGGGCCAGCCTTCCACGACGAAGCCGAAGGCCAACCGGACGTCATCAAGACCGAGCGGTATCCGGTGAAGCCGATGTTCGTGGATGAAGCGGTGTTGCAACTCGAAATGTCGAATCGCCAGTTCGTCGTCTTCCAGAACGCCAAAACCGAGAAGGTGAGCATCCTCTACCGGCGCAAGGACAACGGCTTGGGCCTGATCGAGCCGACATTTTAGCTCGGTCGATCGGCGCGCTGTCGGGAAAATGTCACCGCTTTCGGGCGGAGAGGCGGAAGTGGGAGCGCCCAAACGGCGTTCCACGCACTTTTTTCGCTCGAAGGCCATTTTCCGCTTTGGACGAATTTTCGCAGGTGGCTAGAGTGCAGCCACTTGATGACCTCGTCCGAAGCCAAACACCCCACGCTGACGGTTGGCGAGTTCTACACCCGCCACTCCGAGTCGTTGCAGATGAAGCTGGTCGGCCCGGGCGTCGGCTTCGACCGGCGCATCCGGGAGCCCACGATCAATCGCCCCGGCCTCGCACTGTCGGGCTTTTTCAGCTACTTCGCCGACCGCCGCATCCAGGTGCTCGGCAGCGCGGAACTTTCCTACCTGAAGAGCCTCAGTGAGACCGAGGCGCGCGCCCGGTGCCAGGCCCTGTGCGCCCGTCACATTCCCTGTCTCGTCGTGTCGCGTGGCGCCAAGCCGCCCACGGTGCTGTTCGAGATGGCGGAAGCCGCCGGCGTCGCTGTTTTCCGCACCCCGATGGTGACGATGAAGTTCATCAACGCCGCGACCTTGGTGCTGGAGTTCGACTTCGCCCCGACCAAGAGCGAATACGGCAGTATGATGGACATCATGGGTGTCGGCACTCTGATCCGCGGCTCCAGCGGCATCGGCAAAAGCGAGTGCGTGCTCGGTCTGATCGAGCGCGGCCACAGCCTCGTGAGCGACGACATGACCCGTTTTCGCGCCCTCGAGGGCAAGGAACTCGTCGGCACTTCGCCCGACCTCACCCGGCACCACATGGAGATCCGCGGCCTCGGGGTGATCAATGTCATGTCCATCTTCGGCGTCGGCTCGGTGCGCATGGAAAAGCGGCTCGACCTGATCGTGACACTAAAGGATTGGCAGGAATTGGAGGAGGTGGATAGGATCGGGCTCGATCAGGAGTATTACGAAATCCTCGAAATCCTGATCCCTCACGTCACCATTCCTGTGAGGACGGGCCGAGATTTGGCCCGCCTCGTGGAAGTGGCTGCGCTGGACCAAAAACTGAAGAGCATGGGCCAGAACAGTGCGATGGAATTCAATCAACGCCTCCTCAACTTCATGCAGAAAAAGAAAGAGCAGTAATGGGCCTTTTGAGCCGTAAACCCGAATCCGCCTCCCAGTCCAAATCCACCAAGGAACTCACCATCGTGAACCGACTCGGCTTGCACGCCCGCCCCTCGGCGATGTTCGTCAAGACGGCCAGTCGGTTTAAGTGCGAGATCTGGGTCGAAAAAGACGGCGAGCGCGTGAACGGCAAAAGCATCATGGGTCTCATGATGCTCGCGGCGGGTCAGGGCTCGAAGCTGCTCATCACTTGCGAGGGCGCCGACTGCGATAAAGCGGTGAGCGAACTCGAAGCAATCGTTCAACGAAAATTTGATGAGGATTGATCGGCGCTCGTTCGCTCTTTCCCCCCGTCATCCATGAG
Organism: Chthoniobacterales bacterium; assembly: GCA_038208565.1. Classification (GTDB taxonomy): domain Bacteria; phylum Verrucomicrobiota; class Verrucomicrobiia; order Chthoniobacterales; family Chthoniobacteraceae; genus Chthoniobacter. The sequence continues at coordinate 39,451 of JBBQYR010000007.1, forward strand.
CACCGACGCCTCCGGCCCCACGCAGGAAAAACGCTTTCATGGCGTCGGCGTGTCGCCGGGCATCGCTCGCGGCACCATCTTCGTCTATCGACCCGACGACGAGACCCCGCCGCAGCGCCGCATCGAGGAGAGTGAGATTCCGGAAGAGATCGCACGCTTTGAGGCCGCGCTCATCGCCACGCGTGCGCAGATTCTCGAGATGCAGGCCCGCATCGCGGAGTCCATCGGCGCGAAAGACGCCGGTATATTCGATGCGCACCTGCTCGTGGTCGAGGATCGCACCTTGATCGATGAGGTGCTGAAGACGCTCTCGCGTGACCGCTACAACGTGGAGCACATCTTCCAAAGCGTCGCTGGCCGCTACGCCAAGACGCTCAGCGAAATCGACGATCCCTATCTGCGCGAGCGCGCGCTGGATATCCACGACGTCACCCGCCGCGTCGTCCACAATCTCATGGGCAAGGAGCGCCGCGACCTCGCGAGTGTCACCACGCCGCACATCCTGATCGCGCACAACCTCGCGCCGTCCGACACCGCGCAGCTCAACCGCCGGCTCGTCCTCGGCTTCGGCACCGATGCCGGCAGCAAGACCTCGCACACCGCGATCATGGCGCGGTCGCTGAACATCCCGGCCGTCGTCGGCCTGCACGATGCCAGCGCGCAACTCGCGAACGGCGACCACATCCTGCTCGATGGCTACAACGGCCTGATCATTATCAATCCGAGCGACCAGACGCTGTGGGAATACGGCGAACTCGAGGTCAAGAAGACCGAGGTCGAGGAAAAGCTCACGCAGCTCCGCGAAACCGCTTCCACCACGCTCGATGGACGCCACGTCATTCTCTCCGCGAACATCGAACTGCCCGAGGACATGGAGCACGTGCAGCAGAACGGCGCGGAAGGCGTCGGGCTCTACCGCACGGAATTTTTCTACCTCAACAAATCGGAGCTCCCGAGCGAGGACGACCAGTTTGTCGCCTACCGCCAGGTCGCCGAGGCCGCGCTGCCGCACAACGTCATCATTCGCACGCTCGATCTCGGCGGCGACAAATTCATGAGCGCGCTGCACATGCCCGAGGAGCTGAATCCTTTCCTCGGCTGGCGCGCCATCCGGTTCTGCCTCGAGCGCGTGGACATCTTCAAAACCCAGCTTCGCGCCATCCTGCGCGCCAGTGCCGTGGGCAACGTGAAGATCATGTATCCCATGATCTCGGGCGTGGATGAGTTGCGCAAAGCGAACGCCATCCTCGAGGAATGCCGCAACGAACTCCGCGCCGAAAGCATGCCTTTCAGCGAAGATCTGGAAGTCGGCGCGATGATCGAGATTCCCAGCGCCGCCATCTCCGCCGACATCCTCGCGCGCGAAGTGGACTTCTTCAGCATCGGCACGAACGACCTCATCCAATACTCGATCGCCGTCGATCGTCTAAACGAACACATCGCGCACCTTTACGAACCCACGCACCCGGCGATCATCCGGCTCATCCGCATGACCGTGGACGCCGCGCACGCGCACAATCTGTGGGTCGGGGTCTGCGGCGAAATGGCCGGCGACATCGTGCTCACGCCGCTGCTCCTCGGGCTCGGGGTCGATGAGCTCAGCACCGGCGCCGGCCTCGTCCCGCGGGTGAAGCGCGCCGTGCAGGCACTCGACATCGCCGCGTGTCTTCAGCTTTTGGAGGACATCAAGCCTCTCGACTGCGCTTCCGCGATTCTCGCCAAATGCGAGGAAGTCGCCCGCAAGCATTACCCCGAATTGCTTTGAGGCGATCTGCCTGCCGATGAAAAGCCGCCTCTTTCCCGCCCTCTTCGCGGTCGTCGGCTTGCTGCTCGCAGGGTGTTTTCCGGAATCAAAAAACCCGCTCTCCTCGCCAGCCACCTCGCGCATCGATGCGCGCATCGCGGGCGTCTATGAGCAGAAGAAGGAGAGTGAAAAGCAGGATTCCGCCTACTGGCATTTCCACTATCGCGGCGCTGCGGCGGGCCAGGATCAGAAACCGCGCGTGACCACGACGATCGAGATCATCGGCGTCTCGCACCCAGCCGAGTCCGGCCTCGATGGCGCGCGCTATCATGCTTTCGCGACCCGTCTCGGCGGTCACGATTACCTCAGCTTCGTCGAGCAAAAGGCCGGCAGCGCCAAAAAGGAAAACTACAGCTTCGCGCGTTACGAACTGAACTGGCGCGGCGACCTGCATCTCTGGTTGCTCGACACCAACTCCGTCGCTGCGGCCATCAAGAGCGGCAAGCTACGCGGCAAGGTCCGCACGAATCAATTCGGCACGGACGTCCTCCTCACCGACACCACCGCCAATCTCGCCGCGTTCGTCGCGGCCAGCGATCCGGCCAAGCTCTTCGGCAAAAAACCGATGGTCTTCCGCCGCCTCGCGCGCTGAGCTTCAGCCGAGCACGCGCCGGGTCATCTCCTCGAGCACCGCGACCTGCGCCGCGACGCGCCGCTCGAGCGCAAACTCCGACGGCGTCTCAAAAGTAAATGCGCGCTGGGCGTGCTCAAGGTGCAGCCAGATCGCCTCCGGGTATCCGATCGCTGCGAATCGTTTCCGATCCACGCGCCGCCGGTGCAATCCGCTGACCACCTTGCGCCCATCGATGCGCAGTCGCGGGTCGATCGGCAAATGTGCCGTCGCTGCTTCGAGCAAAGCTTCGCCCCAGTACGGTCGCACCCGCTGGACTTCGTAGAGATAGACGCCCTGCGCGTCGTAATCCTCGTGCAGCATGACCGCTGCCGAAAATTGCCGTTGGGCCACCGCCGCTCGCATCGCCTCGACGACCGGCTCGCGCTTCACGTGAAACATGCGGTTCAAGTCGAGGCCTCGTGCATTCATCCGCACATTGCCGACCAACCCCCACGGATTCAGGCACGGAAGCAGGAAGAGCGGCCAGTCGCGCAACTTCCGCACATGTTTCTCGGCCCACGCGATCAATCCCTCGGTCGCCGCCGGCTCATCGCCGTGAATGCCTGCCGAGACATAGATCCCGCCGGTTTCCTGCAAGGCCGGTGTGCGAAAAAGAAAGTGCGGATAGCCATCGACTCGGAGCAGCGGGCGCAGCGGCACTTTCGCGGCCCGCGCCACAGCCCGCCAGCGGGCTACAAGGTGCCGGTAGTCATGTGCGCGTTGAGTCACAGCTCCTTGAGCAGCCGCTCGTGGATTCCGCCGAAGCCGCCATTACTCAGGATCACGATCACGTCGCGCTCCTTCACCAGCGGCTTGAGGCGTGCGATGATCGCCGTCACGTCGGCTTCGTAAAATGCGGGTTTGCCGGCCGCGGCGATGTCCTTCACGACCTGCTCGGGGTTAAGCCGGTTGTCCTCCGCGAGCTGATCCATCCGCGCCACTTGCGAGAGGATCGCGCCGTCAGCTTCGGCGAGTGCGGCGGGGAGTTCGTGCTGAAAAACTGCGCGTCGTGTGGTGTTCGAGCGCGGCTCGAAGATCGCCCAGAGGCGGCGCCCCGGATACTGATGCCGCAGCCCGCGCAGCGTCTCGCGGATCGCCGTGGGATGATGCCCGAAGTCGTCGATGACCGTGACTCCGCGCACTTCGCCGCGCACTTCTTGCCGCCGCTTCACGCCCTCGAAGCTCGCGACAGCTTTTGCAATCGCGTCGAGCGGCACGCCGTAAAAATGGGCCGCGCTGATCGCCATCGCGGCATTACGCACGTTGTATTCGCCGACCGCCTGGATCGTGAACCGCGTCCCGAGCAGCGTGAACGACGAGCCGTGCGGATCGTAGCTGACGTCGCCGATGTGTCGCGAGGCGTTCGGCGAGAAGCCGACTTCCACGAGTTGCGCCCGGCAGTCGCGCGCCACGTCGATGCAGTTCTGGTCGTCGCCGTTGATCAGCACCATGCCTTCGCTCGGCACGATGTTGAGCATGCGCTTGAAGCTCAGCTTGATCGCGTCGAGATCGTCGAAGATGTCCGCGTGATCGAACTCGATGTTGTTCACGATCACGAGTTCCGGCAGGTAGTGGAGAAACTTCGAGCGCTTGTCGAAAAACGCCGTGTCGTATTCGTCGCCCTCGATCACCACATACTTGGAATCATGCAGGCTGGAGCCCTGGCCGAGATTCCTGGCGATGCCGCCGATCATGTAGGCGGGATTCAGCCCCGCGCTCTGCAGGATCCACGTGAGCAGCGAAGTCGTCGTCGTTTTCCCGTGCGTGCCGCTGACCACGAGGTTGTGTTTTCCGCGAAGGAAGAACTGCTTCAGCGTCTCCGGCAGCGAGAGGTAGTAGAGCTTGCGATTGAGCACCGACTCGACCTCCGCATTCCCGCGCGAGATGGCGTTGCCGACCACGATCAGGTCCGCATCCGCCGGGATATTCTCCGGCTTGTAACCTTCGCTCAGCTTGATGCCTTTGCTTTCGAGGAAGGTGCTCATCGGCGGATAGACCGCGGCATCGGAGCCGGTGACGGTGTAACCCTGCGCGCGCATGGCCGCGGCGACAGCGCCCATGGCGGTGCCGCAGATGCCGATGAAGTGAACGTGACGAATCTCCTGTTTCATGAATAGGGCGGAAAAAGGCGCGAACCTATCGCCCGCCCGCCGCGATGGCAACGCGCGGTTGCGTTCCTCCGTCCATTCCCGTGCGGCTATTTTCCGTTGGCGATCAGCCCGTTCAGCATACCCGCCTTGCCCCCGCCGCTCCACGTGCCGGCGTAGGTCTTGTCGTAGATCATTACGCGCGCGGAATAGGTCGGCCCGACTCCGAGGGTGAGTTGATCGAGGATCAGGACTGGCGTGTCGCCCGCCCATTTTACCTGCGCCGGGATCGGCAGCACGAGGCTCTGCCCGGCGTAGCTCAGCCGCGCGTTGATGGTCCATTTGTCGCCACCGACTTTAGTCACGCTGGTGATCAGATACGATTCTTCCTTCTCCGGCCCGAGTTGTCCGTCCGTGATCGGGCTCCAGCGCCCTTTGAATGTCGCATCGGTCAGCGTGGCGATGAATTTTGCCTCCAGCTCCGGCGACACCGCGGCGCTTGCCTCGGTGGGTGATACAGGTTTGGGATCCTGAGCCCGACTGACCGGAGCACATGCGAGCCCGAGAGCCATGGCGAGAACGGTGGTGGAGCGGAGAGAGAAGAGGGCGAGTGGTTTCATGGAAGTAGTGAAGAGAATTTGCCGGACGATAGCAGGGTGGTCGGAAATTTCGAACTGATGCTTCGAATTGCGGCGGCGAGTAGCCAAAGTCGGTCGTCTTCGCGCTTCCTCTGCGGATGCTCGAGGCTAGGGTGCGGGCTTTTCCTGCCGGTGTCTTCTCCTTCGCTCCGCCGCAATCTGCTGCTCTTCATCGCGTTCCGCGTGCTCTTCAATGCGCGCTGGTATTACCCGGTGATGGCGGTGCTCTTTCTCGACCTCGGGCTGAGCATCGAGCAATACGCGCTGCTCAATGTGGCGTGGGCGGCGGCGATCGTGGGGCTGGAAGTGCCGTCGGGCGCGCTGGCCGATGCGCTCGGGCGGCGGCGGTTGGTGATCTTCGCCGCGGGGTTGATGGTCGTCGAAATGGCAGTGTTCGCATTTGCGCCCCGCGGAAATGCGACGCTGCTCTTTGCGCTCTTTCTGCTCAATCGTGTGCTGAGCGGCGCGGCGGAGGCGTGCGCGAGCGGGGCGGATGAAGCGTTGGCTTACGATTCGCTGGTCGCGGAAGGGCGCGGCGGTGAGTGGCCGCAAGTGCTGGAGCGGCTGATGCGCTGGCAGTCGGCGGCGTTTTTCGGCGCGATGATGCTCGGCGCGGCGGTCTATGATGCGACGCTGGTGCAGCGGGTGATCGACGTGCTCGGGCTGCCGTGGCAGGTGTCTCCCGAAATGACGATGCGTTTCCCGGTTTACCTCACGCTGGGCAATGCGCTACTCGCCCTGCTCGTGGCGGTGAATCTGCGCGAACCGCCGGCGACGGCGGAGGAAGAGAAAAAAGTTTCCGCTGGTGCGACGTGGCGCGCGACGGCGGCGGCGGGGCGCTGGATCCTGCACACGCCGCTGGCGCTCGGGATCATTCTCGCGGGGCTGTGCTTCGACAGCATCGTGCGGCTTTTCCTCACGATCGCGAGTAACTACTACCGCCTGATCGCGCTGCCCGATGCGGTTTTCGGCCTGATCGGATCAGGGTTTGCGGTCTTCGGATTTTTCGTGCCGGCACTGGCGCGGCGGCTCGTGGCGCGGCGGACGATCCGGGAAAATTTCGCGCTGGTCGCCGCGCTGGTGTTGGTCGCGCTCATGGGCATCGCGCAAGTCTGGCCGATCTACGGGCTGCTCTGGCTGATGCCGCTGGGGATCGCGATGTCGCTCACGCAGTTCTTCGTCTCGCACTATCTCAACGAGGTGGTGACCGATTCGCGGCAGCGGGCCACGGTGCTGAGCTTCCGCGGGCTCGCTTTCAATCTCGCGTATGGCGGCGTGGGGCTGCTCTTTGCCGCGCTCTCACGGGCGCTCCACAGCGCTGGAAATGCGGATGCGGTCTTCGCGCAGGCGCTCGGCTGGCTGCCGTGGTATTTCGCGGCGACCGTAGTCTTGCTGGTGATCGCGGGGCGGCGGCTGCAAGCGAAGGCGGACGGTGCCGTGGCGGAGTAGGGCGGAACAAAAGCTGTCACCCTGAGCGAAGCCGAGGGAGCTCCAATATCAGCCTTTCCCCATCAGCGCTGCACAATGGGCGCGCCCGCGCATAGCAACGGACATGGTGGAAGAAGAAGGATGTGGGAGGTCCTTCGACTTCGCGCCCGTCCGCTGGCCCACCGGACGCTTCGTTCAGGATGACATTTTTTTAGCGCTGCTGTGCCGGAGCGAGCGCGGGGTCGTCGAGGTCGAGGCGGTAGAGGACTTGGTTGTAGTTGGCGCGCGGGGTGGGCTGCTGATTGCCGCTGAACTCGCGGGTGTAGGTGCCTTCGAAGATGAGAATGGGCGAATCGGCAGCGGTGAAGGAGGGCTGAATTTTCGGGTTGTAGAAAGTGTAGTCGTCGTGAGTGAGGACTTTCACGGCGCGTCCCCACGGGCCGAGCGGGGAGTCGGCCTCGGCATACCAGAGCTCGCCGAAGACGGAGGGTTTGCCGCCGTTTTCCATGAAGATGGTGACCCAGCGTTTGCGCCACGGGTTCCAGGCGATGGAGCCGGTGTGTGGCTTGATCGCGCGGCCATCGGCGCTGGTGGTGGTCGCGGGCGGCGTCAGGTGTTCCCACGTCTTTTCATCCTGCCACGCTTCGAAGGTCGCGGGATGGCGGAGGTGGGGGAAGGGGTTGCCGTAAAGGATCCATTCGCGGCCGTCGGGGGCGGTCCACGAGTTCGGGTGGCCTTTGGTGAGGTTCGGCACACGGTCGTTTTTAGCGGCGCGTTTCCAGATCGTGCGGAGCGGCTGAAACGTGCGGGTGTCTTCAGCCCAGACGGCCTGACCGATTTCGTAAGCGTCGAGGTAGCCGCGGATTTTTTCGGAGGTCGCGACGAGGTGTTCGGTGCCGGATTTGTCGCGCAGGCTCACGAGACCGAAGAGCCACGTCGGTCCGTCGCCGGGCATCTTGCCGACGGCGCGCGGCTGGTCTTTGTCGTCGCGGAAGTAGTCAAAGCGGAGCTTGAGCGGCGGCTCGAAGGACGTGAGCGGTTGTGGGGCAGTGGTAGCGCCAGTGGCGTCGAAAATCCCGAGCGGGTATCGCGCGACTAGCGTGTCGCCCCAGACCCAGAAAAGGCGTCCGCGATGAACGGCATTTTGCACGGTGTCGCAGCCGACGATTCCAGACTCGGGCCAGTCGAGTTCGCGGCCGAGTTTTTGGCTTTCGGCGAAAAGGCCGGCGCCGGTGAGGCGACCGAGGCGGCGGGCGATATTCTTGCGCTCGACTTCGACGCGCAGCGTCTTGCCGGCCTGCGGGGTAAGGCGCACGCCGCGATATCCGAAGCCGTCCTTGGGCACTTCGTAGCCGTGGCCGATGACCTCGAACCAGGTCTCTCGGCCCATGAATTCGGGGAGATCGAAGGCGATGACGCCGGCGGTGTCGGAGGCGAAACGGACGGCATGAGTGGTGCGGAGTTCGACCAGCGGCACGGGCCAGCCGCTGCCCTTTTCCACCACTTCGATGAGGCATGGATCAGCGGCCCACGAGCTCGCAGCGAGCACGGCGAAAACTGCACCGCAGAAGCGTTTCATCTTTTAGTCGGTGTGCTTCGGCGCACGCACGGTGCCCTCGGCGAGGTCGCGGGCGCGGCGCTCGACGATGCGGGTCGCGACTTCCTCGACCATCTGCTCGAGCAACAGCCGCAGGTGGGAGCCAGAGCGATAATCGGCGGGCGCGATGTGCCGGACACGGTCGGCGTGCGTCGAGAGCTGGTAGCACTTTTTGAACGACGAGCGCGAGGGATCGGCGGCGTTGTAGACGGCGATGGCCTGGCCGCCGTGCTGGCGGACGACGGTGAAGCAGGGCACGTCGGTCGGGCCGTCGCCGATGTAGATCATGTGCTCGAAGGGCACGGGGCGCAGATCGGCGGGCATGTGGTCGTTCACGTCCTGCGTGTAGTCGAGCAGGCCTTTGTTGATGCGGAAAAGGAACTGCGTCTTCTGCGTGTGGCTGATCGCGCGCTTGGGAAAGCTGATGCGACCTTCGCGATCCTCGGCGAATTCGCAGCCGAACATCGCGGTGATGTAAGGCGCGAGGCGCGAGCCCTCGATGAGCACCTTCAAGCCGCTGGAGATGATGTAATGCTCGACCTTGATCCCATGCGCAGCGTGTTGCGGCGTGATCAGGCCGGTCTTGAACTCCTCGAACATCTCGGGCAGGCCGGGAAAAAATTTTAGTCCACCGCCGAGCTCGCGCAGTCGCGCATTGGTCGGGCGATCGATCTCAAGGTAATCGAGCAGCGCCTTCATGTAGGCGAGTTCGTTGTCGTAACCCTCGTCCTTCACGAGCGCGTGGCAGCGGCTCCAGAACTTCTTCGCGTCGATGCCGAAGGTTGGGAAGAGGACCTCGTCCTGCATGTAGTTGGGCGAGAGCGTCTGGTCGTAGTCATAGACGATCGCGATGATGTTTTGCGGGGCGGACATGGGGGAAAGGCTGAAGGCGCCGGGCGAAAGGCGAAAGTTTTTTAACCGAGCAGGTTCTTGAGCGCGGGCTCGAGTTCGGAAAATTGGAAGCCGAAGCCGTGCTCCAGCGCGGCGGCGGGGAGGACGCGTTTGCTGTCGAGCAGCTCGTGGGAAAAATCGCGGAGGGCGAGGCGCAGCGCAAATGCGGGCACGCGGAAGATCGCCGGGCGGTGCAAAGTTTTCGCGAGGATCTGCGTGAAGTCGGCATTGCGCACGGGCCACGGGGCGGTGGCGTTGAGCGGGCCGTGGACGTCCAGATTTTCCAAGGCGAAGAGGATGAGTCGGGCCTCGTCTTCAAGGTGAATCCACGACATCCACTGCCGGCCGTCGCCCATCGGCCCGCCGAGCCCGGCGCGGAAGACGGGGGCCATCGCGCCCAAAGTGCCGGCGCCTTGGCCGAGGACCAGGCCGGTGCGGAGGAGGACGGTGCGGGTGCGTTCGGCGCGGAGCGCTTCGGCTTCCCATGCGCGGACGGTTTCGGAGAGGAAGCCTTCGCCGGGTGGCGTGACCTCGGTCAGCTCTGCTTCGCCCGAATCGCCGTAGAAACCGATCGCGGAGCCGCAGACGAAAACTTCGGGCGGTGTGTCGAGCGTGTTGATGGCTTCGACGATGCGGCGTGTGCCTTCGACGCGACTTTTGAGGATGCGCTCCTTTTTCGCCTGCGTCCAAAGACCGACTACGGATTCGCCCGCGAGGTGGACAACGGCTTCGCAGCCGCGCAGATCGGGCGGGCGATCGAGGCTGAAGGGGCGCATCTCGCAGCCGGGGATGCGTGCCTCGGGATGGCGCGTGAAGGCGATGATCTCGTGGCCACGCCGCAGGGCGAGGTCGATGAGTTTTCCGCCGATGAAGCCGGTGGCACCGGTGAGGCCGATATACATAAACGCGTTGCCGAAGACTACGAATGCGGAGCGCGGCTGCGCCGCATCGAATTTACTCCGCGGGAGTCAATCAAAGCGGCTGTGCAGCCAGCGATAGGGGAATTTGTCGCCGGGGCAATCGGTCGGCCAGCGCGGTGGGTTGATCTCGCGGTGCGCTTTTACGATGGCGAATTTGCGGTCGATCTTGCCGACGCGTTGCCGCAGGTAGCGGATGAGTTCTTCGAGCGATTCCTGCTGGCGTTTGGTGGGAAGGTCGCGGTTGTAATCGCCGACGAGGCAGACGCCGAGGGCGATGTTGTTCAAGAAATCGCTGTGGACATGGCCGCCATTGATCTGCCGGCGCCAGCGGTTGCCGATCTCGATTTCGCCGTCGCCGCTGGAGGTGCCATTGCCGATGACGAAGTGGTAGGCGAGGCCGTTTTGCATCCGGCGCACTTTGCGGTGGTAGTATTCGAAGGCCTTGGCGTTGCCCTGGCGCGTGCCGCTGTTGTGGACCACGATGTAACGCCAGCGGCGGGAGAGGACGGGCGCGCGGTCGATCTCGGCGCGGACGTTTTTGGTCAGGTATTTCCACTTTTCAAACCAGCCCGCGGGCGGTGCGGGTTGGGCGCCGCGCTGTTCTTCGTAGCCGGATTTCTCGATGATGACAGGTGCGGAGACGGGTGGTTTCGGCGGTGGGGTGACGGGCCGGGGTGTGACTGGCGGTGGCTTGATGCGCGGGGTCGTGGGTGGGTCCGGCGGTTCGGGCCTGGGCTTCGGTTTGGGCGTCGCCTCGGGTTTGGGTTTCGGCGTGGCTTCCGGTTTTGGCTTGGGCGTTTCCGGCTTGGGTGGCTCGGGCTTCGGGGTGCTCTCCGGCTTGGGCTTCGGAGTCGCCTCGGGCATCGGTTGGGGCGTGCTCGGGGGTTCGGGCGCAGGTGTCGCCGCGGGTTGGACGGGTTTCGGTTTGGGCTTCGGGGGGGCTTCCGGGCTGGGCGTCATCGGCGAGGTCCGCATTTCCTCGCGGGCCTTGAGAAACTGCTTTCGCTTCTCTTCATCGCTCGATTCCGCCGCGAAGCTGCTCAGTTTCAAGGTCCAGAAGATGAGCAACAACGGGAGGATGACGCGCACGCGGCGGAGCTAAGCAAAGTTTGCCGCAGGGCGGAAGGAGTAAGGCGAAAGATTTGCGCGCGGCGCCGTAGTAGGACTTTCCACTTTCTCCATCCCACGGCATCGTGCCGCACTCCCATGACCTACTGCCTCAGCCTCCTCTGCCGCGAAGGCATCGTTTTTCTTTCGGACTCGCGCACGAGTGCGGGCGTGGACAACATCACGATCCAGCCGAAGATGCGCGTCTATGAGCAGAAAGCGGATCGCGTGATCTGCCTGATGACCTCAGGCAATCTCTCCGTCACGCAGTCGGTCTATGCACTGATCGAGGAGGACTTGATGACGGCGAAAACCGAGGCGGGACACGGGCACTTACTCAATCAGCGAACGCTCTTCGAGACCGCCCGCTATGTCGGCACCAAGATCCGCCAGGTGGACAAGATGGATCGTGCGGCGCTGGAGGCGGTGGGCTTCGGCTTCAATATCAACGTCCTCGTCGGTGGACAGATCGCGGGGCAGAAGCACGAAATTCACTACGTCTATCCGCAGGGCAACACGCTGCAGGCGAGCACGACCTCGCCCTTCCTGCAGGTCGGGGAGTTTAAGTATGGGAAACCGATCCTCGATCGCGGCTACTCCTTTGAGACACGGCTCAGCGATGCGGTGACTTTCGGGATGCTTTCGATGGAGGCAACGGTGAAATCGAACGTATCGGTCGGGCCGCCGATCGACATCTTCGCCTACGAGAAGGATGCGCTGGCGGTGAAGTATCGCGCGCGGATCGAGGACGGAGACGCCTATTTCCGAGAGATCCAGACGAAGTGGAGCGATGGCGTGGTGAAGCTCGTGCAGACGATGCCGCGGATGCGCTTCCCCGGCGTGAGCGACGAACCGGGTGGCGACTTGTGAGCGAGCGGGTGCGGGTGAAAATCTGCGGCCTCACGAACGAGGCGGATGCGCGCGCGGCGATCGCCTGCGGGGCCGACGCGCTGGGGTTCAACTTTTTCCCCGGCTCGCCACGCTTCGTCGATCTGGAGCAGGCGGCGCCGTGGATTCTGCGGCTGCCGCCCTTTGTCACGCGCGTGGCGGTGCTGGTGCATGAGTCGCTGGAAACGGCGTGCCGAGTGGCGGCGCATCCCGCGATCGATCTCGTGCAATTTCACGGAGACGAAGACGAACGCTACTGCGCGGAGTTTGCGGCGTCGGGGCGTCCTTTCGTGAAAGCGCTGCGAGTGCGCGATGCGGCGTCGCTCGACGGGGCGGACCGCTTTTCGACGCCGCACCTGCTGCTCGATGCGCACTCGGGAGCCGCGTACGGCGGGACGGGTCTGCGCATCGACGCGGCGTCGGTCGCGCAAGCGCGGGCGCGGTTTCCGGGGCTGCATTTCATCCTCGCGGGCGGGATGCGGCCGGAAAATGTGGCCGAGGCCGTGCGGGTCGCCCGGCCTTATGGCGTGGATGTGGCCAGCGGGGTGGAATCGTCGCCCGGACACAAGGACCGGGAAAAAATGGCGGCGTTTGTGGGTGCGGTGGTGGGCGCCTGGTAGAGAATTTTATCGTTGGAGAAGGGTTGCACCTCCCGGGCTGAGTCTCATTTCCGCACATCTGAGAGAGGGAAATTCTCGCGGTTGCGATGATTTTCGAGAAATACGACCACGCGCCACCCATGGCCTGCCATGTGCTTTATCGATGGGCACAACCTCGAACTTAAAGCTCACACCATGGCCAAAATCCCAACTTCCCTCTGCGTGCTCGCCGCTCTTTCCGTGAGTGCGGTGACTGCGCAAGAACCCATCGCTCCCCCGACGTCCCCCGCGGCGCCCTCTGCTGTGCCGGCTCCGATCGAGCCGCCGATTCAGGTTCCAGGTTCCCAGCAAGTCATCCCGCCGGCGGTGGGGACGATGCCCGGTGACCCGGTGATTCCCGGCGCCCCGGTTTCACCCGACGGTTTGCCGACCGCTCCCGCGTTGCCGCCGACGGCTGCGCGGTTGAACGATTTTCAAGGTGACCCCATCGATCTCGTGCTCCGCACGCTCGCCCGTCAGGCCAAGATGAACATCGTCGTGAGCGATTCTGTGGCGACGACTGGCGGGACGGTGAATATGCGCATCGAGGACAAGTCGGCCAAGGAAGCGATCGAGATCATCGTCGAGGCGAAGGGCCTGATCATGGACGAGGGCAAGGGTGGAGTTTTCTACATCAAGACGGCCGCGGAGAAAGCGAAGGAGCCGACCGAAAGCGCCAGCTACACCTTCAGCTACGCGCAGGCGGAAAAAGCTTCCCCGCTGCTCCAGACGCAGCTCCAGAGCGGCGTGGCCCCGCAGTTCGACCAGCGGACTAACACTCTCTTCTATCGCGAAAACCGCTCGAACCTGGAGAAGATCAAGCTCTTCCTCGAGAGCATCGATAAGCCTACGCAGCAGGTGATGATCGAAGCGCGCCTCGTGGAAGTGACGGCCAACCCGCGCCAGAGCTACGGCATTAACTGGGGCGGCGTGTTCGGCAGCAACGCGCAAGCCAAGACCCTGACGCTTGCCGGCTCGAACAACTCGGCTAGCACCTTCAACAGTGGCGGCACGGCCTTGGTGACGAATAACAGCGGTTCCACTTTTGCGACGACCGGCAATGGCACGAGCGTAGGTGGCAATACGGTCCCAACGGTCACGACGAGCGCTGGCACTGGAAACGTCGGTGCGACGGGCAGCACTACCGGAACCACCACCAGCACGGCGAGTGACGCGATCGTCAATACGCTCGTCGGCGGGACGAATCTCTTCGGCAACGCCGGCGGCTTCCTGCGCAACGCCAGCAGCGTCGCGAGCCTCGGCAGCGCGGTCGCGGGTCAGTTTGCGATCCTGAACGTGCCGCAAATGTCCGTGACCCTCCGCATGCTCAACGAAGACGCCGATGCTGAATTTCTCGCACATCCTCGGGTCGTGACTGCGAACAACATGAAGGCGACGATCAAGATCACGCGCCAGCAACCGGTGCCGCAGCTCAACTTCAACGAACAGACCGCGCAGGCCGTGTTCAGCGGATTCCAGGACAAGGAGTTCGGCAATACGCTCATCGTCACGCCTTCGATCAACAAGGACGACTTCGTCACCCTGCAAGTGCAGCCCGAGATCAGCAACAAAGTCGGCGATGCGACCTTCGTCTTCGGCGGTGCCACGGTGACCAGCCCGGTCATCGACAAGCGCACGCTCGACTCGAACGTGCTCATCAAGAGCGGCGACACCCTCGCCATCGGCGGCCTGCTGCAGGATGAAGTGACCAAGGGCCGCACGAAGGTGCCGATCCTCGGCGACATCCCGATCATCGGTTACGCCTTCCAGGAAAAAGTGAATAGCCGCGTGAAGCGCAACCTGCTGGTCTTCGTGACGCCCACGGTCGTGAAGCAGGGCTACGGCACCGGCTTGGAAGAACAAGTCACCGGCCTGAACCACAGCGGCGAGGAATACGCCGATCCGAACGGCTGGCGCAATAACGCCAAGGGTGCCCGCCGCATCGTCCCGACTTCGAACCGCCAGGTGGTCGCCGATTATCCGAAACCGGGCGTCCCGCCTGCACCGAAGAAGACCGGTTGGCGCGCCAACGCGAGCCCACGGTAAAGCTCTCGCGGCGGACCGGGTCGCCCTGCAAGGGGGAAACCTCCCCGGAAATTTCCCAAACAACCCCAGCGCCGGTCAGCCACGACCGGCGCTTTGGTTTTCTGGCGACTCGTGGTCTGGAGACGCTCCCCGCGATGCGCAGAAGCGCTGGAAATCTGCGGTCGCCTCGCGCACCCTGCGTCCGAATGAATGCCGCCAGTCCCACGATCTTCGTCGTCGCCGTCGCCGGAATGCTCCAGCTTGCGGCGTCGGTTTCCGCGCAGACGACCTTGCTCGAAAAGTCCCGGAGTGGCGCCACCGTTACCTTACTCCAGCCGCGCGCTCCCGTGGCGGGGCAACCGTTCGACGACCGCGAGGTCGAGCTCTATTTCGATGGCGAAGCGCGGAAACTCTGGGCTGCGGGTCGGATCCCGGCGCTGCGTTTTGAGCAGCGGACGTGGGCCGTGGCACTCCCCACCGGCGGCCGGGAAAAGCTGCCTGTGCCGGCCATCGCCGCCCACGCCGAAGCCGCGACGCTTGTGCTCGGGGAATTTTCCCGTGAACCCAAGAAACGTGAACCGGCCTTCTCGGTGGCCGGTGGTGCGTTCGTGATCGGCGAGACGGGGATCTGCATCACAAGCCTCCACGTGACCCGGGAAAAAACCGCGCGTGGTTTCTGCGCCATGACGCGCGATGGCCGCGTCTTCCCCGTGCGCGAGGTGCTCGCCTTCGAACCGGTGAACGATCTGGCGATTCTGCAACTCGACCTGCCCGAGGGTGTCAGACTGCCGACGCTTCCAGTTGCGTTGGAAGCGACGCCGGTGGGCACGCCCGCATATGTCGTGAGTCACCCCGATAATCGTTTTTACCTGCTCTCCACGGGCCACGTGGCCCGGCACACCCTGTGGCGCACGGAGGCGGGCGACGAAGCTTTCATGAGCATCACCGCGGACTTCGCCAAAGGCTCCAGCGGTTGTCCCGTGCTCGATGAACGCGGCGTCGTCATCGGCATCGTGAATAACACCGAATCGATCTATTACGACGATGACGGCAAAAAAAAGCAGACGGACCTGCAGATGGTCGTGAAGAACGCCACGCCCTCCTGGGCCGTGCGCGCCATGCTCCAGTCAGTCGAAAAGCCCACCGCTCGCACCTCGCCATGATTCCTCGCTCCTTGCTCAGTGCTGCCGTCCTGAACTTGGTGCTCGTCGCCTGCGCGCTGGCAGAAAATCCGTTTCTCTCCGCCAAATCGGATGAGCCCACGCTCGCGAAATTCCAGGGCGTGGAATGGAACGACGAATTTGAGAAGGACGAATTGCCATGGACTGCACGCGTGACGACGCAGCGTGTCGCGACTGCGCCGTGGGGCGCTTTCTTCAAGATCACCTTTGACCAGATCGCGACGAAAGCGCTGCGACCGCGCGAGATGCGGACGCTCTATTTTTTCACTACCGACCAAGAGATCGTGCTGCTGAATGAGGAGCACCCGGAGGCCGCGATTCGCAAGCTCGCGGTGCAGGCCAAGCCCCCGAAATTTGCGTCCAGCGTGATCTATGGGCTGAGCAAAGGGGCACGCAAAGTGTCCGACGGCGATGTCGCGAGCGCAAAGCTCGCCGTGAAGGGCGACCAAAGCAGCTATTCGTGGACGCACCATTCCGGACACTTCACGACGGTCGTGTGGCAGCGCGGCGTTGGGCTGATCGAATACGCGCAGGGCTACGGCGCGCAGAGCGATGGCTTCCGCTTGAAGCGCGAATCTGGCGCCAAGCGCTGACGCTATTTCGAGCCCGCCTGCGCTTGCTCGAACAGCGCCCGCCAGTAATCGAGCCGCTCCTTCACGCGTTTCTCGTAACCTTGCTCGCTCGGCTCGTAGTAGCGCCGCCCCTCAGGCAGATACGCCTGCGGCACGTAAGCGCCTTCGTGGTCGTGACTGTATTGATAACCGACGTGGCCGAACGCCTTCTTGGCGCGTTTGCTCCCACCGTCGCGTAAGTGCCGCGGCACGGCCAGCGTCACGCCTTCTTGCACTTCCTTTTGCGCGGCGTGGAGCGCGGTGTAGGCGCGATTCGATTTCGGCGCGGTCGCGAGATAGACGGTGGCGTGGGCGAGGGGAATCTGCGCTTCGGGTAGCCCGATGAATTCCACCGCCTGCTGCGCCGCGACCGCGACGACCAATCCCTGCGGATCGGCCATGCCGATGTCCTCGCTCGCGAGGATGACGATGCGCCGCGCGATGAAGCGGATGTCTTCTCCGGCGTAGAGCATCTTCGCCAGCCAGTAGAGCGCGGCATCGGGATCGGAGCCGCGCACGCTTTTGATGAACGCGCTGATCGTGTCGTAGTGCTGGTCGCCGTCGCCGTCATAGACCACCGCCTTTTTCTGGATCGATTCCTCGGCGATGGTGCGGTCGATGCGGATCGCGCCATCTTCGCCTGCCGGTGTTGTGACCACGGCAATTTCCAGCGCATTCAAGCACCGGCGCGCGTCGCCGTCGGCGACGGTGGCGAGGTGTTCGAGCGCGTCGTCGGTGATCTCGATTTTCTGTTTCCCAAAGCCGCGCTCTTCATCGGCCAGCGCGCGCTTTTGCAAGGCGACTAGGCTCGCGGGGGCGAGCGGTTCCAGTTGGAAAACCTGCGAGCGCGAGACGAGCGGGCTGTTGATGTAGAAGAAGGGATTGTGCGTCGTCGCGCCGATCAGTCGCACCGTGCCGCGTTCGACGTCGGGCAGCAGCACGTCCTGCTGCGCTTTGTTCCAGCGATGGATTTCGTCGATGAAGAGGATCGTCTTCACGCCGCTCGCCGCGCGATTCGCGGCGGTGGCAATGACGCGCCGCAGATCCGCGACGTTGCTTTCCACCCCGCTCAGCCGCTCGAACCGCGACTCCGTGGCGCGGGCGATGATCTCGGCGAGCGAGGTCTTCCCCGTGCCCGGCGGGCCGAAGAGGATGATCGATGAAATGCGATCCGCTTCGATCGCGCGTCGCAGCAGTTTTCCCGGCGCCAGGATATGCTCCTGTCCGGCGTATTCATCGATCGTGCGCGGCCGCATCCGCTGCGCGAGCGGAGCCTCGGAGGCCACGGGCGGGGCGGGGGATTCGGAGGCGAAAAGGTCAGACATCGCGGGCATACTACGCGTAGTCTTCGCCCGCGGGGAAATCCGAATCTGCGCCACGCGCCGCCGGCGCCGAGTTTTGGTTTGTTTCCATCGGTCGTTCGGGCATCGTCGCCGCATGCCCCCGATGTCCTCCGCGAACGCCTTCCGTCGTTTGTCCGATCAGATTGGCACGGTGGATTACGTGGGCGTCGAGGAACGCGTTGCGAAATTCACCACGCGCAGCATTAAGAAGACTGCCAAGCTCTGGGGCCTGCGCACCGCGGTCTCGATGGTCGATCTCACTACGCTCGAGGGCAAAGACACACCGGGCAAAGTCGCCTCCCTCTGCCAGAAAGCGCTCCGCCCGCACCCGGGCATGGACGTGCCGCAGACGGCGGCGGTGTGCGTTTATCCGGCGATGGTGCGGCATGCGAAAAAGCACGTCGCTGATTCGCGCGTGAAAGTGGCGTCGGTGGCCACGGCTTTCCCGAGCGGTCAGGCGCCGCTCAAGACGCGGCTCGCGGAAGTGAAAGCCGCCGTCGCGGATGGCGCCGACGAAATCGACATGGTCATCAATCGCGGCGCGTTCCTCGCCGGCGAGTTTTCCCGGATGCAGGACGAAATCGCCGCCGTGGTCGAGGCCTGCGGGAGCGCCACGCTGAAGGTCATCCTCGAAGTCAGCGAACTGGAAACCTACGACAACATCCGCGCCGCTTCCTTCCTCGCCATGCGGGTCATCCGTGAGGGCGACTTCATCAAGACCAGCACCGGCAAGACCTCGCTCAATGCCACGCTCGGCAACAACCAGGTGATGATCGAAGCGATCCGCGACTTCTACCTCGATACCGGCATTGCCATCGCGATGAAGCCCGCGGGCGGCATTCGCACGGCGAAGCAGGCTTTGCATTTCCTCGTCGCTGTGAAGGAAACGCTCGGTGACGCGTGGCTGAATAACGAGCGCTACCGCTTCGGCGCGAGTTCGCTGCTCAACGACCTCGTGCGCCAACTCGAGAAGGAAAACACGGGCGCGTACCAGGCGCCGTATTACTTCACCGAAGCCGCCGAGAGCTACTGACCCACCTCCATGCCTACCCTCGCTTCCGAGAAAAAAAACGCGCGCTCCGGTCGCGGCGGTCGTCCCGCGCCCGAACTGATCTTTGGTGACCTCTGGGAATTCGATCCCGCGCCCGAGACCGCCGATCCGAAGCTCAAATCGCGCTACGATCTGTTCATCAACGGTGAGTTCGTCGCTCCGAAAAGCGGCAAGTATTTTGACTCCATCAACCCCGCGAACGAATCGAAACTCGCGGAGATCGCGCTCGGCGGACCGGCCGATGTCGATGCGGCGTATCAAGCCGCGAAGCAAGCCTACGACGAGGTCTGGAGCAAACTGGCGGGTCGCGAGCGTGGAAAGTATCTCTTCCGCATCGCTCGTCTCCTGCAGGATCGCGCGCGGGAATTTGCCGTCGCGGAAACGCTCGACGGCGGCAAGCCGATCAAGGAATCGCGCGACTTCGATGTGCCGATGGCGGCGGCGCATTTTTTCTATCACGCCGGCTGGGCGGACAAGCTGGAATATCTCGCGCCCGGCGCCCGCGTGGCGCCGCTCGGGGTGGTGGGGCAGGTAATCCCGTGGAATTTTCCTCTGCTCATGCTCGCCTGGAAAATCGCGCCCGCTCTCGCCGCGGGAAATTGCGTCGTGCTGAAACCGGCGGAAACCACTTCGGTCACCGCGCTGAAGTTTGCCGAGATTCTTCAGGACGCCGGGTTGCCGCCGGGCGTGGTGAACTTCGTGACCGGCGCGGGCGAAACCGGCGCCGCGATCATGAACCATCCGATCCCTGCGAAGGTCGCTTTCACCGGCTCGACGGAGGTCGGTAAGGTGATCATGCGCTCACTCGCGGGCACCGAGAAAAAGATGACGATGGAACTCGGAGGCAAGGCCGCGAACATCGTCTTCGACAATGCGCCGATCGACCAGGCGGTCGAGGGCATCGTCAACGGCATCTTCTTCAATCAAGGCCACGTCTGCTGTGCGGGCTCGCGTCTGCTCGTGCATGAACCGGTGGCTGCGGAGGTGCTCGCCAAGCTCAAGAATCGGCTCAAGGTTTTGCGCGTCGGCGATCCGATGGACAAGAACACCGATGTCGGGGCGATCAATTCCAAGGCGCAACTCGACAAGATCCGCGAACTCGTGGACAGCGGCGTGAAAGAGGGCGCCGAGCTTTTTCAGCACGCATGCCGGCTGCCGTCGAAGGGCTACTACTTCCGCCCGACGCTCTTCTCCGAAGTGACGATGAGCCATCGCATCGCCAATGAGGAAATCTTCGGCCCGGTGCTGAGCATCCTGACTTTCCGCACCGTCGATGAAGCGATCGAAAAGGCGAACAATACGCCGTTCGGCCTGAGCGCTGGGGTGTGGACAGACAAGGGCTCGCGCATCCTGAAGATGAGCAACGAACTCAAGGCCGGTGTCGTCTGGGCGAACACCTACAACAAATTCGACCCGACCTCGCCCTTTGGCGGATACAAGGAAAGCGGCTTCGGTCGCGAAGGCGGGCGCCAGGGTTTGCTCGATTACGTCAAACTCGTCTGATCATGTCCCGACTTCCCATCACCAAGACTCCGAAGGTCTATGTCGGCGGCGCGTTCATCCGTTCGGAAAGCGCGCGCGTGTTTCCGATCAAGGACGCGGTTGGAAATTTCTTCGCCAACATCCCGCAATGCACGCGCAAGGACCTGCGCAACGCCGTCGAATCCGCCGCCAAGGCCGGTCCCGGCTGGGCGAAACGCACCGCCTACAATCGCGGGCAGATTCTCTACCGGCTCGGCGAAATGCTCGAAGCGCGCGCCGCGGAGATGACCGACGCGATCCAACTCGGTGGCGCCACCAGAGCCGCCGCCGCCCGCGAAGTCGCGGCGACCGTGGACCGGCTCATCTATTACGCCGGTTGGGCCGACAAGTATGAGCAACTCCTCGGCAACGTGAACCCGGTCGCCTCGCCGCACTTCAATTTCACCGTCACTGAGCCGATGGGCATCGTCGGCATCCTCACGCCGGATGACGCTCCGCTGCTCGCGCTCGTCTCGCTCTTCGCGCCAGCGATCACCAGCGGCAATACCGTCGTCGCGCTCGCCTCACCCGCGGAGCCGTATCCGGCGATCGTGTTCGGCGAAATGCTCGCGACCAGCGATCTCCCCGGCGGTGTGGTGAATCTCCTCACCGGCTTCCGCAAGGAACTCGTCCCCACGTTTGCGACTCATACCCACCTCCGAGCGCTGAGCGGCGTGGCCAGTGCCGAGGATCGGAAAACGCTCAAGCTTGGGGCCGCCGAAAGCATCAAGCGCGTGTTCCTTCGGTCCGCCGAGGCGCCGATCGATTGGTTCGCGGATTCGGCCCAAAGCCTCTACGCCTTGCGCGATACCTTGGAATATAAAACGACCTGGCACCCGATCGGCGCCTGATCTTCCGCACAAAATGAGGTGCGCTCCCGCCAAAGGAAAGTGCGCGTGGTCGTCCGATCGACGTTACCTTCAGTAAAGAAGATAGATTGGAGATCCCCATGAAAACCATCCTCGTTCCCATCGATTTCTCGGACGTCACCCCGCACGTCATCGAGACCGCCACGAAATTCGCCACGGCCTTCCTCAGCCGCGTCGTCCTCCTCAACGTCGCCGAACCCGAACCCGACTTCGTCGGCTTCGAAGCCGGCCCGCCCACCGTGCGCATCGCCGTCGCGCGCGACTTCAAGGCCGAGCACAAACGCCTCGATGAGCTGAAGATGCAATATGCGCCCACCGGGCTCGACGTCGTCGCGCTGCACGTGCAGGGGCCGATCGTGGAGAAAATCCTGCGCGAAGCCGCCGAGCAGAGAGCCGACCTTATCGTCATTGGCTCGCACGGCCACGGCGCGCTTTACGACCTGCTCGTCGGCAGCGTCACCCAGGGCGTCATCAAGGCCGCCCACTGCCCGGTCGTCGTCGTACCGGCCGCTAAAGCGGGTTGAGCCGACCGCCTGCCGTTTCGCGCTCATTATTGTAGTGGATGTTCGGGGAGGTCTCTCCCTCGTAGATCCGCGCCGAGGAACTGGGCTTCTTTTTCCCCCACCCACAACTCGGAAGCAAAAGGAGCACACAGGCGCAGAGGAGGGGAACGAGGAGCTTGGACATGCCCGCAAGGTAGAGGCGATGAATACGGTGTCGAAGCATTCCCACGCAAATCACCCGTTGTCATCCGCGCGGAATGCGCTACCTTCCGGTCTCCTTAAAAAAGGGGGCGTACTGGTTTCGACTGTTGATTCGAGACTTAGGCCGCATGCCGAGGACGCCTGGTTGGCCTCGTTAAAACATCTGGGCAAAAACATAAACGCGAACGATTACGAAGATCTCGCTCTTGCGGCTTAATTGACCGCTTCGTCCCTGCCATGACGCCTGCTAGCGGCGGGGGCGACGACAGCAGGCTATCCCAAAGGCGGAGCAACCGCGCCCGAGGGAGAATCGATTTCGTGGCTGCTCGGGAGAGGGCAGTTTGCCCGCCAATCGTTTCTCTCCCTAAATCAAGGACGGGCTAAGCATGTAGAAACCTATGGCGAGAGTCATCAGGACAGGGGTTCAACTCCCCTCGCCTCCACTTCCCTGATTATCAACGAGTTGCGTTGGTATTTAGGCAGTTGTGACCACAATTATGCCAACACGGTCGGCGAAATCGCGCCTATCACTGCTGGTCGCCCGTGACAATTTTAGCGATTTGTTCGGGATCGTGCGAAGTCGAAGGAGTGCTGCGGGTGCCGCGGCCCGGTCACTCCCGGAAAAACCCGGACGCCGAAAGCTTCCAAAACAGCGTGGCCGAAAAGCTTGAATGCCTTGGGGTCGAGTCGGGAGCGGGGTCAAGGTCTGGTTCATGGATGAGGCGCGCCTCGGGCTGCACGCCGAGATGCGCCGGGTGTGGACGCTGCGCGGAAAGCGGCCGGTGGTCACCCGGCATCAAATACCAGTGGGAATACCTATGCGGCGCGCTGAGCGCAGTAAGCGGGGAGGCCGTTGCGGCTGTCGCGCCGACGACAAGCGCGCCGCGAGCGATCCCTCCTACCGCCGTGCGTTGTGGATCGTTGTGGTGCTCATTCTCAGCTTCGGCCTCGTGGAGATCATCGGCGGATTCTTCGCGCGCAGCCAGGCGCTCAAGGCGGACGCGCTCGATTTTCTCGGCGACGGTTCGATCACCCTGGTTGGACTATTTGCGCTGGCATGGGCTGAACGTATCCGCGCGCGCGTGGCCTTGACGC
>JBBQYR010000008.1:0-59869 GCA_038208565.1 Chthoniobacterales bacterium
CCGCATACGCCGCGTAGTCCTGCACCCGCACGTCCCACACGCCGAAGAGCACCCGCTGCCCCGCCGTCGGCCCGCCCACGATCGGCACGGGGACGAACTTCATCCCGAGCGAATTGACAAACGGCGCGTCCTTGCTCGCGGCAATCGCGGGAGACGTGCCCGCTGCTTCAGCCGCTGCGGGAACCGCCGGCCCAGCAGCTTTGGCGGCTCCCACAGCGGCCCGTTGCGCCTCCAGCTCCCGCGCGTAGATCTGGGCCTTGGACAGCTTTTCCTCCTTCGGCCAGACGAGAATGGTAACGACCCCGAGCACCACGACGCCCGCCGCGAGCATGCCGTAGAGCGGGGCCTTCGATTTCGGCGGCGCGGCGAAGGTGGCGGAAGCGGTGCGGGGGGTCGGGGGGTCTTCCAGGAGGGTCGCCGCGGGATCGGTGGGCGGCGGCGGCGGGCTGGCCTCGGCGGGATCGTAGAGGGCGCGCACGCTCTCGATCTGCCCGAGCAATTCCTCGTAGCTCGCGGGCCGCTCGTGGCGCGATTTCTTGAGCATCCTCCCGACCAGCCGGGCCAGCGGCACCGGGCACTGCGGCCATACTTTCATGATCGCCGGCAGCGGCGCATCGAGGTGCTGGCGGATGATGGTGATCGCATCGGTCCCGCCGTAGGGCACCTGCCCGGTGAGCATCTGATACAGCGTGCAGCCCAGCGAGTAGATGTCGGCCCGGCAATCCAAGTCCTTGTCCGCCCGCGCCTGCTCGGGGCTGATGTAGTGCGGCGTCCCCATCATCGTCCCGCTCTGGGTCAGCCCCGTGGTATTCCCCAGGACCGACTTGGCCAGCCCGAGATCGCCCACTTTCACCGCCCCATCCGCTGCGAGGAAGATATTCGCCGGCTTGATGTCGCGGTGAATCAAGTGCGCGGTCCGCCACGCATACTCCAGCCCGCGCGCCACCTCCGCGCAGATGCGCAGCGCTTCGGCGGGCGGCAGCCGTCCGCCGCGCTTGAGCCGCCGCCCGAGGTCTTCGCCCTCGATCAGCTCCATGGCGATGTAGTGCATCCCGTCGGCCTCCCCGGCCGAGAAGACCCGCACGAGATTTGCCTGGCTCAGGCTGGCCGCGACCCGCGCCTCGCGCTGAAACCGCGCGACGCTCTCCGCGTCCTCGATCATGTGGGCCGGGAGCACTTTCAGCGCGACCAGCCGCCCGAGCGAGACCTGCCGCGCCCGATAGACCGCGCCCATGCCGCCCGCGCCGAGTTTCTCGATCACCTCGAAGTCGCCGATGACTTCCCGCAACGGCGCCGGGGACGTGGGGAGGATGGAGCCGCCGCCGGTCGGCGGGGTCATCATCTGCGTCGCGTCCTCCGGCGCTGGCTGTGGGAGATCGTCGGGGTTTTCAGGCATCGGCGTGGATGTAAGCCATACCGCGTCTGCCGCACGAGCCTAAAATGCTGCCCGGCGACCCTCCGGAAAATCCCCGCCACGCGCTCGTCGCTCTTGCCAACTTTCCATCGGGCCTCTACCTCTCCGCCATGCCCCTCCCCCGCTCCATTCGTCGTCGCACTTTCCTCCAGCAACTCGCCGCCGGAGTCGCCGCTGCGCCTTTCATCACGCGCGGACTGCGCGCCCAATCGCCCAATGGCAAGCTCCGCCACGCCAGCTTTGGCGCCGCCGGGATGGCGCTCAGCGATCTCAAGGGCTTGATGAAGCATCCGTCGATCGAGGTCGTGGCCGCGGCCGATGTGGACCTGAGCCGCACCGCGGAATTCAAAAAGCTCTTCCCGCAGGCCAAGATCTATCAGGACTTCCGCGAGCTGCTCGAAAAGGAGACCGACCTGCAGACCTGCAATGTCTCCACGCCCGACCACATGCACGCGCCGATCGGCATGGCCGCGCTGCGCCGCGGGCTGCACGTCTATGGCCAGAAGCCGCTGACGCACAATCTCTACGAATGCCGCCACCTCACCGAGCTGGCTCGGGAGAAAAAGGCGGTGACGCAGATGGGCATCCAGATTCACAGCAATAGCGAGTACCGCACCGCGGTGAAGCTCGTGCAGGACGGCGCCATCGGGAAGATCAAGGAGGTCCACACCTGGAGCAGCAAGGCGTGGGGCGACACCGGCGCGAAGCCGGATCGCGTCGATCCCGTGCCGGAGAGCCTCGACTGGAATCTGTGGCTCGGCGTCGCGGCCGAGCGGCCCTTCATCGGCGAGGGCTGGTATCATCCGGGCAACTGGCGCAAGCGCCTCGACTTCGGCACCGGCACCTTTGGCGACATGGGCTGCCACATTTACGATCCCGTCTTCAAGGCCCTCGCCCTCACCGCACCGCTCAGCGTCCGCAGCGAAGGCGCCGCGCCGAACGAACATTCGTGGGCGACCGACGCCATCTGCCACTACATCTTCCCCGGCACCGCCTTCACCGAGGGCAAGACCGTCGCCGTCACGTGGTATGATGGCAAACAACGCCCGCCCGCCGAGATCCTCGCGCTCGCCGTGGACCAGGACGCGCCCGCCGACGACAAGGCTAACAAGGTGCCCGATCAAGGCAGCATCTTCATCGGCACCGAGGGCATCATGGTCCTCCCGCACGTCGGCCAGCCGCGTCTGCTCGGTGCGGCCAAGGGCAAGAAGATCGAGGTCATCGCGGGGGAAAGCCACTGGTTCCAGTTCCTCGACGCCGCGCTGGGCAAAGGGAAAACGAGCGCCGGTTTCGACTACGCCGGCCCGCTCACCGAAGCCGTGCTCCTCGGCAGCGTCGCCTCACGCTTCCCGAACACGGAACTGAAATGGGACGCCGCGGCGCTGAAGTTCACCAACGTCGAAGCGGCGAACCCGTTCGTGAAACGCACCTATCGCGCGGGCTGGGAAAAGTTCGCGTAACTACTGGCTCGGCGGAGCGACTTCGCGGACGGCGGCGCCTTGGGCTTCGCTCATGAGCAGGATGGCGAGCTTGTCCACTTCGCCGAGTTCGGAAGGCGCAAGCATGGGGTGGCTCAGACCGGCGGCGTCGGCGGGGAGCGGACGCGGCGGGGCCGGGCGGCCGGGGCTGTCGCTGGAGTTGAGGCTCGCGTAGTCGAACTTCCCGCGCAGGTCGGTGTAGCCGTCTTTGTAGAAACGAACCGCGCCGTTTTTCAGCCGCGCATAGACTTTCACGTAGGCTTTACTCACGGGTTTGCCGGCGGCTTCGTCGCGCACTTCGAGGCGGCCGTAGTTTTCGGCGAGTGTTAGCTTGAGCGTGTTCGCGTGATACGGCTGGGCCTTGCGCTGGCCGGCGCCGAGGATTTCCACGAGCACGTTGGCTTTCGCAAACGCTCCCGGCAGCGGAATGCTGAGCGTGTCTGCTCCGGCGGGCAGCGCCTGCGTGGCGGTGCGCGTGGGTTTGATGATCGAGAAGCGGCCGGAATCCTGCGTGACGAACGGGCTCGCGCTGAAGAGGAACTCGGGATCCATGAGGTAGTAGTTGATGGTTACGGCGCCGAGGTTTTTCCACGTGAGCGCGATCTGGCGGTTCTCGACCTTGAACTCGAACGTCGGTTCGCTCGCAGCGAGTTCGCCCTGCTGTTTCTCGCGGTCGGGAGTGGCTGCGCCCTCCGCGGACGGACCGGCGACCGGTTTGACACCGGCAACGCCGGCGATCTCGTCGAGCTGCGCAGCGACCTCCGCGAACGCCTTGCGCCAGCGGTCCACGGGATAGTCGGCGTACTGCTGTACGAGGCCGCGCGCGATGGCGGGCTGCTCTTCGTAAAAGGCGGCGTAGGCGCGGAAGTAGTCGTGTTGGAGCCGCGTCGGGAGCGCGGCGGGCGCGATGCTGTGGAAGCGGGCGAGCGCTTCCTCCACGCGATCCTGCAGGAAGAGGTAATACGTGACGCTCATCTGGTCGATCGGCTCGAGCGTGGTCTTGTGCGCGAGGATTTGGAGCAGCCGCTGGTACTGGTCGCGCAGCACCGGATTGGCGATGCGGTTTTCCGCGCCGACGCGATGGGCACGCTGATTGACGAGCGGCGAATACTCGAAGTGCTCGTAAGCGCGGCGCTCGATCGGGTCGATCCTGAGCAGTTTCGCGTCGAGATACGGGCCGCACTCGGCGAGGAAGTCGACGCGATTGCGCAGCCACGTGGCGAGCGGGGCGGCGACATTGTGCTGCACGGCGTAGCGGTAGATCGGCTCGCTGTAGACGTGGCGCTTTTCCAGCACGGCGACGAGCTGGCGGAAGAAGTCGGCGCTCTTCCGCGCGCGCCAGGCGATGCGTTCGAGGTCGAGGCGCGCGAGGTTGGTTTTCCCGAGGAACTCGAACAGCTCCGCGTCCGTGCCGTACTGTGAGAGGTAGTCCCACGAGGTCTTGTCCACCGTGGTGAGTTGCGGCACGACCTTGAAGACGAACGGCTGCGCCGCGCCGACGACCTGCTCATCGCGCGAGAGATGCACGGGGTAGTGCGGCTCGCTGACCGCCGCGACCTTGGCCTGCGCGGACTGCGGGAAGTAGAAGAAATACTCCAGCGTCTGCGTGGTGTAAGGCTCGAGGCGCAGGCGGCGGCTGTCGGTGGCCTTGCTGCCATTCACGGGCAGCGCGCCGTGCGGGATCTGAAGCAGCGCGGTCACTTTCTGCGGCGCACTCGTCGGGTTGGTCACGACGATATTCGCGCCATAAACGACGCCGAAGAGGAACTCCTCAGTGACATACTTGTCGAACTTCTCATTGCCTTCCTCGCGGAAGCGATCGTCGGCGCGGAAGAAATTCTGCGAGACGAGCAGCGGCGTCTGGCCGGCGGCGGGCACGGCGGGCTTGATCTCCTTATGAAAGGCGACGAGCGGCCCGGCAGCGGTGAGCGTGTATTGGCTGCCTTCGGTTTTCGCGGTGTGCTTCGGCGACTCGAAGGGGAGATCGAGCACCGCGAGCGCGAGCATCATCTCGGAGAAACTGCGCGCGGCTTCCGCCACCGCGGGCGAGAGAAAGGGCGTCTTGCCGTCCCACGCCGCGAAGTCGCGCCAGAAGGCGTTGATCGGGATCAGCTCGGCGCTCTGCTGCGCGATGGGGAGCTGGTAGTAGTTGTTCTCCGCCCACTCCTTCGTCGGCCCGAGCGCCCGGAAAAACTGCCGCACAAGGCCGCGCTGCCGCTGCGCCTCGACGCCATCGAGGGCCAGGCTATCCATCATGCCCGTCCCGGCCTTGAGCATTGTCGCGCCACTGAAGGCGTTGCTGGTCGCCGTCAGCCCACTGCGATGATCCCCGAGTTGTTTGCGCAGTTCGTCGCTGTCCTTGTCCGCAGCCTCCATCGGCAGCACCGCCGGTGCGGCCGGGGCCGCGGAAGATGGTGCCGCAAAGGCCTGCCGTTTGGCTTTCTCTGCCGCTCCACCCGGTAGTGCCGCGGGAACTCGCGGATCATCTGCAACTCCAGCCACCTGTTCACTCACCACCATGCTCTTCCTCAGAGCGACTTCCCGCTCCGACTTGAGATTGCCGAATTCATCCGCATTCATCGCCCTTCCGCGCAGCGCCGTCTCGAAGAGCAGGTCCTCGCGTTCCGGATCGGGCGGGAGCAGTTCCCAAAGCTCGCGCAGATGGCGCGGGAGATCGGTCACGATCGGCGTGTGACCGATGAGCAGAGCGCGCTCGGCGATGTTCAACCGCGCAAACGCCCACGGCTCCAGATAGCCGCGCAGATCGACGCCGAGCAGGTAGTCATCGAGGAACGTGCGGTCCTTTTTATTGCGCAGATACGGCTGCACGACCTTGGTGAAAAATGCGGGGTCTTTCCGCGCGACGAAGAAGCTCAACTCGTGACACGCAAACTCGGAATACTTCGCACGCTTCTCCTCATCCTTGAGCTTCGGCCACTGCAGCACCCAGGCGAATTTCGCGAGCTTCGCCTCGCTCGTCAGCGTGGTGAAAAGCGCATACACGCTGGCCAGCGAATCGTAGGTCTCGAGGTCTGCGGTCACGATGTCGGCGAGCGTGAGCGCCTGGCCCGTGCCGAGGAGAGTCGTCTCCTTTTTTTCGGTGAAGGGCTTTTGCGGATCGAGGTTTCGCGCGAGGCGCAGGTCCTGGAATTTCGTCGGCACCTCAGCCAGCGCGAGCGTGCGCCAGATCGCGTGGTTCAAGTCCTCGGCGTAAAGCTGGACGTATTGCCGATCGCCGAGGGCCTTGAGGTCGATGCGCACGATGCCCTGCGCGTCGGGCGCGAGGTTGTAGAGCGCGGGCGCGGCTTGGGCGAGGAAGTCGAGATTAGGCCCGCCGTTGCCGTCGCTTTCCGGGCTCAGGACCGACTTGGCTTCTGCGCTTTCCGCGAGCTTTCGCGCGGGTGCCCGCCCGCCCGCCGTGCCAGCGGCGCGTTGCATCGCCTCCATGTCCTGCGCCTCGAGATCGGTCGAGCGCACTTCCCACGGATTGAGCAGCAGCCCGGCGCGCGGGAGCATATTACCGGGGAAGAGCTTCGCGTAACGGCGCTCGAGGATGTAGCGATACTCGTCGCCGATCGCGCGGCCGGCGGCGAAAAGGTTCGGCAATCGCGCGGGCGTCCCCAGAGCCGGATCGAAGCGGGCGAAGCCGCCGAGCGACTCGAACAGGCTCCGCTCGGGAAGAAAGCGCGTCGCCGCGAAATGCACCCGCGTGAACTTGCCGGGATTGAGGAGTTGCACAACGAGCGCGTCGCCCTGCCGCTCCACGCTCTTGATGCCGAGCAGCGCGGCGTCGCGCACTTCGAGTTCGCGATTCGGCGAAACGAGCCAGTTCTGCACGGGCTGCCCCGCCGTCACGCGAATCGCGACGTCCTTGCGGCCCGCCACGTGCAGCGAATAGTCGCCCGGCGTGAGCCCTGTGATGGTGAGCTGCGAAACATTCGCCGGCGCGCCGCTGAGCGCGACCGCGGCCTGCCGATCGCCGACAAAACCGCCGCTGCGCACTTCGAGCAGCGAGACGTTGCCCGGCCCAGCGCCACCGGTCCACGGCAACGCCACCGGTCCGCCCGCGCGGGCGTGAACTGAACTCGGCCACGTGCCATCTGCCGAGGTCAGCACCCATTCGCGGGACTCACCGCCATTCTCGCCGCCCCACCGCGACTGCACCGCGCCAATGCCCGCGAGCGGACCGAGATCGATGCGCCCCTTCGCATCGGTGCTCAGAGCAAAATCCAATTCATAGTGAAAGTCACGATGCTTGAAATCGAAGACCACCGCTTGATCGGCGATCGGCTCGCCGTTTTTGCCGAGCAACTCGAAGACGTAGTTACCGCCGAAATTGTTGAGATGCGCCGCGCGGACCCGCGGCATCTGGTCGATCCCATTCAGGGCGAAACTCGTCGCGGCATTGACCGGCTGCTTTTCGCCGCCTGCGCTCAGCTTTTCCACCTGGCCGCTAAAGGCCACCGCCACGTGCTTCACCCGCTCCGGCACGAGAAAGGTGTGCGTGAAAACTTTGGCCGGATCGAGCTTCGCGATCTTCACTTCGCTGGTCGTGGCGACGCCATCGATCGCCGTCGTCGTGATCGTGAGCTTCGGCTCCTGGATGAGATCGAGCGACACCTGCACGTCGCCGAGAAGCAGCGCGGTGCGCAGGGCCACGGTCGCCTCGCGGCGGGCGAGCATTTGCTCGCGCTCGATGTGGATGTGCGCATCGAGTCGGTATTGCTCGGCGTGATGATCGAAGCTCGCGAGGCTGGCGAATTCGCCCGCCGCATCGGCGAGCACGATGTTCTTCGCTCCGGGCTTCTGGGTGAACGGCACGAGGATGAAGCCGGTCTTCGCATCCGGCGTGAGCTTCCGCCCTTCGAGCCAGACGACCGCGTCTTTCACCGGCTGGCGCGTTTCATCGAGCACGGTGATGAGGTCGCCCGCCGGGCCGGTGCGCTGGAGGAGCGACCACTGTCCTTTGCGGATGAGCGCGCGGCTCGATTTGCCACCGCCGATGAACTCGATGACCCACGCGCCGCGTTGGCTCTTGAGCTCGGGAAACTTGAACGTGCGCGCGGTGCGCCGGAACGGGCTGCGTCCGCTTTCATCGGCGCTGAAGTCGTGCGTGACTTCGCGGTTCGCGACGAGGCCGTCGAGCGCGAGGTCGGTGTTGAGCTGGCGCTGGTTGGTCAGGAAATAGGAGAGCGTGTTGATCTCGTAGATCTTCACGATGAGCTTCGGCGTGTTCTTGAGGAACAACTCGACATTCACGTCGTCGCCGGGCGCGAGGAACGGTGCGTTGATCGCCGCGAAATCGACATCGACGCGATCCTTGAGCGCTTGGAATGCGCTTGGAGAAAGGAGCGAAGCCCACTGCTCGGGATGGCCGACGCCATTGATGATCTTCGCCTCGGCGAAGACCGGCTTGAGCCACGTATCGCGCAGCCACACGGCCCACGGCTCCCACGTCGGCTCGTCCTTGAGCAGGTGGAGCAGGAACTCGCGCACGAGGGCTTCGTCGGAGCGAATCGGCGGCGCGATGACGAGCGCTTCGCTGAGGTCGGCGTTGAAATCGACGGCCTGCGCGGCGAGCTCTCCGCGGCGCAGATATTCCGGGTTCACGTAGTTCGTCCGACGCGGCAGCTTCAGGTATTCGAGGAAGCGCGCCTTGTCGTAGATGCCGCGGGTGCGGTCGAGTTGCAGGCGCTGGAAAAGGATGTGCGCCTTGAGCGTATTGAAGCTCGGGCTGAGGTGCTTTGCGTAAGCCCAGAGCCGCTCCAGCCACGCCTCGCGCTCTGCGGGATCGAACTCGCCATCAGCGTCGGCGCTCGGCGCCAGCTTGCGCAATCGCGCCGCCACGAACCGCTGGTTCTCGATCAGCGACGGCACGCGCTTGGCGAGGTCGTCGAGCTGCTCGGGCAGCAGCGCGCGATGAATCTCGAACTCGCCGAACCCGCGGCTTTCCTTTGACTTCAAGTCCGCCTCGATCACCTCGACCAACCCCGGCACGTCGGGCCGCTTCAGCATCTTGAGCAGATCGCGGACTTGCGAAGGCTTGAGCGCAACCTTGTCGCGGATGAACCCGCGGAGCGCGTCCTCATCGACGTCGTTGAGGTTGTCGGAGGCATTCAGCACCGCGCTTTGGAAGGCCGCGCGGGCGATCAGCTTCTGGTCGAGCTTGGTCGGGAGATCAGGCTTTTTGTCGCGCGTCTGTTGTTCGTGGTTGAACTCCAGGTTCAGCCGCTCGCGCAGGAACTTCAGCGTCGTCTGCGGGCTCGCGTCGTAGGCGAGCAGAGCGGCGCGGTTTTCGATGATCCGGCGCCGCGCGGAATTGGGGAAGCGCTTCGACCATTGGTCCAAAATCTCCGCGAGCTTCGCGGCCTGCGCGGTGTTTTGGTAATGGAGGGCGTGGAAAAAATAGTAGTCCTCGCTGCCCGGGAGGAGCTGGCCGAGCACGGCCGCGCGATCCGGCGCGAGGGCAAATTTTTCGATAAAGCCGATCTCATTTTCCGCGCGGACAGCGAGCGGAGCGAAGGCGAAGGCGGCGACGAGGAGGAAGCGCGTTTTCATAGGCAGTCTGGGTGGGTGGGGACGCTGGGGGAATCGTGGAGCCGTTCCCCCAAAGGGCGCAACTCTCATCGGGTAAAGATTCGGTGCACATTGCGCAGACGGATCGGGCAGGCGGAAACTTAGAGCGGCGGTCGGAAATCAGGGCGTTAGCCACGGATTGACACCGATGAAACACGGATGCCGGAACTGAAGGGCTTCCTCATCCGTGATAATCCGTGTCCATCCGTGGCTGAATTGAGTTCCCGCTTTCGCATCCAGCCTCACCGGGATTTTTCCACCTGCGGGTTTTTGACTTTGCGGCGGCGCGTGGGAATGAAGGGTCACTCCCGCCACCCGCCTTGAAACTCCTCCGCCCTATCTACTGGCTCGTGTTCACCTTCGCTCTCGCGACGGCCGGAGCGGAGCCGGCGGTCCCGGTGCTCGAAGCGGTCAAAAGCCAGCGACTCACGACGACGGCCCACGGCAACGGTCGCGATCAATTGGTCCTGACGCTCCGCAATCCGGCGCAGACGGCGCTCGAGGTCGCGCTGCCCGCGGGAGCAGTTGCGCACGGGACAGCGACGGACAGCCGTGTCGTCTCGCTCCGAGCCGTCTCGACGAATGTGCCGCCCCAGGGAGCCGTGGACATCACGCTTCCGGTCGCCGCGCTTTCTTCGCAGAACCCGCTGCGCGCGGGAGCGTTCATCCTCACCGGCGAAACGGAGCCACGGCTAGCGGGACTACTTTCCGCCCTCGCCGATCAGCCCGACGCCCCGCGCGCGACTGCGCAGCTCGCGGCGTTCTGCTTGCTGGAAGACATCACCTTTCTTCGCTGGCGGCAGTTCCTCGGCACGACCGAAGCGCAGTCGACGCCCGCGGAGATCACGCAAGCCATCGACGCACTGGGCCTGCTGCGCGTCGCGGCACCGGAGAGAAAATTTGCGCTCGCGGCCGATAGCGATTTGAAGCTGCGCGCGCTGCGCAACCCGTGGAGCCGCGCCAAGGCGATGGTCGTTTACGGTCTCGATCTCGGCGATGGCGCGGTGCCGCCGGACGTCCGCCAGCTACTCCACACAAGCGTCGGCGACAACTGCCCGATCTGCCGCCAGCGGACGCTTTTGGAAGATCGTCCGGGCGCGCCTTGAACGGCGACTTTACGCCGCGCCCAGCTTTCGCTACATCCACTGCACCCCATGTCACGTCCCCGGTTTCCACGTCTGCGCAGCGTCCTTGCGGTCGCGCTATTTTGCGCCTCGGGCGCGCTGGCGGCGGATGATTTCAAGCCGATCTTCAACGGCAAGGATCTCACGGACTGGGACGGCAATCCGAGGCTCTGGTCGGTGACCGATGGCGCGATCCGCGGCGAGACCAAGCTGGAGCGGATGACCACGACGAACACCTTCCTGATCTGGCGCGGCGGCGTGCTCAAGGACTTCGAGCTGAAGCTGAAGGTGCGCATCCGCAACGGCAACTCGGGCATCCAGTATCGCAGCCAGGATCTCGGCAAACACGTGGTCTCCGGCTATCAGGCCGAAGTGGACAACGCGCCGGGCAAAGCCGGTTTTCTTTACCACGAAAAGGGCCGCAAATTTCTCGCGCTCATCGGGGAAAAAGTGGAGATCGACGAAACGCAAAAGCCCAAGGTGGTCGGCCAGCTCGCCGACAAAAAGGAGCTCGTCGCCAAGGGCTACTACAAGCCGAAGGACTGGAACGATTACCGGATCGTGGCTCGCGGAAATCACCTCGCGCATTACCTCAATGGCGTGCAGGTCATCGATCTCCTCGATAATGATCCCAAGGGACGAAGCCTCGAAGGGGTTCTCGCTCTGCAGATTCATGTCGGCCCGCCAATGCTCGTTGAATTCAAAGACATCCTCCTCAAACCTCTCTAACGAATCCTCAAAAGCCCAACTACCCATGATCACCCGTCGCCACGCCCTCAAAAATCTCGCGCTCACCACCGGAGCGGTCGTCCTCACCTCAAATCTCGCCATCGCCCAGGCGCCGGCGGCGCCGGAAGCAGAAGGCGTCTTCAAACTCCCACCGCTCGGTTACGACTACGATGCCCTCGAGCCATTCATCGATGCGGAGACGATGAAGATTCACCACGACAAGCACCACGCGGCCTATGTCGCCAAGCTTAACTCCGCCATCGCCGGCGCGCCGGGATTTGAGAAGAAGTCGATCGACGAAATCCTCACGAACCTCGACGCCGTGCCCGAGGCCGTGCGCAAGGACATCCGCAACCACGGCGGTGGCCACGCCAATCACTCGCTCTTTTGGCAGACGCTGAAAAAGAACCCGACCGGCAAACCGGCGGGCGAACTGGCCAAGGCGATCGATACCGCTTTCGGCAGCTTCGATAAATTTCAGGAAGCGCTCGGCACCTCCGCGACCAAGGTCTTCGGCAGCGGCTGGGCCTGGCTCATCCTCAAGGACAAAAAGCTGGTCGTCGAATCCACGGCCAACCAGGACAGCCCGCTCTCCAGCGCCGGCGTGCCGATCCTCGGCCTCGATGTCTGGGAACACGCGTATTACCTCAAGTATCAGAACCGCCGGCCTGAGTACATCAAGGCGTTCCAGAGCGTGATCAATTGGGACTTCGTGAGCGATCGCTACAGCAAGCTCGCGAAGGGCTAACGCAAGAAGACCGTTGCACCCCTCTCTCCGCGCGACCTAGACTCTCGCGCATGGTTCAAGCCACCGCGGCCCCGTCCGTCAGCGCCGAAGCATCCGACACAAAGGCCAGATTTCTGGCCGGTTATCGCTGGATGCAGTTGGCGCGTGTCTCGGAGGAAAAGATCGCGAGCCTCTACCGCGGCGGCAAAATCACCGGCGGCGTCTTTCTCAGCAAAGGCCAGGAGGCGCTCAGCGCTGCGACCGGCATGGCGCTGCGCAAAGGCGATGTCTTCGCCCCGCTGATCCGCGACCAGGCCGGCCGCCTGGCCTTTGGTGAAACGCTGCTCGATGGCGTCCGCACCTACATGGGCTCCCGCCTCGGCCCGATGCGCGGGCGCGACGGCAACGTCCACCGCGGGCGTCCGCTTGAAGGTCTGCTGCCCATGATTTCCCACCTCGGCGCAATGCTGCCCGTGGTCGCAGGCATCCTGCTCGGCCGGCGCTTCCGTGGCATCGAAGGCACCGTCGGCGCGACCAGCTTGGGCGATGGCGCGACTTCCACGGGTGCGTTTCACGAGGGCCTGAATCTCGCCGCCGTCGAAAAACTCCCGCTCGTCCTCGTCGTCGCGAACAACCAATACGCCTACTCCACGCCCACCTCGCGGCAGTTCGTCTGCCAGGATCTCGCGGATAAAGCGGTCGGCTACGGCGTCGCCGCGCACAACGTGGACGGCACCGATCTCGGCGCCTGCCTCGAGGTGCTGTATCGCGCCGTCGAGGCCGCGCGCACCGGCGGCGGCCCGCAGTTGGTCGTCGCCTCGCTCTTGCGTCTCGTCGGCCACGGCGAACACGACGACGCCAGCTACGTGGACCCCAAGCTGCGTGACACGCCGCTCGGTCGCGACTGCCTCCTCGTCGCCGAGCAGCGCATTCTCGCCGAAGGCTGGGCCAACTCCGCAACCCTGCGCGCGTGGCAGGAAGATGCGCAGCGCCAGATCGAAGAGGCCGTGACCACGACCATGCGCGAACCGCTCCCCGACCCGAATACCGAAGACTGGTGCGCCCTCGCCTCGCGCCATCTTTCCGAAGGTTCCTTGCCGGCATGATCACTTATCTCGAAGCCATCCGCGAAGCTCAGGCCAAAGCGCTCGCCGACGATCCGCGTGTTTATATCTACGGTCAGGATGTCGGAAATTTTGGCGGCGCATTCAAGGCGACCAAAGGCTTGGCCAAGGAATATCCCGGTCGGGTGCTCGATGCGCCGATCAGCGAAGACGCGATTATCGGCTCGGCCATCGGCGCCGCGATTGAGGGCATGCGCCCGATCATCGAAATGCAGTTCGCGGATTTCTCGACCGTCGGCTTCAACCAGATCGTCAATCAAGCCGCGACGCTCCACTGGCGGACCAATGTTCCCTGCCCGATCACCATCCGCCTGCCCAGCGGCGGCACCGCGGGCGGCGGGCCGTTCCATTCGCAAAGCATGGAGGCGCTCTACGCGCACTACCCGGGCTTGATCGTGATGACGCCCGCCACGGTCGAGGACGCCTACTCGATGCTGCTCGAAGCCGTCGCGATCGATGACCCCGTCATCTTCTGCGAGCACAAGTATCTCTATTACCATCTCAAGGCCGAGGCGCTCCCGACCGAGGCCGTGCCCACAGGTAAAGCGCGCATCGCCCGCGCCGGACGCGACGCTACGATCGTCACCTACTCCGCGATGGTTCACGAATCGCTGGCCTGCGCCGAGGAACTCGCAACCGAGGGTTGGGAGATCGAAGTCATCGACCTGCGCTCGATCAAACCGCTCGACACCGACACCGTGCTCGCCAGCGTCGCCCGCACCGGGCGCCTGCTCGCCGTCGGCGAAGCGTGGCCGTGGGGCGGCGTGACCGCGGAAATCCTCGCGCGCGTCGCGACCGAAGGCTTCGACCTGCTCGATGCCGCGCCCATGCGCCTCAACGCGAAAGACACTCCCGTTCCCTATCACCCGAATCTCTGGGGCACGCATCGCCCCACCGCCAAAACCATCGCCGCCGCCCTGCGCCAACTGCTTTCGGCCTAATCTCCCGCCATGTTTCCCGGAATCGCTCGAGTCCCCATCATCATGCCGCAGCTCGGTGAAAGCATCGCCGAGGCCACGGTCGTCCGCCTGCCCTTCGCCGTCGGCGACGACGTGCAAGGCGACGCCGAAATCATCGAAGTAGAGACCAACAAAGCGACGATGGGAGTGACCGCGCCATGCTCCGGGCGGCTCGCGGAACTGCTCGCCGAACTGCAGCACAGCTACCCCGTCGGCACCACGCTGGGTTGGCTGGAAGTGAGCGAAGATGAAGCCGCGCGGCTCGGACTCGATGTCGCCGTGCCTGCCCCCGCGGACAACGGCCACGCCTCAGCGAACCCATCGAGCACACCCGTACCGCAGATTGCGAAAGCCACCGTCGAACCCACCGTGCGCGGCCTCCCCGTACCCGCACACGCCGCGGGCGCCAGCTATCTCTCTCCGCGCTTGAAGGCGCGCATGAACGAACTCGGCATGCACGCCGCCGATCTCGCAGGTGTCGCGGGCAGCGGCGCCGCAGGCCGCGTTACGGTCGAGGATTTCGAGAAGTTCATTTCGCAGATCGAGCAGCACCGCCTCAGCCCCGCCTCCTCCATGCGTGTCGCCGTGGCCGATGCCATGCGCCGCTCCTGGACCCGGCCGCTCGCCACCGTCGGCACTCCGGTCCGCATCGACGCGCTGCTCGCTCATCGCAAGACGAGCAACCCAAAACCCGGCCCCGCGCTCTACGCCTTGCGCGCGCTTGCCGTCGCCCTCGGCGAAAACAGCGCGCCCGCTGGTCGTCTCGTCGGCGACAAGATCGTCCACCCTCGCGCCATCGATGTCGGCTTCGCAGTGGAAGCGGAAGACGGGGTGCTCGTCCCAGTCCTGCGCAACGCCGACAAAACGCCGCTCGCGGAAATGGTCGTGCGTTACAACGAACTCGTCGAACTCGCCCGGCAGCGCCGTCTCCCGCCCAATGCCCAGGGCGGCAGCATCGCGACCGTCACCAATTTCGGCACTTTCGGCCTCGAATGGGCCACGCCGATTCCGCTGCCCGAGCAGACGCTCGTGCTCGGCATGGGCGCGGGCCGTGTCGTCCCCGACTGGGATAAAGGCAAAGGCGTTTTTACCCCTGCAACCGAGGCGCACTTCACCCTCAGCTTCGACCACCGCGTGCTCGACGGCGGCGGCGCCGGCCGACTCCTGCAACGAATTACGGCGTTGTTGCAGGAACCGGAGAAGCTTTAGCGTTTTCGCACATCTCCCGTTCGCGCAGCCACGCGAAGATCACGGGCGTGACGATGAGGATGTGCAGGAGGCTGGAGACCATGCCGCCAATGACCGGCGCGGCGAGTGGCTTCATCACCTCGGCCCCGGTGCGCGTGCTCCACATGATCGGCAAAAGGCTGGCGACGATCGTGGCCACAGTCATGACCTTCGGACGCAACCGCAGCCGCGCGCCTTCCTTGATCGCTTCGAGCAAGCCGGAGGCGGAAAGTGTTCCGCCGAGCGCGGCGCGTTTCTTTTCCACCGCCTCCTCGAGATAGACGACCATCACCACGCCCGTCTGGATCGCGGTGCCGAAGAGCGCGATGTAGCCGACCCACACGGCGACGCTGAAATTGTAGCCGAGCAGGTATTGCAGCGCGACCCCGCCGGTCAGCGCGAACGGCACCGCGAGGATCACGTGCGCGGCTTCCTTGGCGTTGCGATAGATGAGGTAGAGCAGCAGGAAGATGATCGCGAGCACTGCCGGGACGATCAGTTGCAGGGTCTTCTTCGCGCGGATTTGGTTTTCATACTGCCCGCTCCACTCGATGGTCATCCCCTTATCGAGCGTGACGCCTTCCTTGATCCGGCGATGCGCTTCCTCGACAAAGCCGCCGAGGTCACGTCCCTGCACGTTCGCTTGCACGAAGACCCGCAAGCGTCCGTTCTCGCTGGCGATCTCGCTCGCGCCGAGGTTGCGGCGGATGTCGGTGAGCTGGCCGAGCGGGATGAATTTGCCCGACGGCGTGCCGACGAGAATGTCGCCGAGCCGCTCGAGGTCGTCGCGCTCATCGCGCTCCAGGCGCACTTGAATGGGAAAGCGCTGCCGCCCCTCGATGGTCGTCGCCACGTTCTTGCCACCGATGCCGACCTCGACGGCGTCGAGGAGCTGCTGCGCTCGCAGGCCGTAGCGCGCCATGCTTTCGCGATCCACGCTTACCTCGAGATACGGCTTTCCCTGCACCCGCGAGGGCGCGACGCCCACCGCGCCGGGAATCTCGCGCACGATGCGCTCGACCTCGAAGGCCTTGCGCTGCAGCGCGTCGAGATCGTCGCCGAGGATCTTGATGCCGACCTGCGCACGGATGCCGGTCGCGAGCATGAGGATGCGGTTTTCGATCGGCTGGAGAAAACCGGGCACGTAACCGGGCACGTGCGTGAGCTTGCCCATGAGTTCATTGACGAGTTTGTCCTTGGTCATCCCCGCGCGCCATTCGCTCTCGGGTTTGAGCATGATCGTCGTCTCGATCATTTCGACGGGCGCGGGGTCAGTCGCCGTTTCGGCGCGGCCGAGTTTGCCTGCGACGCTCGCCACCTCCGGCGTCTGCGCGATCACCTGATCCTGCCACGACATGATGCGCTTCACCTCGGTGAGCGAAGTGCTCGGCAGCAGGACCGGCATGAAGAGCAGCGAACCTTCATTGAGCGGCGGCATGAACTCCGAACCCATGCGGGTGGTGAGGAAACCCGCGCCCGTGAGCAGCGCCGCCGCGCCGGCCAGCACCGACTTGCGGTGATGCAGCGCCCAATCGAGCACGGGCTCGTAGATGCGCAGCAGGAAGCGCATGACGACGTTGTCCTGCTCGCCGTGAAACGGCCCGCGCACGAGGACGCTGCACAGCACCGGCACGATCGTCACCGCGAGCAGCGTGGAGCCGATCATCGCGAAGGTCTTGGTGAAGGCGAGCGGGTGAAAGAGTTTTCCCTCCTGTCCGGTCAGCGCGAAGACGGGGACAAAGGCGAGGATGATGATCGCCATCGCGAAAAAGATCGGGCGGCCGACCTGCTGCGCCGCGGACTGCGTGACGCTCATCGTTTCAGCCGCGGTGAGACGTGAACCCTTCTTCTCTTCCGCTTCCTCGCAATGCCGGATGACATTTTCCGTGAGCACGATCGCCGCATCCACGAGCACGCCGATGGCGATGGCGATGCCAGCGAGCGACATGATGTTCGACGAGATGCCGAACTGCCGCATGAGAATGAACGAGATGAGGATCGAGACCGGCAGCGGAAACGTGACGATAAGAATGCTGCGAAAATGGAAGAGGAAGATGATGTGCGCGAGCGTCACGAGGATGATCTCCTCGAGGAGTGCGTGCTTGAGCGTTCCGATGGTGCGGTCGATGAGTTCGCTGCGGTCGTAGAACGGTTTGATCGTGATGCCCGGCGGCAGGCTCGGCGTGATCTGCGCGATCTTGTCCTTCACCCGCTGAATGACGGCGTGCGCGTTTTCGCCAGTGCGCATGACGACGATGCCACCGACGACTTCACGCCCATTCACATCGAGCGCACCGCGGCGGAAATCGCCGCCGATTTGCACATTCGCCACGTCGCGGAGATAGACGGGCGTGCCCTCGCGCTCCTTGAGCACCGTCTTTTCGAGATCGCTCGCCGAGGTGATCAGCCCGATGCCGCGCACGACAAACTCCATGCCGTTTTCCTCGATGACCTTGCCGCCGACGTTGAGATTGCTCTGCGCCACCGCGTCCATGACCTCCTGCAAGGTCACGCCCACTGCGCGCATTTTGGTCGAGCTGACTTCGATCTGATACTGCCTCACGAATCCGCCGAGGCTCGCGACTTCCGCCACGCCGGAGACGGCATTGAGCTGATAACGCACGAACCAATCCTGCACCGCGCGCAATTGCCCGAGATCAGAGCCCCCGTGCTCGGCCTTGGTCGGATCGACATCGAGGTAATACTGGTAGACCCAGCCGAGTCCGGTCGCGTCGGGGCCGAGCTTCGGGATGACGCCGACAGGCAGGATGTCGCCGAGGTAATTCAACCGTTCGAGCACGCGCGTTCGCGCGAAGTAGTTGTCGATCTTCTCGTCGAAAATCACCGTGAGCAGCGAGAAGCCGAACATCGAGTTGGCCCGCACGGTCTTCACACCCGCGAGGCCCTGGAGGTTCACGGAGAGCGGATACGTGATCTGATCCTCGACCTCCTGCGGACTGCGGCCCGACCAATCGGCGAAGACGATCACTTGGTTTTCGCTGAGGTCCGGGATGGCGTCGATCGGCGTCCGGCGCAGCTCGAAAATCCCGAATGCGATGATGAAGAGGACGCCGCACGCGACGAGGAAGCGGTTGCGCAGTGACCACGCGATGAGGCCCGGGATCACGGCTGCACCTCCTTGCCGCATTCCAGCATCTCCGCGCCAAAGAACGGATTGCGAATCGGCCCGACGAGTTGCACCCAACGGCCCTGGTTCGTCTCCGCGCTTGGCACCGCGCTCTTGGCCATCGGGCACTCGAAAATCTTCACCTTGCCGCTCGAGCGCGCCTGCACCGCCAGTTCCGCGATCGCCATGCTCAGCGGGTAGAACTGTTTCCGCGCGTCCTTAAGATCCTTGACCGGTCCGACATGAGCGCTTTCGCCGAGTCGCGCGCCACTGGCACCCAGCGCCTCCACGGTCGCCATCGCGGCTTCATGCAAGGCCGGGATGCGGGCGTTGTGCGCGACCAGATCATCGGAGGCGAGCGCTTCCGCGATCGCCGATGCGGCCGCGAACAGTTTCTCAGCCGAAGCCTGCTGCGCTGCGGTCAAAGGCGCGGACGATGTCGGAGCGATGGCCGGTGCTTCCGCCGGGCGTTCGAGCTGAGCTTGGGCGTCGATCAACAGATTTCCCGTCGTCACGATGCGCTCGCCATCCTGCAACCCCGCGAGCACTTCCCACACGTCTTCACCGGCGCGGCCGAGCGTGAGGTGCCGCGGTTCATATTCGTCGTCGCCTTTCACGATATACACCAGCGGTCGGCCGCCGGGCGAAAGCACCGCACTGCGCGGCACGGTGAGCACCGGCTCCGTCTCCACACGGATCCGGCCCTCGGCATAGACCTTGTGCAGAAATTCGCGCCGTTGGTGATCGTTCTCGGTGACCAGCGGATTGTCCAAGACGACGCGCACTTTCGCCGAACGGGTCGCCATCACGAGATTTGGGTCGATGAAGGTGATCGGCGCGGTGACCACCTTGCCGGGCACGCTCGACGCCGTGACCTCAACGGTCTGCCCGACGCGGATCCACGCGAGGTCGCGCTCGTAGGCGTCGAAGACGAACCACATCTTGGCAAAATTCCCGATCTCGAAGAGCACGTCACCCTCTTTCACGTACTGCCCTTCATAGACCTTGCGCTCGACCACGGTGCCGGAGTTCGGCGCCACGATGTCGAAGGTGTCGCCCGTCTGGCCGGGCAGCTTTTCGATCTGCTCCGCAGTCAGGCCGAGGCGGCGCAGCTTCTGCCGACTCGCGGCGAGGAAAGTCTCGCGCTCGGCCGATCCGGTCTGGCGCAAAGCCTGGACATACTCGCCGCGGGCGATGAGCAGTTCGCGACTGTAGAGCGAGGCGAGCGGCTGGCCGGCGGTGATCTCGGCGCCGACGAAGTTCACGAAGAGCTTGTCGATGCGGCCTTCGACATACGCCGAGAGGCGGCGATGCGCGGAGTCGTCGTCATCGATCTGCCCAGCCACGCGGATCACGCGCTGGAGCGGTTGCTTCCTGACCTCGGCAGTCTCGATATTGGCGACGCGCGTGCTCAGCGGGCTGAGCTTGATCACGGTTCCGCCCGTTTCGCGGGTTACGGAATCGCCCTCGAAGATGGGCACGAGTTTCATTCCGCAGATCGTGCAGTTGCCGGGCTGGTCCGACTTGATCCACGGGTGCATGGGGCTCTGGTAAAAGAGCACTTTGCGCTCACCGCCGCCGGCGGAGGAAGCACTGGGCATTTGCTGACGACCGAGACGCCAGCCGCCGTAAGCGGCGAGGGAAGCGACAGCTAGAAGAGAAAGGAGTGTGAGAAGTTTGCGGGACATGAATCTGAAAGTTGGGGTTGGAGTGAAAGGAAGGCGTCCGATGAGAAATCTCGGCTCAGGAGAGCCGAGCTATGCGGACGCCGCCGCGCGATGCGTGGGCACACCACGCCTGCCACCGCCCTCTCAGATCAGCCGAATGCAGGTCACCTCGACCCGCGGCGACACGACCATCCGCGCCACCTGCCGCTTACTCACGCTCGGCATCTCCGTCTCCGTCTCCGGCCGGACGCAGAGAAACGCAAGCACCGGCGCCATGAGTTGTTTGCCCTCCACCGAGGAAGGCGCCGCCTGGACGGGCGGTTGTGACGCCGGAACCGTTGACGATTCACAGCACGACATTTCCGTCTGCGAGCAACACGCCGACGAACACATCTGTGGAGCCTTCACCGCACAGGCCGACGCCAGCGGGAGCGACCCGAAGGTCAAACCCAGCAGGAGCAGGAGGAGCAGTGGCAAACGAACAAACATCAGCGAGAGGATTAACGACCCGATTCTTGGAGCGGTCAACGCCGCGATTGCCCAATGCCGGACTTAAATTTTCCGGCGCACGCCGACTACGGTCGCTCGTATTGGATGGCCGAGATCCGCTCCAAGACCCGCTCGCTCAGTCGCTGGTAGAGTTCACGACCTTCTCCTACGAGGTCATCCTTGGTGAAATATATCGGCTCTCCAACCACGAGCGTGATCGGCGTGAACGGGCGCGGTTTTCCGCCACGCGGAAAGGCTTTGTGCGCGCCGAATATGCGCATCGGCACCACGGGCGCGAGCGTCTTGGCAATGACCAGGCCGAGCCCGGGCTGCGCGGATTGGATTTCGCCGTCGAGCGTCCGCGAGCCCTCGGGGAAGATGATCGTCGCGTGGCCGGCACGGATGAGTTTGATGATCGTCTTGAGCGCGCTCATATCCGCGCGTTCCTGGTTCACAGGGATGACGTTCAGCTTCGGCATGATGGGGCCGAGGACGGGCCACTGGAGAAGCGTCTTGCGGGCGAGGAAATGGAGTTCGCGGCGACACGCGATACCGGCGAGCGGTGGGTCGAGATAACTCTCGTGATTCATCGCGAGGATGGCGCCGCCTTCCTCGATGATCCGCTCGGGGTGGACGACCTTGAACGCGAAGAGAGTCTTCGCGAGCACCTGGGAAAGGCGGTAGCTGAAGCGATACCAGCCGCCCATCGCCTAGAACTCCCCGAGGGCC
The DNA here is from genome assembly GCA_038208565.1 of Chthoniobacterales bacterium. Classification (GTDB taxonomy): domain Bacteria; phylum Verrucomicrobiota; class Verrucomicrobiia; order Chthoniobacterales; family Chthoniobacteraceae; genus Chthoniobacter. Next base: position 21,371 of record JBBQYR010000008.1, read on the forward strand.
AGGCCCTTCTGTTTCAACCGACCGAAAATCTCCCCGACCACGCCTTCGACAGTCAGATTCGAGCTATCGATGACGTGCGCGTCTTCGGCGATGATGAGCGGCGAGGTGCGGCGCGAGGAGTCCACCTTGTCGCGCGCGGCGATCGAATCCTGCAGGCCCTGCCTGGCGCGGCGCTGGGCGCGGACTTCGGGCGAGGCATCGACGTAAAATTTGTAGGGCGTCTCGGGAAAGACGGCCGATCCGATGTCGCGGCCTTCCATGACGACATCGTGATCGCGGGCATAAGCGCGCTGTTTGGCGACGAGCAGGCGGCGCACTTCGGGGATGCTGGCGATGACGGACACGTTGGAATTCACGCCCTCGGAAACGAGGTGTGGCGTGGGATCGATGCCGTCGAGCAGGATCGTCGATTCGCCATTCGCAACGCCACAGGCGACCTCGGTGAAGTGGAGTAACTGCTGCACGCGTCCGGCATCCACGGTCGGCACGCCTTTGTCCAACGCGAGCCAGGTAACGGCGCGATACATGGCGCCGGTGTTCACGTAAACGTAGCGGAGCTTGCGCGCGAGGGCGCGGGCGACGCTGCTTTTGCCCGACGCGGCGGGGCCGTCGATGGCGATGACGATGTGAGGGTGTTCGGTCGCCACGGGTCAGTTGGGGAGTGAAGTGATGACCGGTGTCTGCGGGCCGGACGGTTCCTTGAGGACCTTTTCCAGCGCAGCCATGAACCCGGGATAGGACGTGTTCACGCACTCAGTATTGGTGATGATCGTCTCTCCTTCCGCGAAAAGTCCCGCGACGGCGAAGGCCATGGCGATGCGGTGATCGCCGAAGCTATCGAGCCGCGCGCCATGCAGCGGAGCGCCCCCGGCGATCTGGAGCCCGTCCTCCGTCTCCTGCACCTGCGCGCCCATCGCGCGGAGATTGGTCGCGATCGCGGCGAGGCGATCGGTTTCTTTCACGCGCAGTTCGCCGGCGTCGCCGATCGTGGTGATGCCGTGCGCGAGCGCTGCGGCGACTGCGAGGATGGGCAGTTCGTCGATGACGTTCGGGATCTCCTTGCCAGCAATGTCGGTGGCCTTGAGCCGAGCCCCGCGCACTTCGATCGTGCCCAGCGGTTCGCCGTCTTCGGTTTCCACGATCTCACGCACTTGCGCGCCCATGCGCAGGAGCACGGCGAGGACGCCGGTCCGCGTTTCGTTGAGGCCGACGTTCTTGATGATGAGGTGCGAACGAGGCTGCGCGGCGGCGGCCACGAGCCAGAAGGCGGCGCTGGAGATGTCGCCGGGCACTTGGAAATCGCGCGACTCCGGCGTCTGCCCACCGTGCAGCGACACGGTGAGGTCGGACTTCTGCGGGCGGGCGAGGAAGTATTCGAGCATCCGCTCGGTGTGGTTCCGGCTCTGCGAAGGCTCAGTCACGCTGGTCTTACCCTTGGCAAACATGCCCGCAAGCAACACCGCGCTCTTCACCTGCGCGCTGGCGACCGGGCTGATGTAGTCGATCGGCAGCAAGTCGCCGCCGTCGATGACGAGCGGAGGACGTCCGTCCTTACCCTCGGCGATGATCTTCGCGCCCATCTTGGTGAGCGGCTCCATTACGCGTTTCATGGGGCGCTTCGAGAGTGAGGCGTCGCCGACGAGGCGGCTGCGGAAAGGCTGACCGGCGAGCAGTCCCGCGAGGAGGCGCATCGTGGTGCCGGAATTGCCGCAGTCGATATCGTGCTTCGGTGCGGTGAAAACGCGGCGTTTCCCGTGGATGATGAGCGTGGTCTCGTCCGCGTTTTCGATCTCGATCCCGAGCGCACGCATCGCCGCGACGGTGCAGAGGCAGTCTTCGCTGGCCAGGAATCCCCTGATCACGCACGTGCCATTGCTCATCGCCGCCAGCATCACAGCGCGATGGGAGATGCTCTTGTCGCCGGGAACTTCGAGTTCGGCTTTGATGGTCGGGGCGCGGCGGATTTTCCAGTCAGACATGCGGTGTTTTCGGGTGCCGCAGGCGATCGCGCTGGGCTTTGGCTTGGGTGAGAAATTCGGTCATCGGGGCTTCGCGGTCGAGGAGTGTTTCGATTTCGCGGAGTTTTTCAATCATGGCTTCCACGGCTGCGCGGACGGCGACTTGATTGCTGCGCAGGATCTCCGCCCACATCGCCGGCGGGCCGCTTGCGACGCGCGTGGTGTCGCGAAATCCGGGGCCGAAAAACTGGAACGCCTCGGCATTTTTCGCCGCAACGACATTGACCAGCGTAGCTGCCAGCAGGTGGGGAAAATGGCTGATCAAAGCGACGATCTCGTCGTGCTCGGCAGGCGGTAATTCCAGCACGCGCCCGCCGAGCGTCTGCCAGAATTGGTGAACTGCGGCGACCGCCGCGCCTTCCGTGCGCCCGTCAGGAGTCACGATGCAGGCGGCTCCGTCGAAGAGGTCTGCGCGCGCGGCTTCGAGGCCCGTCTTTTCGGAACCCGCCATCGGGTGGCTGCCGACAAACTGCGCGCGCCCGGCGAGAAGCTCGCTCAACTCCGCAACCACCGGCGCCTTCACGCTGCCCACATCGGTCACCACCGTTTGCGGCGAAAGGAGCGGCGCGATCTGCGCAGCCAGCGCGCCCATGACACCAATCGGCACACACAGCACGACGAGATCCGCGCCATCCAAAACGACCGCCAGCTCCGTGGACGCCACATCGACCAACGCGCGCGCCTTCATCTGCGCGACAGCTTCTTCACGACGCGCCCAAGCCGCCACGTGGAAGCCGCCGGCGCGGCGGGCCGCCAGCGCGATCGAGCCGCCGAGCAGGCCGGGACCGAGAATCGCGAGTCGAATCATGGGCGGGAAAAAAAGCCCGGCCCGCAGGCGCGGAGGCTTGCGGGCCGGGCTGAAATTTCAGCTATATTCGCGCGTTACGGAACGAGGAAGCTTTTCCCCGAATAAGGATCCTTCACCTCGGTGCCGGGCGGGAAGCCACGCACGTCGATGTAACCCTTGTATTGATCGTACGGGCTGAGCACGAATCCGGGTTTGCCGGGGACCGGCTTGGCGTAAGGGATTTCGCCCACTTTCACCGGCTGATCTGGCACCGCGGGCGGTGGCTTGTTCTCGGTGGTCGGCGGCGTGTTCGACGTCGGAGGCGGCTGCTGCTCGGGCGGAACATCAGTCGGGGGCGCCGTGTCTGTGGGAGGAGGCGGATGGAAACCCGACTTCTTGGTGGACTTCCGTGGAGGCTCGTCCACGCAGGCGGCGAGGAGCGCGGTCATCAGGGCGAAAGCTGCGGGAACGAAGAGTCTCTTCATATGATGTGGTGGCTATAAACGAACGCGCGCGAGGGTGACAATGGAAATTTGGCTGGTTTTACCGACCGAGGAAACGCCTCAACTCGCCTTGAGGACGCGCAATTCGCTGCGCAGTTGCTCCTCGAGCGCGGCGACCATTTCCGCAGGGGCCTCCAGGGGCGCCATGATCCCGGCACCGGAGATCACTGTCAGGGTGGAAGTCGGTAGCGTCTTTTGCAGCCGCAACGCAGGTGACTCGGTGGCGGGCGAGGTCTCCTCGCCCCAGAGCAGTGCCACGGGCTGGGGCAGACGGCCAAGGCGCGCCTCAAGATCGAAATTCATGGTTCCGCCGAGCCAGGAAAGCGCGGCGTGCTCGGCCGAAGGCTGCTGAGCGCAGGTCGTGAAGACGTCGATCATTTCGTCGCTCACGAGTTCCTGTTGAAGGAAGGCGAACTTGCGGAGCCACGCCGCCATCGATGATCTGGTCGCGAGGTGATTGCGGTAAATGAATCGGGCGAGCAACGGCGAGCGATAGAGCAACCGCGACAAACACGTCGGCGTATGCCGGCCCAATTCGCCGCCACCGGTCGGCATGTGGAGAATGAGTCGGGAGACGAGTTCGGGATGTTGCGCGGCGAGATGCACGGCGAATCCTGCCGAAAGTCCACTCCCGACGAGAATCGGCGACTGCTCCCAACTCAGGGCCCGCAGGAACTCCGCGAGCATGCGCACATAATCGGCCGCGGAAAACTTCCCCGCTGGTCGCGCCGATTCTCCGAAGCCGACGAGATCGAGCGCCAGGACGCGATAGCCGTTCGCAAAATGCGGATAGACCTTCGACCACTCGTAAGATGACGCGCCGAGGCCGACGTTATGCAGGAAGACGAGCGGTTGGCCGCTGCCGGATTCGTGATACACGACCTGCCCGAGACTGGTGTGCAGGACCTTCGTCGCGAAAACCGCCGGCGAAATCGTATCGGGAACGCGGCGCTTGGTGGGTGGGCGCAGCGCATATTTCAAAGCCACGACGATCGCGCCGAGGATGCCGGCGCCGACACCCACACGCCAGGCGTGTTTGGGTTTGAGTTGGAGCTTTTTGGAATCCACGGGCAATCGCTTTAGGGTTAGTCGTTAATACCCCAAACACGGTCGTGTCCTTCGACTATTTCTGCGGTCAGAATTTCAACCGCACCACACCACTCCCCTTTTCGATCTGTCCGATCACGCGGCCTTTGGTGAATTTCAGCGCCTTCTCGCGGTCGGCCGCGGACACGACCACGGTCATGCCGATGCCCATATTGAAGACCTGATACATTTCCGTCGGGTCCACTTTTCCGCCTTCGCGGATGTGCTGGTAAATTGCCGGGACTTTCCACGACTTCGTGTCGATCACAGCATCGGCCGTCTTGGGCAGAACGCGCGGGAGATTGTCGATCAAGCCGCCACCGGTGATGTGCGCGAGGCCCTTGACCATGCCGGCCGGGAGCTTCGCGAGCAGCGGTTGGTAGTTCTTGTGCACGCGCAGCAGCTCGTCACCGAGCGTCTTCGCGACGCCGGGAAGCTTGCTAGTGAGCGTGAGCCCCATTTGGTCAAAGAGGACTTTGCGCGCGAGCGAGTAGCCGTTGGTGTGCAGACCGTTCGCGGCGAGGCCGATGATCACGTCGCCGACTTTGATCTTGGAACCGTCGAGCGCTTTCACCCGATCGACGACGCCGACGATCGTGCCCGCGAGGTCATACTCGCCCTTTTGATACATGCCCGGCATCTGCGCCGTCTCGCCACCGATGAGCGCGCAACCGGCTTCCTTGCAGGCTTTGGCGAAGCCCTTGATGAGTTGCTTGAAGACAGGCGGGTCGAGCCGCTCGCCGCCGATGTAATCGAGAAAGAAGAGCGGGCGCGCGCCGACGACGGCGATGTCGTTCACACAATGATTCACGAGGCACTGGCCGACGGTGTCGTGTTTGTTCGCGGCAAAGGCGAGCTTCAGCTTCGTGCCCACGCCATCGACGCTCGAGACGAGCACCGGGTCTTTCATGCCTTTGAAGTTCGCGCGGAAAAGCCCGCCGAATCCACCGATCTTGCCGAGCACTTCGGGACCGTGCGTGCCCTTCACGAGCGCGTGGATGCCGCTCTTTACCCGGTTTCCGAGATCAACGTCCACGCCGGCTGCGGCGTAAGCTTTCTTGCTGCCTTTCATAGGTCTGAGCGATTGGGGTCGAATAATTCCGGGTGGTCGTCGCCAGCGAGGAGGTCACCACGATTCGCGCGGCGTTCCATGATGAATTTGTCGAGCTTCGGATCTACCGGCACGGGGTATTTGCCATTGAAACAGGCGAGGCAAAACTGGTTCTCGTCCTGCCCCGTGGCGCGGACCATCCCAGGCACATCGAGGTAGCCGATGGAATCCGCCCCGAGGTAGTCGCGGATTTCATCCAGCGTGTGCTGGTTGGCGATGAGCTTTTCCGGATCGGGAAAATCGATGCCGTAGTGGCAGGCGTTTTTGTGCGGCGGACAAGAAATGCGCATGTGGACTTCCTTGGCGCCGGCCTCGCGGAGATTGACCACGCGAGCGCGAGCGGTGGTACCGCGCACGATGGAATCATCGACGACGACCACGCGCTTATCATGCACCGCTTCCTTGATGAGGTTCAGCTTCACCCGCACGTTGAAGTCGCGGATAAGTTGCGTCGGCTGGAGGAAGGTGCGGCCGATGTAGTGATTGCGGACGAAGGCGTGGTTGTAGGGAATGTTCAGTTCCTCGGCGAAACCGAGCGCCGCGTAGTTGCCCGAGTCCGGCACCGGCACGACGAGATCGGCCTTGACCGGATGAAGGCGCGCCAGTTCCCGCCCCATCTCGGTGCGCACGCGTGCCACGTTGATGTCATTGATGAGCGAATCCGGGCGCGCGAAGTAGACGTACTCGAACATGCAGAACGCGCGGCGCTCCGTCTTGAACGGGAACTCCGAGCGGATGCCGTTTTCATCGATGATCACGACTTCGCCCGGCTCGATCTCGCGGACGAACTCCGCATGAATGAGATCGAACGCACAGGTCTCGCTCGAGAGCACCCAAGCGCCTTCGAGCTTACCGAGAGAGAGCGGCCGGAAGCCGAACGGATCGCGCACGCCGATGATCTGGTGCTCGCTCATCATGACGAGCGAAAACGCGCCCTGAATGCGGCGCAGGCCGGAGAGCACGCTGCTGCCGTTTTCACTCGGCTGAGCGAGCAGGTGCAGGATGATCTCGCTATCCACTGTCGTCTGGAAAATGGAACCGCGGCGTTCGAGTTCATCGCGCAGCACGGCGGCGTTCACGAGGTTGCCGTTGTGGCCGATCGCAATCTGCCCACGGCCGGTGCTGAACATGAGCGGCTGCGCATTGAGCAGCGTGGAAGAACCGGTCGTCGAATAGCGTACGTGGCCGATGGCGCGCGTGCCTTTCAAGCGCTCCAAATCGGTGGCCGAAAAGACCTGCGAGACGAGGCCCATGGCGACGTGCCGCTGGAACGGCGTGTTGGGACCGGTGGCGGTGACGATGCCCGCGCTTTCCTGCCCACGATGCTGCAGTGCGAAGAGGCCGTAGTAGGTCAATACGGCGGCATTCGGATGTCCAAAAACGGCGAATACGCCGCACTCATGAGTGGGTTTGTGGTGCTTCACGCGGGTCGGGCGAGTGGCGAGACTAGCGGGCATGAAGAGCGGGTCAAGCGGTGTGCTCCAAAATCCCCAAACGATTCGTCGCGCGGCCAAGATTTTGGCTGGAAGGACATCGTCATTTGAGTTCCGAAGCCCACACCGTGCCGGTGTATTTGCCTTGCGAATAGCTGACCTTCACGCGATCGCCGACTTTCGCTTTTTCCCACTCCGGCAGGTCCACGGGAACCCGGATAATCCGGACACCGTCCCGCATCCGCACTTTCAGGATCCATTGCTTTTGGACGAGTTCGCGCCCCTCCTCGCCAGCGGCGCTGGAGTCTGTCGCGGGAATGTAATCTTTCTCGAACACCACGGCTTCGCCGCCCTTTTTCACGCAAGCCGCGAGACTCAGGGCCGCGACGAGCGCGACAAGCGTGGAGCGAAACACCGACACCGCGGAACGCACCTAGGCGTGCATCGCGTGGGCGATGCTGTCGTACCAAGCGGACTTCAGCTCGGAGAGCGGCCAGGCGAGGGTTTCGCCACCAACCGTGATCTTCAGCAAGTCGCCGCCGACCGTGCCGATCTTCTTCGCCACGATGCCGCGGAGTTCGAGGAGCATGAGCACGGTCGCAACATCCGTCGGTTTCACGCTGATGACGACGCGGCCCTGCGTTTCGTTGAAGAGCAATTGATCGAGGCGCAGACCGGTGTCGCCGAGTTCGATCACGGCACCGAGTGGTTGCGCGGGCGGGTTCGGATGCGTGAGGCTGCTCTCGGCGAGCGCGACGGCGAGGCCACCTTCGCTGAGATCGTGCGCGCTCTTGATGAGGCGCGACTTGATCAAGGCGCGCAGACCATCGTGCATCGCGCGCTCTTTCGCGAAATCGAGCGCGGGCACCGGGCCGACTTTCTGGCCGTGAACGACGGTGAGGAAATGCGAGGCGCCGAGTTCGTCGCCGAAGCCGCCGATGAGCAGGATGGCATCGCCGGGCGCCTTGAAATATGAGGTCGTGACGTGCTTCTCCTCCTCGATGAGACCGACCATGCCGACCGTCGGAGTCGGGTCGATCGCGCCCGCGGGGCTTTGGTTGTAAAGGCTCACGTTGCCGCCGGTCACCGGCGTATCGAAGGCGTTGCAGCCCTCGGCGAGACCTTCCACGCACTCCCGAAGCTGCCAGAAATTTTCCGGGTTGTGCGGGTTGCCGAAGTTGAGGTTGTCGGTGACAGCGACCGGCGTCGCGCCGCTGCAGGCGAGGTTGCGCGCGGCCTCGGCGATGGCGATACGCGCGCCCTGGCGCGGATCGAGGGAGCAGTAGAGCGCGTTGCAATCGCTGGTCGCGGCGAGGATTTTGTTCGCCTCGCGGACGAGAAAGACCGCGGCGTCGGAGCCGGGGAGCGTCATCGTGCCGGCGCGGACGGTGTGATCGTACTGGCGATAGACCCAGTTTTTCGAAGCGATGCTCGGGTGCGAGAGGAGCGCGAGCAGCGCGGCGTGATTGTCGGTCGCGGGAAGTTTCGCGAGGTCGAGTTGCGGAGGCGTCGGTTTGGCCTTGGCTTCGCGGGAGTAGAGCGGCGCTTCATCGGCGAGCTGGCGCGCGGGGATTTCGACAACGATTTTGCCGTGGTCGCGCACGCGCATCATGCCGTCGTCATTGACCACGCCGACTTCGGCGTAAGGCAGGTCCCACTTCTCGAAGATATCCACGACCGTCTGCTCGTGGCCTTTCTTCACGATGATGAGCATGCGCTCCTGCGACTCGCTGAGCATCGTCTCGTAAGGCGTCATGCCCGTCTCGCGCTGCGGGACTTTGGCAAGGTCGATCTCCACGCCGGTGCCGCCGCGGCTCGCGGTTTCGCAAGTCGAGCACGTGAGGCCCGCCGCGCCCATGTCCTGAATGCCGGCAACCGCATCGGTGGCGAGCAATTCGAGGCAGGCTTCGAGCAGGAGCTTTTCGCGGAAAGGATCGCCGACCTGCACGGCCGGGCGGTCTTCCTTGGATTCCTCGGTGAGGTCACGCGAGGCGAAAGCCGCGCCCGCGAGACCATCGCGACCGGTCTCCGCGCCGACGTAAAAGACCGGGTTGCCCACGCCCTTCGCCGCACCGCGCGCGATTTGCTCGTGCTTGAGGATGCCGAGGTTGAAGACGTTGACCAGCGGGTTGCCGTTGTAGCTTTCGTCGAAATAGACCTCGCCGCCGATCGTGGGGATGCCGATGCAATTGCCGTAGTGCGAGATGCCCGCGACGACGCCCGCAAACAATCTTCGATTGGTCTTCACGCTCGCACCGTCGCCGGTGATCGGACCGAAGCGTAGCGAGTTCAGCGAGAAGACCGGACGCGCGCCCATCGTGAAGATGTCGCGGATGATGCCGCCGACGCCCGTGGCCGCGCCTTGGAACGGCTCCACCGCGCTCGGGTGATTGTGCGACTCCATCTTGAACGCGATGGCCCAGCCGTCGCCGATGTCGATGACGCCCGCGTTTTCCTCGCCGGCCTTGACGAGCACGCGCTCGCCGGTCGTGGGAAATTTCCGCAGCTCGTTTTTGGAGTTCTTATACGAGCAGTGCTCGCTCCACATGACGGAGAAGATGCCGAGTTCGGTGAAGTTCGGTTCGCGCTTGAGGATCGTTTTGATGCGCTCGTATTCGTCCGGCGTGAGGCCGTGCTTGGCGACGAGTTCGGGGGTGATGGCGGGTTCGGCGGACATTGGAAAAATCAGGCGGCCTTGAGAAAGCCGAGGGTCGTGAGGATGGACTCGAAGATGATGCGTCCGTCGTTGCTGCCGAGGCGTGGGTCGCAGGCGCGCTCGGGGTGGGGCATGAGGCCGAAGACGTTACGCGCTTCGTTGCAGATGCCGGCGATGTTTTCGGCGGAGCCGTTGGGATTCGCGGCGTCGGTCGCGGCGCCGATGGCGTCGGTGTAGCGGAGGAGGACGCGGCCTTTGTGGTTCAGCTCGCGGAGCGTCGCCGGGTCGGCGGTGTAGCTGCCTTCGCCGTGAGCGATCGGGATGCGGAGCAGGCCGCCGGTCTGGCCGAGATTGAGGAAAGGGTTCGAGATGTCTTCCACCCGCACGTGCTGGTGCTGGCAGACGAAATGCAGCGAGCGATTGCGAATGAGAGCGCCGGGGAGCAGGCCGGCTTCGCAGAGAATCTGGAAGCCATTGCAGATGCCCATCGTCAGCTTGCCAGCCGCGGCGTGGTCCTTGATCGCCTTCATGATCGGCGAAAAGCGCGCGATGGCGCCACAGCGGAGATAATCGCCGTAGGAAAAACCGCCGGGCAAAATGACGAGATCGTAGCCCTCAAGCGACGTCTCTTTATGCCAGACGTAGTCGGTCGGGACGCCGAGTTCGGTGAGCGCGAGGACAGCGTCCTGGTCGCAGTTGGAGCCGGGGAAGCGGATGACGGCAGCTTTCATGAGTTCTTAAGGTCCTGCGCGATGGCGCGGAGGCGTTTTTCGTTTTTGTGATCGCTCACGACAAAGAAGGCGTGGATGACGCCCGGCAGCCAGCCGAGCAAGGTGAGCACGAGGCTGAGGAAGAAACTGCCGATCCGTCCGGTGAGCAGCACCGCGAGCGGTGGCAGGACGACGCAGAGGAAAAAAAGCATGGCGGCGGAAAGCCGGGCACTACTCGACGAAGAGTTTGTAGTCCTCGATCACCGGATTGCTGAGCAGATCACGGCAGAGTTCGTGGAGCTGCGCCTCGGTCTGCGTGCCGTCGAGTTCGAGCTCGATAAACTTGCCGACGCGCGCCGCTTTCACCGCGGAAACGCCGTGGTGGTGGATCGCGTCGCGCACCGCGACTCCCTGCGGATCGAGCACACTTTGTTTCGGCATCACGATGACTTTGGCTTTCATAAGGGCGGGCACACTAGGGGACGTTGCCGGGCGCTGCCAACGGGATTTTTTCCTCATCTACCGCGCGCGAAATTGCCGGGTGACAAGCGCCGCGCGCTCTGCTTATCGTGCCGCATGATTTGGAAATTTCGCCCGCTCGCGAGCTGCCTCGCGTTCGTTTGTTTATGCGCCTCCGCGGCGGGACAAAGCAAACCGCTGACTCCCGAGGAAATCGCCGGTGCGGCGCTCACGGACGACCTTTCCATCCCGATGCCGGGCGAGTTCATGGCGGCGCTGAACAAGCTGGGCAAGCTCGACTGGACGCGCAAGTTTCGCCCCCCCATCGCCACGAATTTCACCAGCCGCCCGCAGATGGCGCTGAACCTCGGCGGCCTGATCGCCGACGGCTACATCGCGATCGAAGCCGAGGACGCGGCGCAGGTGAAAAACATCGGCAAGGACGTGCTGACGCTCGCGAAAGTGCTCGGGGTGAGCAAGGACGTCGTCGAGCGCGCGGGCAGCATTACGACCTTTGCGGAAAACAGCCAGTGGGACCAACTCAAGGAAGAGCTCGAGGCGACGCAGAACGAAGTGAAGACAGCGATGGCCGAGGCCAAGGACACCGACCTCGTCGCGCTGATCACCGTCGGCGGCTGGCTGCGCGGGGTGGAAGCGATCAGCGGGCACGTCGCGGCCAACTACACGGAACTCGGCGCCAAGCTGCTGCGCCAGCCGGGCATCGTCTCCTTCCTGAACAAGAACCTCGAAGCGCTGCCGGAAAAAGTGCGCGACGACAACAGCGTGAAGCTGGCCCGCAAGAAAATGGCGGAGATCGAGAAGTTCATCGCCTTCCCGCTCGATAAAGCGCCGACGGCCGACGAAGTGAAGCAACTCCACAAGCTCGCCAGCGAAGCGGTGAACGAAATTTCCAAGAAACAGAAATGAAACGCCTCCTCTTTTCTCTCGCCTGCGCGGCCCTGGTCGCGGCTCCGCTGCACGCGGCCAATGATGCCGAAGTCGAAGCGCGGCGCGTCGCCCTCGACGTGGCTGGCGCTTTCACCAACGACGGCTTCAAGCTGCGCGACGGCAACTGGACTGGCGCGGTGGAAGTCGGCAAGCCGAAGTTCATCCAAGTGAACCTGTATGCGGGCAATCAATACTGGTTCACGCTCGGAGCGACGGCGACGGCGAAGAAGGTTGCGGTGACGATTTACGACGAAGCGGGCAAGCCGCTGGAGATCGACGTGTATCAGGAAGCGTCCGTGGCGGCGGCGGGTTTTTCCCCGCAAGCGAGCGGTGCCTATTACGTGAAGATCGAGGAGACGGAAGGAACCGCCGCCGCCTTCTGCCTCGTGTATAGCTACAAATAATCGATGTCTTCCGGATCTTCAGCGACCACGGAAAAAATCGGCGGCCCGCGCGTCACCCAGTTTTCCATCTTCCTTTCGAATCGCGCCGGCGCCTTGCTCGACGTGGTGCGCATCCTCAACGAGCGCAACATCCACGTCCTCGCGATCAGCGTGCAGGATTCCGCCGACACGGCGATCGTGCGCATCGTGGTCAGTGATCCCGAGAGCGTGCAGCAGATGTTCATCGAGCACGCCATCCCCTTCTCGATCTGCGATCTCGTGGTCGTCGAGTTGAAGGAAGGCGCGACCGAGCTCGGCCGCCTGCTCGCCGCGCTCCTCGCTGCCGAGTGCAACATCTTCGGCAGCTACGCGCTCCTCACCCGCCCGCGCGGCCGGCCGGCGCTCGCGCTGCACGTCGAAGACAACGAGTGCGCCGTCTCGGTGCTGGAATCGAGTCAGTTCAAGATTCTCAGCCAGTCCGACATTTCGCGCTAAACGCCCGGCGCCCGGGGTGGAGCGGCGTTACTCGATCCCGACCGTCTTTAACTGCGCCACGAGCGCGTCGTGCTGGTCGTGGTGATAATGGTGCGCGTGGAAACCGAGCGAACGCGCGGTTTCGATATTCGGCAGCAGGTCGTCGATGAAGAAGGTCGTGGCGGGCTCGATGCCAAGTTGGCGCTGGGCGATCTCGTAAATCTCGCGGCCCGGTTTGGATGCCTTGGCCTCGTAGCTGTAAGTCCCGGCGGTGAACCGCCCGAAAAACTCGTAGCGGCGAAAGATGTAATCGCGGTGGATGTCGCTCGTATTGCTCAGCAGGTAGAGCGGGTAGCGACCCTGCAGACGCTCGACGAGCGCGACCATCGGAGCATTCGGCGTGAAGATCTCCTCCCACGCGGCGACGAAATCCTCTTCGGTGCCGTGGTAGCGCAGCACGTCGAAAACCCCGCGCAGAAACGCCGCGCGGTCGATCTGCCCGTCTTCGTAGCCGAGCTTAATGCGGTCGATCTGCGCCGTGGCTTCGATCGGATCGTGGACTTCGCTCTGGGTGAGCGTCTTCTTCATCGCCACGGAGAAGTCGAACTTCAGGAGGACGTTGCCAATATCGAAAAGGAATGCGCGGATCATGCGGCGGCGGATGTCGGCAATTGCGCGCGCCGTGTCAAGCGGACGGGCGACCGAGGACGAAATCGGCGATTTGCAGAGCCGCATCGGGGCGGCTCAGGCGGGCGATCGATTTTTCCCACGCGCGCCATTCGGCGGCGTCATCGGCGAAAAGCTGTTCGATCTTTTCGGCCAAAGAATCGGGCGTCGGACACAAGGCGCCGCACTTGTTTTGGAAAAGCAGTTCCGCATTCCCCTCCTCCTGACCAGGCACGACCTGGGTCATGAGCATCGGCGTGCAGGCCGCGATTGATTCCTGCACGGTCGCGCCTCCCGCTTTGCCGATGAGGATGTGATGCGTCATAAGCAACTCGGGCATTTTGTCGGTCCACCCGTGGATTTCGACCACTCGATCCGCCCGCGCAGCGACCGCCTCGATTTTAGCGCGCAGTTCTTCATCGCGCCCGACGGTGACGGAGAGATGCAGCGGATGGATCTCCAGCAAGCGTGCGACGATTCCGGGCGCCTGATCCTTGCCGGCATTGATCATGTAAAGGACGCGCGGCGGCTGCGGCGCGGGGCGTGTGGGACGGTCGCGCGAAAAACGTGGTGGCACCGGAAAACCGAGCACTGAGACTTTTTCCTTCGGAACGCCGTGTCGAATCATCACCTCGGCGCTTTCTTCGTTCGGCACGAGAAAAGTATCGCTCGCGCAGCGATGCCAGATGGAATTGATCGTGATCGAGTCGGTCACGATGGTGTGAAAGGCGAAGGAACGCGGCTTGCCCGCATAGAGGCGCTCGATGAGATAGCCGTAGATCGGATAGACCGAGACGATCGCGTCCGGGCGCTTTTCGGCGATAAGTTCGGCCAGGCAACGCTTCATACGTCCGAGAAATGGCACCGACAGCGCCCCCGTGGGCACTTTATCGATCAGTGAGAAGATCGCAGCCCAGACGCCGGGCGCGCGATTGATCAACTCGATGTAGCCGCGCCGGGTTCGCTGGTAAAATTCACCCCCGGTCAGCGCGAAGAGGTCGAGCACCTCGGCATCAGCTCCGCGTTCGAGGAGAGCGGCGTGAAGGCCGCGGGCGGCGGCGTTGTGACCCTCGCCATAGCCGGCGGTAAGGAGCAGGACTTTCGGCATCGGCGGAGTGGAGTGGCAAGACGCCCGCGTGGCAAGCGACAAACAGGTGACGGAGCCCCGCCGGCCCTCTGTGAAGGCGTCGCCAAGAAATCTTTATCCACAGCCTCGACAGGACCGGCAGGCGGCTCTAGCTTGCCCCACCGAGCGCCTTCCACCCCATGAAAAAATCCGCCTTCACTCTCATCGAACTCCTCGTCGTCATCGCCATCATCGCGATCCTCGCCGGCATCGCCTTACCGGTCTTCAACAAGGTGCTCGAACGCGGCCACGCTACGACTTGTGCCAGTAATCTGCGCCAGCTTGGCATCGGCACGGCCGCCTACTTGAGCGACAACGACGATCGCATCTTCGGCAAGGCCGCCGACGGCGACACCGGAGCCTCCACTTGGCCAAAAACGCTGCAATCCAAGTATGTGCCGAACTGGAAGGCGTTCCGCTCGGCGTTCGATAAAGTTTCGGCGACCCGCAGCGATGTCCTCGAGCCGGCGGACTCCGTGGTGGTCAGCTACGGGATCAATTCCAACATCCTGGAGCGGAAGGACGACTTTGACGGAAATGTAACGAAAATGGATGCGCCTTCCCAACTCGTCTACATGGCCGCCGCGATGACCGATGCCAAGGACATCGAATTCAAGGGGACCGCTTCCCAAGATGTAGCGCTTACCGTCCCGACCGCCGCCACCGATCGCAAGAGCTATCGTGGCACGCACAATAGTCGCTCGCAGATCAATGTCCTCTATATGGACACGCATGTGACGAGCGAAATGTATACCAATTACTCGAAGTCCAGCGGGACCGATGAGAACAAGGCAAGGTGGCAGCCGATTTGGAAGACGGCGACTCCCTAACTCAAAGCCCCTGCATCGAGAACAGGCTGGCTCGAAAGGCCTTCAAGAGCGCAGGGTAGTCAGCAGCACGGGCCACAAACTGGAAGCGAAGTTCGTCTTTCTCGCGAGGCATGAAGAGCAGGTTCATTCGGTATTGTTGACCGAAGAATGTATAGCCCATGGTCACTTCCACCATCGGGCGGCCGGAAATTTGGAGCGGGCAGATACCGGCCTCGAGCACCTCAATCTTGGAGGCCTCGCGAGGGAGAAGCTTGGCCACAACTTCCGTGTAGAGCTTCAGATTTTCCTCGGTGGCTGGAGGGGCAGGTTCACGCGTGGTCAATACCGAGATGCTCGCTTCGGCTTGAATTCTGTCCTTGGGAATGAGCGATAGCTTTTGCCCACCGCCACTCAGAGTCCAGTCCGACGGAGGTGAGTAAGTCACGTCCCTGGCCCCATTGCGGAAGCTAACATTTGGAACCTGAATGCCCTCAACCTCATAGAACGTATCCTTGGGAGTGAGGTCTATTTGCGCCCCAGCGCTGCCAGCCAGCAGGAGGATCGCCGCTGCCGTTGCGATCGTTATTCTTTGAACCATCTTTCTTTGTTGTAGCTGACGATGATGAGACTTCCGGGAGGCGGGCTCGTGTAGAAAAGCGTGTCGAACGCCCACTGGCGCTTCGGCGGATTATAGACGTTGCTGCTGCCCCACTTCCCGACGTTATTTTTGCTGAGGAAAAGCTGCACCATGGAACCGTTGTAAGTGAAGGTCTTTCCCGAACCCCATGATTCCATGAAACGTGGAAAATTTTCCGCACCCCCGCTGTAACTATTTGCCCCCGAAGAGACGAGCCCCGTGGGAACAATGCCCGAGACGATCGCAGTATTGACGGTGGTCGGCGAAGCAGCGCGGGCGCGGAGATCACTCGTAGATTGCGAGTCCAGCCAGGCGTTCGAGAGAATCATCACTGCATCTCCGAGGACGGCGCACGGCTGCTTGGTGTAACCACTGACCACCGGATCGCCGGTGCCATTGTTGGCGATATTCGAAGGGGTGTTGGTGCTCCCGGTGCTCCCGGTATTGTAGTCACCTTGGATATAGACCGGATTATCGCTCGCCACCGTCAATCCACCAGTTGGCATCTTGGCGCCATTCTTCAAGCGAACGCCACGCTTGACTGACGCTGTGCCGCTCGTGTCGGACATGTAGATGACACCCTTAAAGCCGATGCCAACGAGTTCCCCGGTACCACCCGAACCAGTGGGCGTGAGAGCCTTGTAAACCTTATCCATGTCCAAAGTGGCGAGCCTAACCGTTGCCGCTTCGCGATTGTCTTTAATGTTTTCGTTTTTCGTCACAGCCCCATTAAACACTTGGAAGAGTTTGAGGTTGTTGCCAGTGCTGGAGGAATTCACAGTGACGTCGCTCTTATTCTTGATTGTGACTACGTTGGCGTTGTCGATCAGGATTCGTACGTCGGCCTGATTATAATAGCGCGCGTCCGCCACCGGGTCTGCGGAGGCGGTGGAGGGACGCTCGAGAAGTTCGCGATAGCTGTCGTTGTTCGGGTTGGAGTCGGCGGTGTTAAAAATGCGGGTGGAGTCGAGACCAAACGGTTGCTTGGCTTGGTCACGAGCGGGCGGAAGATTCGAGGGCTGGCCGGGTGCCTGAGGAGTTGTGCCGTTATGCGACTGATCACCCGGGGCATAACCGACACTCCAGTCGTCCGCGTAGGTCACCTTGCTCCCAAAGGTCAGCGAGTTGTGCGCGGTATAAAGCCGTTCGTTGGTATGCACCCACCCTGTCACCGCGAACGGCGGGCCGGGATGAATCTCCAAGCGATCGGTGTAAAAGATTGCGTAGGTCCAGGGCGACTCGAGCCGCTTTTCAAAGACCCGACGCAGCTTGGTCGATACCGGTCGACCAGCGAAAGCCGGTAGCGTGATATCTGCCGAGGCCAGGTAAAAAAAGCTCGCGGATCCCAGGCTTTGGCCGCGACTCGGCGGCGGTGAAGTGGAGGCGCTGGCGAGTGCGCCCAACTGTGGATCGACCGCCTCAATCTTGTAGTTGGCGACCGTGAATGGTGTGCCAGTCGAGGGGTTTGCTCCGGTACTTGCGGTGAAGCCGTTGATCGCAGGTAAAAGCGCCTGCGCGGGGAGTGGGATATTGGCAAATTGATTCGTGCCGTACTGAATGTTGAAGGCATCCGTGGGGAGTTGGATATTGGTCTGCTGGCGGCAGATTTCCCGCCAGTGGGCAAAGGCGTAATCCATGACCCCATCACCGACCTCGACGGTCGATCTCAGGGTATTACTGCGCATCACATCGCGGCTGACGACCGCGGTGTAGTTGAGGGCGGCGATGACGCACGCCGAGAGTGTCCCTAGCACGGAGAGGACAAGCAACATGGTGGAACCGGTATTGTTTTTCATTGTTACGAACTCCTATTGGGTGATGCAGAGCCGCGCCCGATAGGGCACCATCGCGTTGAGAAACATGTTCGCCGCCTTGAATCCGCGGTTGGTCGAACGACTGTCAGCCGTCGAGAGATTGATGGCTGCGACGAAGCGATTGTATTGCGCACCCGCCGGGGTCACCGGGATGCTGAATGGCGCGGTGGAAGTGATGTCGTTAGCCAGCATACGCCCGGCCGTTGGCTGAGTTGGGCCGTAGTAGCGAAGTTCCCCATTGGTCACCACGTAGTGCATTCGGTCGGTGATGAAACACACCACGTTGACGTTGATGTTCGAGTTCGTCCCGGGGTCGTAGAGCACCGTCTGTACGGCCACCGGCAGGTTGCTCGCCAAGGTCAGAATGCGATCGGTGGAACCCGCGCCGACTCCGGTGATGTCGTATTCGATCTGGTGCGTCGGGATGCAGAGTCGCTGGCCTACCTTTGGCAAGTAGCCGTTCACCCGCACGTTGATCTGGTTCTGCCCAGCATTGGCCGAACTGGTCACTTTGAGCGGGCCCTTGGCGTAAAGCTGGAAGGAAATTCCGGCGGCTGGGCCGTTCCCCGCGACAGGACTTTTGTTGGCATCGACCAGTTGCGGGATCGAGACCGCGGAATGCAGATCCTGCTCCATCACCAACACCGCCACACGCGCCTGCTGATGAGCCATATTGATCGCCGTATTTTTGGCGAAAAGCACCATCCCGGTATTTAGGATGTAGAAGATGATGCCCCCGGTCATGAGCACGATCGTCGTGCTGACCATGAGTTCGATGAGCGCGGCACCCCCTTCCCAAGCGGCTTTTTGGACGGTGTGTTTCATATATCGGATGCACGCATCGTCCCCATCTTCACGCTATAGCTTCGACTTCTAAATCGATAGTTCACGGTCACGGTGATGCGGTAAATATTTAGATTATTACTAAGATAGGTTGTGCCCGTATCCGCGACCTCGGTGACCATCCATCCCCTCACCTGCAATCCAGTCTTCGGGTCCGTGTAGACCGCTACTGTCGGGTTGGTGGAACTACCTGTATTGGTCGTCCCGAGAGTCAACGAAGGCGGCACTTGGCTCTTCTGCGGATTGAAAGGCGAATCTGACAGGCAAAGATCGACTTGATTCTGCGCCACCGTGCTGGCGCCCGTCTGGAGACGGGAAAGCGCGGCGTTGTTGTTCATGTGCAGCATTCCTGAAACCGCCGCCGCCGCCGTAATGCCGAAAAGACCGAGACCGACCATGACTTCGGCTAGGGTGAATGCGGCTCGGCGAAAGCGGGTGGAAAGTTTCATCGGAAAGAAAGCGGGCAAGCGCTCATCTGATAAATACCATACCGTGTGCCCGCTCCTCGTTTGCCCCCTCCTCCCGCGCTTCTACTCTGGGAAATGTCGTTTAATCGCAGCCGACGGAAATACCATTCTCAGATTCGCTATCCCGAGTCTGCGAATTGAGAAACCAGTCAATCTACGAACCGTCTAGGTGCATTTACGCAAGCACTCAGGCGGCGCTGGTATTCGACCCGCGGGATTTCAATCGCGCCGAAAGTGGTGAGGTGCCCCGTCAGCCACTGCGTATCGAGCAGCGAAAACTTCCGCACTCGCAGCCGATCGACCAGTGCGTGCAGGGCGACCTTTGAGGCATCGGTCACCTCGTGAAACATCGATTCCCCGAAAAACGCCCCGCCAATCGCGACCCCATAGAGCCCCCCGGCCAACTTCCCATCCAGCCACGCCTCCACAGAGTGCGCGTAGCCCTGCCGGTGCAATTCGCCATAGCTGGCCCGGATTTCCTCATTGATCCACGTCTCCTTGCGTCGCCCGCACGCCGCCATGACCCCCGGAAAATCCCCGTTCACCCGAATCTCGAACCGCGCCTTCTTCAGCGTCCGCTTTAATCCATGCGGCACATGGAAAGCCTCCAGCGGAATGATCGCCCGCGGGTCCGGCGAAAACCACGAGATCTCCCCATCCTCCATCGCCATCGGGAAAACCGCCTGTCGGTAAGCGTGGAGAAGGAGTTCAGCCGGGATCATCGTGCGCGCGGTCTTATGCCGCAGTCGGCGCCCGCGCGCAATCACCTCGCTTCTCCGCACTTTCATTTTCCCTTTTCTCCGCGCACCCGCTATCAACCCGCGCATGAAAGCCATTCTTGCCATGCTTTTCCTCGCCGTCGTCAGCAGCCTCTTCATCGGCTGCGAAAGCGACATGCCCCCTGAATCCAGCAGCGAAGGACACCTGCGCCGCGGCCTCAGCGGCCAAGGAAAACTCGTCCCCGTGGACCACGCGAACGATCCGATGATCCAGGAAACGTCCGGCCCGGCGACGAACAACTAACGCATGGCCGAGCCGTCCCCTTCCCGCATCGTCATCCTCGATTTCGGTTCGCAATACACGCAGGTCATCGCCCGCCGCATCCGCGAGTGCCAGGTCTTCTCGCAGATCCTCCCGCATAATACGCCCGCGAAAAAAATCGCCGCCCTCAAGCCCAACGGCATCATCCTCAGCGGCAGTCCAGCGAGCGTCTACACGAAGAAAGCGCCGCACCCTGATCTCGGCGTCTTTGAGCTCGGTCTGCCCATCCTCGGCATCTGCTATGGCGTGCAACTCATGGCGCATCACCTTAGCGGCAAAGTCGAGCACAGCCCGCATCGTGAGTACGGCAGCGGTCTGCTCCACCTCTCCGGCGACTGCCCGCTCTTCCACGGTCTGCCCGACGTCCTCGACATCTGGAACAGCCATGGCGACCGCATCACCAAACTCCCGCGTGGTTTCCGCGCCATCGGCAAAACCGACAACTCCCCATACGCCGTCGTCGAGCAGCCGAAAAAACGCTTCTACGGCCTCCAGTTTCACCCCGAGGTCGTCCACACCCCGCGCGGCAAGGAGATCCTCAGCAACTTCGTCTTCCAAATCTGCGGCGCGAAAATGGATTGGACGATGGGCTCGTTCATCGACCAGACCTGCGCCGAAATCCGCCAGCAAGTCGGCGACGCTCACGTCATCCTCGGGCTGAGTGGCGGCGTCGATTCGAGCGTTGCGGCCGCGCTGCTCCACAAAGCCATCGGCGACCAGCTCACCTGCGTTTTCGTCAACAACGGCCTGCTCCGTTCCAATGAAGCCGAAACCGTGCAGCGCGTCTTCGGCGACAACTTCCACGTCAAACTCAAGTATGTGGACGCCAGCACTCGCTTCCTGAAAAAGCTCAAAGGCGTCACCGAGCCCGAGCGCAAGCGGAAGATCATCGGCAACGAATTCATCCACGTCTTCGACGACGCCGTGATCAGTCTTTCACGCGGTAAGACATCGAAGTTCAAGTTCCTCGCCCAAGGCACGCTCTACCCCGACGTCATTGAAAGCGTCGCCATCGCCGGCAATCCCGCCGCGCTCATCAAGTCGCACCACAACGTCGGCGGCCTGCCGAAGAAGATGAAGCTCAAGCTCGTCGAACCGCTCCGCCAGCTCTTCAAGGACGAAGTCCGCGAAGTCGGCGCGCAACTCGGCCTGCCGAAAGAAATCGTCCAGCGCCAGCCCTTCCCCGGCCCCGGTCTTGCTGTGCGCATCCTCGGCGCGATCACGCCCGAGCAGACCCGCATCCTGCGCGAAGCCGACGCCATCGTCGTCGCCGAGATGAAAGCCAGCGATTGGTATTACCGCGTCTGGCAGAGCTTCGCCGTGCTACTCCCGGTGAAGAGCGTCGGCGTGATGGGCGACGAGCGCACCTACGCGCAGACCATCGCCGTGCGGATCGTCGAGAGCCAGGACGGCATGACCGCCGACTGGGTCCGCCTGCCTTACGAGATTCTCGCGAAGATCAGCACCCGCATCATCAACGAGGTGAAGGGCGTCAACCGCGTCTGCTACGACATCAGCAGCAAGCCGCCCGCGACCATCGAGTGGGAGTAAAAGGTCACGCCTTAACGGCAGGCCTTGCGCAGCAGTTCCTCAAACGCCACCGCAGCGTGTGAAGCCGTGTGCCCGCGTTTCGCGATCAGCGAGAGCTGGCGTTCGATCTTCGGCCGTCGCACCCGCAGCAGCGCGCACTCCGGACGGGCTCTCCTTGCCGCGAGTTCCGGGAGGAGCGCGACGCCCAAGCCCGCAGCGACCAGCGCCCGCACCGTCTCGAGCTCGCCACTCTCGCAAGCCATCCGCGGTTCGAAACCCGCGTCCCGACAAGCGCCGAGCGCGCTCTGTCGGGCGCGACCTTTGAAAAAGACAAACGGCTCCGCGGCGAACACCTTGAGATCGATCTCGCGCCGCTGCGCCAGCGGATGCTCGGTCGGCACCAGTAGCAGGAAGCGCTCGGTCATCAGCGCCCGCTCTGCGAACGTCCCTTCTGTGGTCGGGCTTTGCACGATGCCCACTTCCACGCGCCCCGCCTCCACCGATTCCGCGACCGCTTCCGAAGTTCCCTCCGCAAGCACGAACTCGATCTGCGGGTAGCGTTTCCGAAAAGCCGCGATCGGTGCCGGGAGCAGGCCTGCGCTCACCGACGGAATCGCGCCAATCGCCAGACGCCCACCGCGCAATCCAACCAATTCCTGCACCGCCCGCCGCGCCGCCTCGGCCTGTTGGAGCAGCGTCTCCGCATGCCCGCGCAACGTCTCACCCGCTGCCGTGAGCACACTCTCGCGCCGGCCGCGTTGGAAAAGAGCGGTCCCGAGCTCGCTCTCCAGCTTGCGGATTTGCTCGCTCAAAGCCGCCTGCGCGAGATGCAGTTTCGCTGCCGCGCGGGTGAAGTTTTTCTGCCGGGCCGCTTCGAGAAAGTATTGGAGTTGGTAGAGTTCCATCGGAAATACCGTTCTTATTGATCGGAAAGCACTGTTTTACCAGCCGCTTTGAATTCGCTTTGATGGCGTGTCCATGAGCACTCCCGCCCCCTTCAAACCCCTCCGCCTCGCCACCGTCAAAACGCTCGAGGACTTCCACGCTCACTGCCGCTCGCTCGGGATCGAGCTGCCCGCCGAGGAACCCGGCTCAGGAGTCTCCCCGCTGGCCGCGCCCGCCGAGGTCACGATCAATGGCAAGCGGCCCGGCAACCGCATCGTCATTCACCCGATGGAAGGCTGGGACGGCACGACGGGCGGCGGGGTGACTGATGAAATGCGCCGGCGCTGGCGGCGCTTCGGCGAAAGCGGCGCGAAGATGATCTGCGGCGCGGAAGCCATGGCCGTGCGCCCCGATGGTCGCGCCAATCCGAACCAGCTCATCATTATCGAGGAAAACAAAGCCGGCCTTGCGGAACTCGTGGGCATCTTGAAAGCCGCACACGCCGAACACTACGGCACGACCGACGATCTCGTGATCGGCTTCCAGCTCACCCACTCCGGCCGCTTCTGCCGTCCGCACAGCAAGCAGTGGGAATCGCGGGTCGCTTTCCGCCATCCGATCCTCGACCGGAAGTTCAACGTCACCAGCGACGCGCAGGTCTTCACCGACGCGGACATTGAGGAACTCATCCGCTGCTACATCCGTGCGGCGCGCATCGCGTGGGAAGTCGGCGCGGACTTCGTGGACCTGAAACACTGCCACGGCTACCTACTCCACGAGTTCCTCGGCGCGCACACCCGGCCCGGCAAATACGGCGGCAGCTTCGAGAATCGCACGCGCATCCTGCGCGAGCTGGTCGCCGGCATTCGCGCCGATGGCAACCCGATCGACTTCGGTGTGCGCTTGAGCGTCTTCGACAAAGTCCCGCATCGCCCCGATCCCGCGCTCTCCCAGCCGGGCAAACTCGGCCCCGGCATCCCGGAGGAATTTTCTGAGCACCTGCCCTACCGCTACGGCTTCGGGGTGAATCAGGACGACCCCACGCAGATCGATCTCACCGAGACCTTCGCCTTCGTCGCTCTCTGCGGGGAACTCGGCATCAAGGTGCTCAACACCAGCGCCGGCTCGCCTTACTACACACCACATCTCCAGCGGCCCGCGGCGTTTCCGCCGAGCGACGGCTACCAGCCCGCTTACGATCCGCTCATCGACGTCGAGCGGCAGTTGCAAGCCGTGCGGCAGATCAAAGCTCGCGCCCCACAGGGACTCTACGTCATCGGTTCCGGCTACACGTACTTGCAGGAATATCTGCCGCACGTCGCGCAAGGAGTCGTGCGGCAAGGCTGGGCAGACGCCATCGGTCTCGGGCGTGCGGTGCTTTCCTATCCCGCGATGCTGACTGACGCGATTCAGGGCAAACCGCTGGAGAAGAAATTCATCTGCCGCACTTTCAGCGAATGCACCACGGCCCCGCGCAACGGCTTGATTAGCGGCTGCTATCCGTTGGACAAATTCTACACGCAGCGCCCCGAGTTTGCGCAGCTCAAGGAGATCAAAAAGAACCTCGGCGCTTAACTTCTCACGTCCATGACCCAGCTCATCTCAAACCCGCACGACTTGACGCCGCAGACCGCCTGGCAGGAAACCAAGTGGGCCTGGACGGGTGAGGAAGAACTCGTCGATCACACGACCAAAGCCCGGCTCTGCGCCGCAGCGCTGCTGCCCTTCCGCGACGCGAAGCCAGACTGGGAGGGATTCGCGACGAGCATCCGCTGGATGCAGGCGGCGGCAGATTATTACGGCGTCGAACTGGTCTGCGTGCTCAACGCGGACACGGGCTACATCTTCGACCTCGACGACGCGATGTATGCGGAGGTGCTGCGGCGTTTTCGTGCGGAGTTTCCGCAGGCGAAGTTCATCGCGGGCATCACGGCGCGCGGACATGAGAACGACGGCGGGTGGCGCGTGGATCGGTATCGCCCGCTGCTCGACATCGTGCAGCAGCACGAGAACTGCGAGGTGATGATCATGACTTCGCGCTGGCTCAATGCGCTCGATCCCGAACGGCGGCGCGACGCTTACTACGAAATCGCCGAGCACCTGATCCGCCCCGGCATCGTGCACTCTCTGGAGCCGGCGTTCGTCCCGTGGGCCACGCCGTATGAGCCGTGGCTGCTCTGGCAACTCGCGCAGCATCCGAAGTTTGTCGGCGGGAAAGTCTCCACGCTCGACGAGCCGCATTTCCTTTACTGGGCGGCGATGACAAAGGATCTCGGCCTCGATTTTGCCCCGCACAGCGGCGACGACTTCGGCATCGCCACGGCGATCAAGCTGGGCCTGCCGCTGCTCATCGGCGCGGCGGTGAGCGGGGCGCCGCTGATCTGCGCGGCCAAGGACATGTGGCTCAATGATGGTGTAGCGGGGAAGAAATTCCCGACCGGCACCGGGCGCTTCGACACGCGCGTCTATAAGCTCTTCGAGGCTTTCCAATCGCTGGAAGATCAGGTCTTCCGCCTCGATGCGCGGATGAGCGCTTCGGCCTACAAACACAGCACCGCCCACGTGCTCCACGCGCTCGGCCTGCTCGCTTCACCCGAGGCGCATCCGGCGTGCCAAGACCTGCGCGGAGCGGATGAAGCAGCTCAGATGGAAGCCGCGCTGCGTCGTCCGCGACGGGTCGCGCAGAAACTGGGGATTCCGGGGATGTAGGCGCGGCGGGTTCCGGGGAGCACGCCCGTCTTGGGCGTTGGTTGCGGCGTCACGCAGCAACGGACTTCACTGCGACCACGACGCAGACAAGAGCTCCGCACCCGAAGACCGTACGGAAAAAGTTCACCACGGCGGGACGCCGTGGCCAGCACCCGAGACGGGTGCGCTCCCCCGAGCTCCGCGCCAGCTAGCCGCGCGCCTTGCGATACGTCGCCAGCGCGAGCAGCGGCCAGTTGTTGCGATACATGTCGTAGCGCAAATAGAAGACACGCGGGAAGCCCGTGCCGGTGACGTGCGGCTCCTCCCAGCTTCCGTCGGCGGATTGCGTCTCCAGCAGATACTCCACTCCGCGGCGGATCGCCTTGCGATCGAGCGCGGCGGGTTCGGTGAGATCGGCGGCCGCGATCAAGCCCATGAGCGCCCACGCGGTTTGCGAAGCGGTACTCGGGCCCTTCCCCTTGAGGTGCGGATCGTCGTAGCTCGCGCACGTCTCCCCCCAGCCGCCGTCTTCATTCTGGCAGCTCTCCAGCCAATCCCGCGCGCGCACAATCCACGGCTGGCGCATGTCTTCACCGATACTGCGCAGCCCGCGCAACACCTGCCAGGTGCCGTAGATGTAGTTCACGCCCCAGCGGCCATACCACGAACCATCGTCTTCCTGGGTCGCGCGGAGGAAGCGCAGCGCGCGGCGCACGACCATGCTTTCGCGGTCGAAGCCGATGAAGCCGAGCAGTTCGAGCACGCGGCCGGTGAGATCACTGCACGTCGGATCGAGGATGGCGTTGTGATCGGCAAACGGCACGTCCTCCAGCCAGCCCTGCGTCACATCCCTGTCGAACGCCGCCCAGCCACCATCGCGGCACTGAAAGCTCAGCAGCCAGCGCAAGGCTCGGACGAAACGTGCGTCCGACGAAGGGTCCGATCCCGTCCGCGCCAAGGCAGCAAGCACCATCATCGTGTCGTCCGTGTCGGGATAAAACCGATTGGCAAACTCGAACGCCCAACCACTCGGTTCGACGCCGGGGTTTTTCACGCTCCAATCCCCGAGCGTCCGCACTTCCTTGTTCGCCAGCCATTCAGCTGCGCGGCGAATTTCAACGCTCTGCGGGTCGACGCCGCTCTCAAGCAAGGCGATGAGATTGATCGCCGTATCCCAGACCGGCGAGAGACACGGCTGGATGCGGAAGTCGTGCGGGTCATCGACGTAGAGCCCCTCGAAGTCCTGCTTCGCCTTCACACAGAGCGGATCGTTCGGCGAATAATGCAGCGTCTTCAGCGCGATGCGCGCATTCAGCATCGCGGGAAAAATCGCGCCGAGTCCATCGCTCCCCTCGCCCATGCGTTCGATCATCCACGCCTCGGCGCGGACCAGCGCCGCGCGGCGCCACGGCTTCCACGGGAGCTTGTGCAGTGCTTTCATCAGGCGATCGCAGATCAGGAAAAAATTTGGCCATGAGAGCCGCGGGCGCTGCCACCCGAGGCCGAGATCATCTTCCTCGGACCCGACGGGATAGAGTTCATGGAGTTGTTTCTCCGCAGGAAGCTGCCGCGTCGGCTTGTGGTGATTGAGGATCGCGAGCGGGATGAGCATCGCGCGGCTCCACGACGACAGCTCGTAGATATTGAAGAAGGACCAGCGCGGGAAAAAGACGATCTCCACCGGCACCGTCGGCAGATACTTCCACGGGAACTGCCCGAGCAACGCGAGGTAGAGCTTCGCGTAGGTGTTCATCTTCGGGATGCCGCCGAGGCGCAGGATGCAGGCGCGCGCTTCCTGCATCCACGGCTGCGTCGGCACGTGGCCGGCGAGCTTCAGAGCGAAGTAGGCTTTCACGCTCGCGCTCACCTCGCTCGGTCCACCCTCGTGGATATTCCACCCACCGTCGGGAAGCTGGCGGCGGCGGATGTGCGCCACGCATTTTTCCTGCAACACGAAGTCGAGTTCATCGGCCCAGTGCATGTAGAGCACCGCGTCCGAGCAGAGCGTGCTATCGACGAAAAGTTCGCCGCACCAGTAGCCCTCCGCGTGCTGGAGCCGCAGCAGATTCTGCTGCGCGCGGCGAATCGCCGTCTCGAGCCTTTCGCGAGCGGAGCCCGCCGGGGTGTCGGTGAAAATCACGCGCTCAATCTGCGGTGCCGCGGCGCCAATGTGCAAACCCGAATCTGCGGATCCGCCGCTCAGCGAACCGCTTCCGCCGACTTGGGTGCCGCCCCGGTCTGTCCGGTGAGATGGCCCTTCCCGGCGGTCACGCCATCGAAGGCCTCGATCTCCGCGTTCGGCGTGCCGACGGGTTTCTTCCCGAAGTTGAACTTGATCGTCTTCCACGTGTCGCCGGGCCGCGCGCCGATGCCGAGTGCCGCCGTCGGCTCGTAGCCGCAGTTCATCATGCAGTTCTCGCAGCGCGGATCGCGCGCCACGCCATCGACGACGCCGATCTTGCTCCAGTCCGTCTTTTCCAGAAGCTCGCGATAGCTGCCGTAGTGGCCATCGGTCATGAGGTAGCACGGGCCTTTCCAGCCGCGCACATTGCGTGTGGGGATGGCCCACGCGGAGCACGTGAGGTCGCGTTTGCCGGCGAGGAATTCGAGATACACCGGCGTGCCGAAGATCGGGAATTTCCGGCCCCACTCCTCGATGCGCGAAAACTTCTCCACAGTCATCTTACGCGTGAGGAAGAAATTCTCCGGAGCGATGCCGAGGCGCTTCACCATGTCCACTTTGGCCGCATCGTATTCGTAGCCGGGCGCGATCGTGTGCCCGTCGAGGCGGAGCGTAGAGAGGAAGGCGAAGAGGTCCTCGATTTCCTGCGTTTCGGTTTCCTTGTAGACGGTGGTATTGGTCGCGACCTGGTAGCCGAGCACCTTCGCCATGCGCATGGCGAGCACCGCTTCCTTGAAGACGCCCTCGCGCTCGACGATCAGGTCGTGCGTCCGCTCGAGGCCGTCGAGGTGGACGTTCCAATACATCCACTGACTCGGCGCGATCGTGGGCTTGGCCGCGTCCTTCGGCCCCTTGTGAATCTCCTCCTCGTCCTTGCGCGTGATCAGTTCCTCGCTGAGCAGCACCTGCAGCTTGCGCCCGGTCGCCACAGGGTCGCGGGCATACTCCGCCGCGAGGTATTCCCGCATTTTTTTCCGCATGAACATCGCGTTCGTGCAGATGTAGACGATGCGCTTCTGCCCCAGCAGCCCCACCACGAGCGCCTCGATCTCGGGATAAATGAGCGGTTCCCCCCCGCAGATCGAAACCATCGGCGCCCCGCACTCCTGCGCCGCGCCGAGACAATCTGCGAGCGGCATCACGTTCTTCAGCGACGTCGAATATTCGCGAATCCGCCCGCAGCCCGTACAGGTCAGGTTGCAGGTGTGGAGCGGTTCGAGTTGCAGCACCGTGGCAAACTTCGCCGTGCCCCGGAGCTTCTGGCCGATGATGTAGGCGGCAATCTTGGCCGTAAGCGCGAGCGGAAATCTCATTGCGTGAGGGAGAGATACACGCGGAGCCCGCAGGCTGGCAACCGTCGAAACTACCTCCGGGGAAAAAACAAAACCGCCGGAGCACTCAGGCTCCGGCGGTTTGGAAAATTTTCGCGGGTGACCGCGGGCGCTTATTCGTTCGGCTTAGTCTTGCGCAGGCCGATGACCTTGTCGCCGACTTTGAACTGGCCGCGGGACTTGAGGATTTCGACCCGCTCAAAACGCTTCAGGACGTTGCGCTTGGCGGCGATGGTGCTTTGACCTTTGAGGCTGCGATGTTGGGACATATGACGATTCGGGTTGTGGAAAGGGACGCGGACTATAAGGACATTGCCGCCGGTGAAAAGGGAAATTTTGCCCTGCGATTCAAGCCGGCGAATCGAGGCGCGCCTCGATCCAGTCGGCCACCTCGTGGATGACCTGCTCGCGATCGAGGTCATTGTGCGTTTCGTGACGCGAGCCGGGGAAGATGCGCAGCGTCTTGTCCGCCGACCCGGCCTTTTCCAAAAACTCGCCGCTCGCGTGATGGCTGGTCACCGGATCGGCATCGCCGTGCAGTAAAAGCAGCGGAGTCATCATCCTCCCAGCATCCGCCATGGTCTGCTCGCCGGTCGAATGCAGCGCGAAATACATCCGGGCGGAAAGGCGGTGATGCACCAGATCGAGATCGGGAAAGGACGCCATGTGCGCCGCGTCCCGCGACATCCGCTCCGGTCGATTGCCCGTGGTCTGGATAAATCCCGGCCAGCACCGCATGGCGAACCGAGCGAGCGCCAGTTTCCACCACGGCGGCTCGTAAGCGAGACGCAGCCACGGCGAGGCCACGATCGCTCCGCGACAGGACACCACCTGCTCTTGCAAAAACCGCAGCGTGATCTGCCCGCCGAGACTGTGCCCAAAGAAGAACAGCGGTCGTCCCTCGACCGCATGCACGCGATAGATCTCCCGCAGGTCCTCCATGAAAATGCGGTATTCCGTCAGATCCCCACGCACCCCCGACGATCGCCCGTGGCCCCGCAAATCCCAACCCACCACGACATAACCACGCTTCGCCAGAGCCGCCGCCACATGCCCATAGCGCCCCGAGTGCTCCCCCAGCCCATGCGTGATAATGACCGTCGCCCTTACTCCCTGCGATGGCACAGTCGTCCGCGCGAAAAGCCGCCCTGAAACCCCGCACTCGAGGAAGCACTCGCTCGATCCCGGCCATGCCGACGCAAAATCATGTTCCGATAAAAGAATTTCGGTTGTCATCAACACCGACTCCACTAGCTTGCTCGCAAAGGATTGCCAATGAACTCTCGCCAAAATTCCCCCACCCTCCTCGCTTTCACCCTGATCGAACTCCTCACGGTCATCACCATCATCGCCATCCTCATGGGCCTGCTTTTCCCGGCGATCGGCATCGTCAAGGAACAGGCCCGCAAAGCCGAAGCCAAGGCAGCGGTCGTGCAGGTCGGTGCTGCCGTGAAGCAATACTTTACAGAATACGGCAAGTATCCAGTCGGCGGCCAGGATCCCACTGCCGACTTAACCTTTGGCAATGCGGCGACTCCCAACGCCGAACTTTTCGATATTCTCCGCAACGTCGGCCAGGGTGGGGGCAAGCCCAACCAATACAACCCACGCGCCATCGTCTTCTTCGAGGGGAAAGGCGCGACCTCGGATCCACCAAAGGGCGGCTTTGCTTCCGAGGACAAAGACAGCGTCAAGAAAGGTTCCTACCTCGATCCGTGGGGTAAGCAGTACCAAGTCATCATCGATGCCAATTACGACAACTTGGTCATCGTTCCCCACACCGACTTCGCCACACCGAACGAGCCACGCACCGGCGTCGCTGTTTTCTCATTAGGGAAAGACGGAGAAATAGGCTCGCCAAAGGAAAGTCTTGCCGGCAAATACAAGCAAGGCAGCAAGACGTCAGACGACATCATTACCTGGCAGTAGCCGACCGCACTGCGGGTGTAGTTCAATGGTAGAACGGCAGCTTCCCAAGCTGCATACGGGAGTTCGATTCTCCTCACCCGCTCCCAACCCTTATGGATACAGGGTTTCCGATCGATTCAGGGCAGCGAAACAAAGCGAGTAAGGCGGGTAAGGCGAGTAGTTAGACGGATCGTTTTCTTTTCCGCCGTTGTTCGCCGCTCACGTAAGTTGTTCCGAAAGCGTCTTTGGAAAGGCGACCTCGATGCACGCCTTCTTTGTCGCACGAAAGCTGACCGGCCGCTGACGACATTGGCCGTGAGGCAAAAGCGGTGCTGGATGAAACCAGCATCTGGCGTTCGCGTTGTCCGTGGAGCAACGGATTGACGGCCGCATTGACGCGTTTTCGAGGCAATCCGTAGGGAGCACCCGAGGCATTGCAGGCATCTCCATCTGGAAGCTTTTGCCCAGCATATCAACACGCAAGCCAAAGCTAAAAATTCGAGCAATTGGCATTCCAAAGAGGGCGACCATCCGTGCATTGCAGAGCGCCGAGAAGGGCTTTCGGCATATTCAGGGAGCACGGATTGACCGCAATAGATCCTACCGCAAGGGCGTTGCTCCAAATCGGGCGTACTCCGCCCATCGGCAAGCGCCCGACTGCAGCAAGGGCACCACGTGTATCGGGCGCGGGAGGACGGGGATGCGGGCGCTGCCATCGGGGATGGCGATGAGGCGGTCGAGCCGGGCGGCGGCGGCGGCGGCGGCGGCGAGCGCGGGCGGCCGGCGACCAGCGAGCGCGGTACCTGTCTCGAGCATGGCGAGAAGATTCATCGTGCCGACGATGCCCTCAAGCTCGCCGCCGTGGATTGCGCTGAAGACGAGGGCCGGGCGTTTGCCGTGGTCGGGCCCGAGCCACCCGCGGATGTCGCCGAAGCTGATCGCGCCGTTGGCAGTGGTGGTGCCATGGCCGGTGACCGCTTGGCCGTAGGCGACGGCCCGCAGCGGGCGTCCACCAGCACTCGTACCGTAGGTGATGACCTCGCCCATTTTTACTAGTGAGGGGGGAAGCGTCGCGCTCGTCGAGGGTGTTTTGCCATCAGGCGGGGATATCGGCGCGATCCTTGGCAAGGTCGGGTTTCGTCGAGGGAAAGGATTTGATGAGAAGGCTTGCCTGCTGAATTTTCACGGCGCTGCGCGGGTCGGTGTAATGCGCGGCGGCAGGCTTGTTTTAAATAGGCTGTCGGCGTGATCGAGGTAGAGCTTCCAGTCATAGAGCGTGAGAGCGTGGTCGCCGGTGATGAGATGGTAGGCAATGGGGCCGTTGATGAAGGGCGCGTTCACCAGCGGCATCGTTTCCTGCATCGGCGCGGCTTTGCCGTGGAGCGCCCAGACCTTCGATGCCTCCACCAGCGCCAGCCAGGAGCCGCGAGGATCGGCGCCCAAGTCGCGGGTGGCATCGCCGCCGTGGTAGCCGCGCGGGGCGACGAGCGCGATGAGTTCGTGCGTGTCGATGGGCAGCGTGTCCGCCTTGCCCGCATAGGTCAGATATTTCGGCGTGAACCAATACGGGAAACCGTAGCCCACCTGCGCCAGCGTTTCGCCGAAGTTGCGGCGCGCGAGTGAGGGGCCGCCTTCGCCCGCGCCGTTCACGCACGCGAGGGCGAAGCGCGTGTCCTGCGCCGCCGCCCACAGTGCCGTCTTGCCGGTGCGCGAGTGGCCGATCACGGCGACTTGTGCCGCGTTGATGTCGGGATCGGTCTCAAAGTAATCCACCGCGCGCGAACCGGACCAGGCCCACGCGCTGAGCGTCGCCCACGTCAGTTCGTCCGGCTTCGGGTAGTGCTTTTTGTAAAATTGCCGGATGCCGTCCGGGGCGTCGCGTTTGTCGGGATCCACCTCCGCCGCCACGTTGATCGCCGCCATCGCGTAGCCGCGCTCGATGCCATACTCCGCCGGCCAGAATTCCATTTTCTTCTCACGCGTCGGATCGGTGTTTTCGAGGGGGCGATGGTTGAGCAGCAGAAACACCGGCGCTTTCCCTACGCGCTGATTCGGCACGAAGAGCGTGAGGTGAAACTCGAACAACTCGCCGCCCAGTTTGAACCCAATCGCCACCCGTTTCAGCGTGGCCTTGCCCTCCATCGCCTGCGGATTCGTCTCAACCAGCCGGAAGGTCAGGTCATCCGGCTTCGGCGGTGACACTCCATAGACCTCGCTGCGAAACAGCGCGAGCAATTCGCCCCGCCGCTGCCGCTCCCACACCTCCGCCGAAGTCACCCGCCCACCCCCTTCGAGCGCAAACAGGTCGGGCAGTGCGTAGCTCCCGACCTTGGCTTCATCCCAATTACGACTCGGCGTCTTGGCGGTGAGCGCCGCGATGTCATCAGCGGAGACGACCCTCGGGACTTTCGTTTCGTATTTGGAAAAGTCAGTGCTCCAGGGCGCAGCGATTTTTGGTTCGTCCTGCGCAAGGACGACGATTGCCGACATCACGAAAGCACCGAGGGAACTGGAGAGGTATTTCATAGGTGTGTTGGCTCGGTTTGGGGCAGGCTGGAAGCCTGTGCTCCTTTTTTCGCCTTCGCTGTGACTAACTTGAACAGAAGCTCACGGACACGCCTTTCGCCGTGAACCCCGATCGAATCGAACCTTCGACAATTCCCCTGGAAGAACGGTGAAGCGCCCAACACTCCGTCGTTTGAGCAAGCGTGTGAAAGCGGTCAGGTAATTGCGTGCAGGCGCACCGAATCGCCGAGTTGGCTTTGCAAATAGCGCTCACTACTTCGTCGCGTGGATTCTTGTGTTTGGTGCGGTGGTTGGAGAACAGCACAGTAGAGGGAACCACCAATTGCATAAGCTCGAAGGCGCATAGCGCAGCATCTGACTCCGAGACTGTGCCGGGAAGTCCGCCGTGGTGCGGAAAGACGAGGACACATGCGGATGGTGAAACGCCCCGGGTTTTCCATCCGTCGAGGCAATCGAATGCAATGTCGCCGCCGAGCAGAACGGATGACTTCGGGCCGCGCGAGATGCGAATGGCCGCACTTAGCGAGTTGGATGTGTGGCGTTTGCCAGACTTCGATTTCCCGCCGACGCCGGATAGTGCCAGCGTATCCGGCGGATGGAGGACTTCGATGGTTGATCCGTTGCGCTCGATTCGAGTGCTTGTTGCAAGCCGCCGGTCAAATCGGGTTCCAGCACGTTGGTTCGCCTCAGCTAACGCATAGCATAAATGCTCGAATACGGCGGAGTTCTTGGAGGCATCCGAGTTGAGTAGAACCTCGTCGATTTCCAGCGTTGTGTTCATCAGCAGCGTCACCGCTCCTCCGATGTGGTCGGCGTCGGCGTGGGAGAGTAGCATTGCCCCAACGCGCTTCACGCCTGCTTCCTGTAGGTGGCGTCCGACG
This sequence comes from Chthoniobacterales bacterium, assembly GCA_038208565.1. Classification (GTDB taxonomy): domain Bacteria; phylum Verrucomicrobiota; class Verrucomicrobiia; order Chthoniobacterales; family Chthoniobacteraceae; genus Chthoniobacter. The sequence goes on from JBBQYR010000008.1 coordinate 55,273, forward strand.
TGGGCGCCCTTGCCCGTGTCGAAAACTACCGTGCCACCTTCATCATGTAGCACGGCTGCGTTGCCGTGTCCGACATCAAGGATGACCAAGAATGGTTTTGGCTTTTTTGAGGACATCGGCGTCGGGTAGCTCGAACTTGTCGAAGTAAAGGTCTTCGGCGCGGGTCGCCTCGATGTTCACTTGGGCGATGAGCAGTGCGCCCGGAGCGACGGCGGGCTTAAGCTTTTCCGGCACCATTTCCAGCGGGAACCCTACTTCGACGGCGGCGTTCCACTGGCTCATCATCACCTTCACGATTTTGTGCGTCCCGCGGTTTTCGATTCGTCGCACTGTCATGATGGTGCGGTGCGGCACGCGTTCGCGGATCGGAGCTTGATGCCGGACTTCGCGGTCGGCTTGGAGCAACGCCTCACTTAAATTGTTGAGTGTCAGTTTCGGCGAGTTGATGAGCGCAGGGATCCAGCGCCGATATTTGCGCAGTGAAAGTTCGGCGTCATCCCGTTCAAAAGCCGTGACTAGAATGCCTGCGATCCCGCTTCGGTAGCTCGCCGCGACGGCCTCCGCTCCGTAGTAGCCCGCGTAGTCGCCTTGCTCGAACAGGTGATGGTCGCACATCAGCATAGTAACTTTCTCCGTTTTGAAGAACGCCTTGAGGTTTTTCAGGCTGGGTGCGTGGTCTGCCACTGGCAGCGGCGTGCCGCCGCAGAGATTCACCATGCTGGTCCAGCGGCCTCGATTCGTAACGTCGTCCTCGAAGATCGCCACGCGCTGGTTCGATAAGGCGAGCGTGGGCATATCAGCTTTTGAGCGGGAGTGTGATGGTGAAGCAAGCGCCGCCGAGTTCGCCGTGGGCATCGGCCTCCACGCGCCCGCGCAGTTCCTCCACAACGTCTTTCACGATCGCGAGTCCGAGACCGGTTCCCTTGTCCGTCGTCGTCCTTCCGGGGAGCCAAATTTCTTCAAGCGCAAGCTTTTCGATGCCGGGGCCGTTGTCTTGCAGGCGGATGACGGCCATGCCCCCGGAGGCCCGCGTCTGGATGTGAATCCTGCGCGGTCCGGGCGCTGCGCCGGACTTGGCCCGCGCTTCAAACGCCTGGAGTGAGTTGGTGAGAAGATTCGTGAAGATAGCCTCGAAGGCTGCTCGCGGACACCAAACGCGGAGGACACTATCGGCGTAGTCGCGCTCTACGTCGGTCTTCCGCGCCTCCAAGTATGGCTTCAGCAACTCGACGGTTTCATCGATCAAATCGTGAATCGAGTGCCGCGCGGAACGGCGCTTTTCGTGTTCCAGCAAACGGAGCGTCACAGCCGAGAATGAATAGATCGCCTTAGCTTCGAGATGGATTCGTTTGACCGCCTCGCTGCTTTCCTCGCGGAAAAGAGCGAGCTGGGTGGGATCGCCAAGTAAATCTTCGAGCATCGTTGCGTCGGTCACGATGCCTTTGATCGGCACCTTCGTCTGATGCGCGAAGGCCGCCGCCGTCGTGCCGACTGTCCCGAGCGTGAAGTAGAGCTGCGCGATTTCATCCTTCAGTTCGACCTCCGCTTCGTGCGCCGACTTCAACTTGCTGACTGCCGCTTCGACTTCCTTGCGTTGCGCCGGCGGCAGGTTTCCGATCGCGGTAGCTACTCCGCTCTCCGCGTCTTTCTTCTCCTTCTCGATTCGCTCGGCTGCCGCCTTCTTCCGACGGTCGCGCTCGATCCTCCGCTGCCCCGCCATCCAGTCGAGGGCGTCATCGGTAAACCGCCGCAGCGCCTCTAATGCGGTGTTTTCCACGAATCCGAGCCGGTCGGTCTTCTGCTGAAACACTCCTGCCGGGTCTTGGATGCGCACGCATCCCACCGAGTTATTCGTGCTCGGTCGCAACTCCTGATGCTGCGACCTGCGCAGGTTCATATCGAGCCAATCGTTCTTCGGTTCGCCATACGGGAGCACCCGCACACTGCGGTGGTAGAGCTTCACGCCTCCGAACTGGTCCAGCCACGCCTTGAGCGCCGTTAGCGTCGTCTGTTTCGTGGAAACCGCGAATCCCTTGCTCGAAAGGTTGAATTCCCAAAGCTCGAACGTCAGCGCCGGCATCTCGTAGATCGGGTGCTCCTTGTCGTTTGAAATGTCCGCGTGCTTGCCGGTGAAGATCCGCTTTCCGCCTGCCGATGTTACTTCCGCCGAGGCGCGTCCGTTTTCGTCGATCTTCGCAATCAGATGAAAGTCGCACTCCGAAAAGTATCCGGCGCGCGCGAGTTCCTCCAGTTCCGCGAACTCCTCCGCTTTGAGCGTTGCGTGAAAACTGCGGTCATCCGCGAACGGGTCACGCAGCAAGAGAATTGCTCGCGCAAGGCGCTTGATGTCGCTCTTGCGCCATGCCGTGGGCAGTTCGGAAATGACGATCTCGGTTCCGTGGCTGGTGCCCATCGGAGCCTCCTCGCGAGTCACGGCGAGTTCCACTTCCTCCACCACCCGCACGCGGTCGAACGCGCTCCAGTCGATCTCCACGCGATATTGGACGCCAGGCTCGGATTTCGGCCGCGTCGTCAGCGCGACTTTCTCGCCGAGCCGCAGCGCGCCGAGTCGGCCGAGTCCCTTGCTGCCGACGAGCAGTCGGCCCGACGGACTTTTCTCACTCCTGCTTTTGATCGAATCACCGACGATGAGCCAGCCGTTGCGGATGTCGTCCGCGCTCATGCCGATGCCGTCGTCCACGATGCGTATGGACCCGCCTTTGATTTGGACGCCCTTCAACTCAACCGAACAGCGTCGTGCGTCCGCATCGTAAGAGTTCTTGATGAGTTCGAGGATACCCTGATCTGGCGATGGATTCAGTTCCTCGCCCAGCAAACGCAGCACTGCCGTGGAGAAGCGAAGTCGCTCCGATGTCGGCTGTGAGTTGGCTGCTGGTTTTGCCATCGTCAGACAGTGAAGGGAATTGCCGCCACCGCGCCCACGGTCAGGTGCCGGCAACGGATGCGTTGGTCGAGGAAGTCATTCACGCGCTGCGTGTGCAGTTGGCTCATCAACTCACGGCAGGTGTCGGCGGACTTGTCGTGCGGCTCGCAGACGATGAGGTGGTTTTCTACCGCGACAGCCCGTTTGCCGAGGATCACGGTGGCCGCCGCACGATACGGATGTCCGGGGCGCGAAGTGCGGCGCAGCACGACGAAGGGTGGCTGATAGGTGAGCCCTGCGTGACGACGTTTGTCGGGGAAGCGCGTCATTTCCTCCCAGACCGGGACGTTCCTCGGATGGATGTAAGGATGAAGTTTACCGGCTTCAGGGTCGCGGTGAGGGACGACGCGCCCGACATGCACATCGAAGTAGTCGGCAATGCTGGCGCCATTGCTCTCGCCGGGGGTGGGCCACCGGTTTGCAGTCGCGCCGATAGTGGAACGTCGTTGCACGTCGAGAAGGAACACATCCACATCAGCCGAGTCGTCGAAGATGCCGTAGCGTTCGACCGATGCGATTTCTCCCAAATCGCTGACGCGCTCGCGCCAGTGATGCTGGAATGAACCGGAGCACAGGACATCGGGCAGGATAGCAAGCAACCGGGTCTTTGCCGTAACTTGCTCCAGCGCGCTGACAACAAACAACGCCGCCTCAGACACTCGTCCGCCTGCCCATTTGCAGTCCGTAGGAGCCGTCGTGAGGCTGTAGGGCGGGTTCATCAGCAGGTGAGTGGCGCGGGCAAACAGAGACTTTTGCTCAAGACCGTTGGCGCATCGGATGTGCGGCAGGAGTGATTGCCAGCCATTTGGCAGCATGGTTTTCCCGCCGTGGAGTTGGCGGGCGAGCAGGGCGATGCGGAGTTTCGTCGCCTCGACAAATTCCGTCTGCAAATCAGTGCCAGCGAGACATTGGCCCCACTCAGCCAAGGTGTTTGCGAGCGTCCTGCGGAGTGGGAGCCGCCGCGCCGCTGCCAACAGCAGGTCACCGGCTCCCACAGTGGGGTCGTAGATAAACTGCTTGCCGGTCCGAAAACGCAGGTCACCAAGAAGCTGCTCAGCCAACACAGACCCGGTGAAGAACGCGCCGAACGCCCGCCGTGTCGGAAGCTCGACCAGTCGCCGGAGTTCGGCACCGGCCACGCCGTCCAGCGAGGCGCTTACCTTACTCGTCCATTCCGCATCCACGCGAGGTGTCACCGCCAGAGCACGAAGGTCGTCGGTGAACTGGCGGTAGGCGGAAAAATCCTGGAATTTTCGCGTCGGCATTCGGCCCATGTTAATTTGTGGGCTTGGAAATCAACAGCGTTTCTTGTGGTGCCCTTCGACGTGATCGTCCTTGGGAGGACGCAGCCGTTCGGCGGTTTTTGCGAACTCTCGCTCTACTCCAGAAACGCACGGATGGTGTGACGCGATGGAGAACGGGGCGGCGGTTCATGGGATGGCGGGTTTCAATCCGAAGGTCTCGATGCGTTGCGCGCCGATGGTCGCTTCCAGCGCGCCGTCTTTGAGCGGCAGTGGCTCGATGGGCGTTTCGATGTGGGTAAGACGCTGCGCGGTTTGCCATGGCGTAGCGGAGGTGAATCGCGCGGCGCTCGGCGTCCTGGCTTGATTCCAGACGCGCGCGACGAGGCCGTGCTCGATGCCGTCGTCATGG